>CACYRS010000025.1 GCA_902776935.1 uncultured Prevotellaceae bacterium | reverse complement strand
GAGTTCGGCGCATTCGGTTGGTGTGAGTATGCTGAGTTTGCCACTACGCAGAAACAGCCCTTGGGGAATAACATCATCTATTCCACCAAGGTCTCGTAGATTTAACTCACGGCTTTTACTCATATTATTCTATTACTGTGTGAATTATGGGGACAAAGATACTGAATAATTCTCATATTCGGTGCTCCATAGCCGTATTTCCAACAATCTTTAAGTATCTCAGGGTGGGTTTCCCCTATTGCGATTTAGGGAAAATACTCCATAATTATAGGAATAATCCAAGTACTTTCGCCCTCTCCTTTACGTCAAAGAAGTGAGAATTAGAAACATTTAGAGCCCCTTGATAAGGGGCGGCTATAATGCAGGGATTAATAACAATTAAAGTAAAAGGAAACTAAGTTATGAAGAAGATGATGATTATGGCAATGATGATGGCAATGACGCCTTTCATCATAGGCCAAATTCCAGATGCACTCACCCAGGACAGCATTTACCACCATTCTAATTTCATCCTGTTGTCGCCATATAGCATCGAAATCCGTCATTTTTTGCATCGAAAAATAAATAAAGGGGACTACACATCTACACTCATCCACTCTTTCCGCTCTGCATCCGACATCTTCTCGATGGCATAGCGCAACATCGTGCGAGGCATCTCGTGGGCATACTGACGGAGGAAGTCACGCAACAAGTCCATTGAACAACGCTTACCCATCTCTCTCAACATCCATCCTACAGCCTTATGCATCAAATCATGCGGATGATGCAAATGAATTTCAGCATACCTCAGGCACCATGAAGGATCCCCCATCTGTGAGGTCTTCCAAGTACACACGATACTCATGCGTTGCTTCCACAGACACATGCTGGCTGCCAATTCATCAAGTACCTTGAGCTTATAGTCCCTAACGCCCAAGTCCGATGGTAACAGCAGCCAATGTCCCAATATCTTCGGAACAGACAAATCCACCAAGTCCCAGTTATTCGCTTGCTCAGCATATTTCAGATACATCATCAATATCTCGTCCCGTCCACGAATGGCTTTTTCGTCATTTGCAAGTCGTTTGGTCGCCAACCGTTCAAACTTGTCCACCAGTATCAGCAACCCACACAACCTCACTTCATGCCATTTCGACATTAATAGTTCTGGCACTTCATCAAGCGCAATATCCTTCGCCACCGCCTTTACCACCTCTCTAGTCTGTGGCACCTTCAACCCCAAGAATTCATCGCCATAGCCATACTCACCAAGTCCCGTCTTAAAGAACCCCATAAGTATCCCTCGCTGCTCCTCATTTTGCAACGACTCCATATACGCGATAATCTCCTTGCACTTAGTCATTTGTCTATCCGATTAGCTCATCTGCCAGCGTCTTCAGTTGTGCCTTTTGTTCATCAGTTAGCATCAGTACATCGGTTCCCCAAGCCTCAGCAGGCACAGCGATACCCACCTGTTCTGGTAATACATCAGCCTTCATAAAAGTAAGCAGTTCTGTAAGTTTCTTCCGACAATCTGCAGTAGCAGCCTTACCTCCTGCCCCACTGATAGCCACTCGCTTGCCATTGATGCAAGTCGGTGTACCATAATCTATAAACTTCACTGGCCTCGACATCCAGTCAAGCAAATTCTTCAGATGTCCAGGATAACTCATGTTGTACTCCGGTGTAAATATCCAAAGCCCGTCAGCCTCAGCAACAGCCTTCCGAATGCCAGCCACCACAGCAGGTTCCGGCTGCTCAATGTCCTGATTCAGCAGCGGCAGATCACTATAATCCAATTCCTGCACTTCCGCACGATTGCCGATGATTTCCTTAGCAACATTAGCCACCTGACGATTAAAGGACTTCATCCTCAACGAACCAATAATAAACAGAATCTTCTTCATATCACATAAGTTTTACGTTATTCCGCGGTAAAGTTAGGCATTTTCTCGCAAAAATTCTCAAAAAAGACAAAATATCATCATTTTCGATGTAATATTTCCACTTTTCTCCTACTATAAGAGTAGAAAGTCAAACAAAAAAGAGAATAATCATGAAGCACATACTGCACCATGCAGGCCGGCACGGACTTCTGCCAAATTCCAGGAAACTGTCAACCTGCTTAGTAAAACGAATGCCAACCACATCAGGAAAAGAATAGAAAACTGTCAACCAAAATCAGGAAAAGACATGATTTTCTTACAAGAAATATTTGTTTTGCATCTGAAATTTTTGTACCTTTGCATTGTCAATGAAAAAAGATGAAATTTGCGGCCTGCCCAGCCTACAAAAATTCCTTTGCGCGCGGGATATTGTTTCTGAGGGAGAGCCAAAAACGGAGTCGATGTAGAGATAAGTAAAAATAATCAACACAATCTATTAATCTTTTAAAAATTATGGCACTTAAAGTAAAAGCAGTTGAAAAGAACATTAAGTTCGAGAAGAACAGTGAAAGCGTTTGGCGCTAAGTGATGCAGCCGGAGAGGTAATCAAGGCGTGGGCTACTAAAGGTCACTCTGTGGCACTGCCCGGACTGGGAACCATGCGTTTCGGACTCCGCGCGAAGTCTGCCGAGGATGTGAACAAGGTGAAGACCGGTCTTATCAAGACACGTCGTATCATCTTCTCCCCATCACAGGATCTGAAGGACGAGCTGGCTGACACAGCAATCCAGATTACCTGCTACGACTGCAATGGCAACATCGTGAAGCGTGTAACGTCGGCAGCGGAGGCTTCGAGACGGGCAACTGATCAAATCCTTTGGAAATGATAAATGATAAAGGATGCAACATCCTGTATAGGTTCATGGACCTATCGCATTCTGACGGTCAACGCAAGAATGATCT
This sequence comes from uncultured Prevotellaceae bacterium, assembly GCA_902776935.1. Taxonomy (GTDB): domain Bacteria; phylum Bacteroidota; class Bacteroidia; order Bacteroidales; family Bacteroidaceae; genus Prevotella. Next base: position 38,887 of record CACYRS010000025.1, on the reverse strand, counting down.
GACGCGCTCACCTGCCCCAACCCTTGGGGAACGTAATGAACAAAAAGAGAACCGTTGATTCGCAGTGAATCAACGGTTTTTTCTTTTATCTCACTATTTAGAAGTTCACGCTAATACCAGTAATCCATTCAGCATTCACCTGGAACGATGACGAGACACCTGTATTACTAAACAGTGTACCAGTCAGAGAAGTAACACGATTTCTCTTCAATGGGACATTCTGTGCACTTCGGCTGTATAATACATCACCATTAGAATTCAGCATCTCTACTAAAATATCTACATTCTGCTCGTCGGTAGCAAGGAAAATATAGCTGCCGATATTAGTCGTATTACCACCGGGACTACTAAAACCCAAGAAACATTCAAAGCCATTATTATTAGCAGCCAAACCTGTTGTCGGATCAAAGCTCTTATCACCGCCGGAATACGTGATCCTGATATGCGTCACATCATTTGGTCTGACATCCGATGATATAACAGCAATAGCCGATATGATTCGATTGAGAGTAGCACTTAATTCCACAGCATTGTTACTCGTGATATTCACCTCCTGGGTTGCAGCAAAGGTATCCATCACCTTTTGCTCACCATAGGTAGCAGAGGTAGGACTACTAAGCGTGATTGCATTATCTCCCTCGTTACAAAGCACCACCATAGTATAACTACCCAAAGGAAGATTACAACTAAACTCACCAAAGGTGGTGTATGTGGTACCATCTTTCTTCACCTGTGTGTGCTTATACGCCTCACTACCATCGCTCCTGTAGAAAGCAAGTGTCACAAACTTTATAGCACTATAATCCGCCAACGCTGTCGCTCGCGTCAAAGGAATATCACTCTGCTCCACAGAGAAACCGTCTACCCTCACCGTCACTGGAGCAAAATCATCAGCACTCTCTAAGTTGTTAACACTCTCGTCGCTGCTGCAACTGGCAGCCATCAGGAACAAACCTGCTAAAAGAATTGATTTTTTCATAGACTCTTTAATTTAATGATTAACCAAAAAAGTATCTTTCGAGTGCAAAGATAATACTTTTCCAAATTACTTCCAAATAAAATGAAGAAAAAATTCAAGATTTGGAGAAAAAAAGAAATCCCGCCAGAGATTTGGCGGGATTTTTGGAAAGCTTGGCGGCCCTTCGACAGGCTAAGGGACCGCTGGCTACTGTATAAATCGTGAAGCTATAACTGCTATTACCATAAGGATGGTGATAACAAACAATACTATCTTTAATATCTTACCTGCCAAACGCTGAATCGCTATTAACCTAAGATTACGCTCCTTGAAACTGGTAGCATAATCCTTGTGATGACGATGGTGATGCTTTGACATATTATTACTATTATTACTTCAAGATATTGTAAAGCAGTGATGACAGCGAGATAAGGATACTTGTGGCAGAGAACCAGAGAGATGTAACCTGACCTACCCGGGAGTTCTGAGACTTAACCTTGTTAGGCTCTACATACACGATATCGTTCTGCTGAAGATAATAATAAGGAGAATTGATGATATTGGCATCATTGAGGTTGATGGTATGTATCTCCTTATGACCCTTTGCATCCTCACGGATAAGCTTCACTCTGTCGCGGACACCATAGATAGTGAGGTCGCCTGCCTGAGCAAGAGCCTCGAGGATATTGATCTTCTCGTTGCCTACAGTGAACATACCCGGATGGGCTACTTCACCAAGGACAGAGATCTTATAGTTAGACATTCGTACCGTAACCACTGGATTCTCATTCTCATTAAGATAAGGCATAATCTTATCGTGGATCATCTTCTCGCACATTGACTTGGTAAGACCAACTACCTCGAGGGTTCCAAGAATAGGAAACTCGATACAGCCCCTGTTGTCGACAAGATATGTCTGAAGAGTCTGACCGCTACTTGTCACACTCGAACGACCACGAGAAACAGACATCTCTGTTGCAACGGTAAGGTTAAACGGTGCTGCAGCCTCCGGGTTGACGGTGTTTACCGTGATGGTAAGAATATCCTTTGGCAGGATTCGGGCATCGTAGAGGAAGTCTGAACGTGACAGGTCGACCGTCTCACTGTTCTGAAGATATGCAACATTCTTAGTACTGCCACATGACGTGAATACTAATACAGATACTACAAGTAACAGAAATAAACTTAACTTCTTATACATATTATTCGGATTTAATAAAATTAAAACGGCCACCAGCCTCTCTTCTTCGCGCCATGGTGATGCGAGTGATGGGAATCACTGTAGTCCTTCTCTCCAGAATAGGCCTCATCGATAAGATGACTCCACTTCTTGCCACGCGACACCATACGGTAGATGGTGCCCCAGTCGGGAAGACCGCCGACATTACGGTCGTCGATAAAGAGATCAGCCTTCAGCTTACGGGTAAAATGGGGATTATTGTCTGTGGTCTCCTCAGGATAGTCGCGGTTGGCTGCATAGAACTCCACACCTCGCTCACGACACCACTCGATGGCATCCTCGAGCAGCTTTCCCTCACGGCAGGTCCACAAGACCACCCTATGACGGTCGGCAATGATCATCTTAAGCGTTTCTATGGCAAAAGGACGCTCAGCGCCAATCTCAGGGTAGCGATTCTCAACTATTGTTCCGTCAAAATCTACTGCAATAATCATTTCTTAATGGAATCGTCGTTCTTATCTCCATAGTGGCTCTCAGCATACTGTCCGTAGCTGCCGTAATTGCCATAGTAACTTCCATAATTACCGTAGCGGCCGTATTTACCATAGTTGCCGTAACCATAGTAATAGCCGTACTTACGTTTTGACATGTCGATACCATTGAGAACAATACACGGATTAGGGAACTTACGCTCCTTAGTAAGTGTGTTGATCATCGAGACAGACGACTTTGGAGTATAGTCAGCACGACAGACGAAAACGGTAACGTCGACATACTGGCCTATCTGAATAGTATCAGTTACAATACCTACTGGAGCAGTATCGAAGATGACGTAATCATATCTCTCACGAAGCATATTCACCACGTCACCGAAATTATCACGGGCCAGAAGCTCCGTCGGGTTTGGAGGAACAGGTCCGGCAAGGAGCATATCAAAATTCTGCAAGTCGTTGACAGACTTCTTAATCTGTGAATCGAGCGCTTCCTTGGTTACCTTCTCCATTGCAAGAAGAGAGGTGATACCCTCATTACGGTCGGACACACCAAACAGACGGCCCAGGGCCGGTTTACGGATGTCGAGACCACAGAGGATAACCTTCTTACCCAGCAGCGCAAAGCTGACGGCCAGGTTGGCTGCGTTGAAGGTCTTTCCCTCACCTGAAGTGGAAGAGGTAAACAGGATGACCTTCTCGTCCTTCTTCAGCATAAACTGGATATTGGTACGCATCGAACGGAAGATCTCGTCGATAAGGCTGTTCTTATTGGCTTTTACAACGATACCGGCCTTATCCTTAACATTGTCGGTAGTGACTGCAACATCTGCAATGATTGGAAGAGCGGTAAGGCGTGCAAGATCCTCATGGCCCTCAATCTTATATCTGAACACCGACAGAAGGAAGATGATACCCAGAGGAAGACATAAGCCCAGGATAGCTGCAGCCAGAAGGATGATAGCACCCTTAGGACTTACCTTGCCCTCGTATACAGGCTCATCGATAAGCTTACCCTTGTCGGCTGTTGCTGCAAGGGAGATTGTGTTCTCCTCACGTTTCTGGAGAAGCATGAGATACAGACCAGACTTCACATCCTGCTGACGGCCGATCTGAGTCAGCACACGCTCTGCTACAGGGGTGGTAGACACCTTACCCTGAAACTTGGCATACTGTGACTGTATACCCTGTCGGTTGATGTCGGCTGAGCGACGGGCCTGAAGGAGAGCATTCTGGATAGACTGCTGCAACTCCTCGATGGTGGCTGTCAGTGTCAATACCTGAGGAGCCTGTTCACTGGCCGCCTTAAGCAGACGGTTACGATCCTGAACGGCCTGGTTATAACTGTTGATAAGACCTGTGGCGGTAGCATCGGTCATTCCTACATTTGAAGGGATAACCTGATACTTGTTCTTAGGACTGTTCACATAGTCGCGAAGGTTATCAAGAATCCTGATCTCTGCATCTGCCTTTGACAACTGAGCAGAATACTGACTGGTCATCTGAACAGATGAAGAGGCGTCGATACCTATGTCGGTGACAGCATTACGGCGCTTGAAGTCCTCAATGGCACCTTCTGTCAATCCCAACTCTGAGTTGATCTTGGAGATACGCTCATTGATAAACTCCTCGGTCTTCCTCGCTATCTCATTCTTGTCTGCATTAGCCTGAAGGTTATAGCATGTAACAAGACGGGTAAGGAAGTCGAGACCTCGCTCTATGTTCTTATCCTTCAGTGTGAGCTGAGCGATAGAAGTCTGCTTGCTGGCAGGACTGATCTCCATGCTCTTAACATAGCTGCCAGCAACCTGCATCGGTGGATTGATGGTGACCTCACATGTCTGTCCTTCCACAAGGTCATAACTAAGATTCTTGGTGAAGGTAAGAGTGCCTAAGCCAATCTTAAAGGTAGCTGGCAGGGAAGAGAAGCTTCGCGCAAAAGCATTCCCTTCCTTACCATTGAAATATTCGTTACCACGAACTACATATTTCGATCCCTCCTTTGTAAGAGTCATCCTGATGCTGTTCACTCCCTTGAGCAGTTCCTTGTCTAATGAGTCAAGGTGAAGCGGATCGAGGTCAACATTCATCGGCTGATTGCCATACAGCAGGGGTTTTGAGATATGTCCTACACTCCTGTACTCCGTGTAAAGCTTAAGATCCTTTACTGCATCACGGGCCAGGATGCGCGACTGAAGGATATATATCTCGTTTTCAATACCAACAGAAGTGGTCATGAAGCCTAAATCCTGCATATTGGATATTATCTGCGAAGAGTTGCCCTTCTTGCCTTCATCCTTGATGAGCATCATCGCAGACATGTTATATACAGGCTCTGCGTATCGGAGATAGAGTAATGCTGCACAGATGAAGATAATAAACGACATCATGAACCAATGCCAATTGATGACAAGGACAGCAAACAGGTTCTGGAAAGAGAACCACGACTGTTCTTCCTCATTCATCGGCTGCAAATCCTCTAAAGGATTGTATTTACTCTTTTCTTCCACCACAGGTGACTTCTTTTATATTAAATAATGTGGGTTTCTGATTTAGAAGAATAGGTAGCGGTTGTCCACTACGTTAGCCTTCTGATAGAGCTCTGACATGAAGCGTGATGCTGCCTGCATTGCCTGCTGAGAGAGGATTTTCTCCTGAGTCTTGGCATCAAACTTAGCACCCTCACGGTCAGCCTTCTTAACTACCTGGAAGACATAAGCACCACCATTACCCTTGATAGGAGCCTTAGACATCTGGCCCTGGGCTGTTACTGCTACTGCACCGCTCAGAGCTGGCTCTGAAGAACCTGTAGCCTGTACGAATACAGGAGCAGAGAAGGTAATCTGGTTAACTGAGTCAACCTTTGCACCTGCCTTCTCAGCGTCAGCGATAGTCTTAACAGCAGCGAGCTTACTCTTCAGGGTCTCGAACTTCTTGTCGCGAAGAACCTCCTGCTTCAGCATCTCCTTAACACCGTCGAGGTCACGATAGCCTACAGGATGGATCTTTGTCAGGGCTACAACGAGCAGGTTGTCATTGTTACCACACTCATACAGAGGAGATACCTCACCCTCCTTGGCATCGAAGATCCACTTCATTGCCTCACGGGTAGAACGGAGACCTGCTACATTGTGCTCGCTGTTGAACATATCCTTACGCTCCTGAACCTGGAAGCCGAACTTAGCGGCATTCTTCTCGAGGTCAGCTAGAGTCTTGTTCTCAGATACATACTGGCTGAACTTATTATATGCGTCAGAATAAGTCTGCTTAGAGAAATCGATAGTGTGCTTAACAACGGCTACATCATACTTGTCGACCATTGCCTTGCGGGCTGTCACCTGAAGGATGATGCTGCCTGCAGAGAACTCAAGGAGCTTAACATCATTGACTGCAAGAGTCTGGATGCTGTTAAGGTAGTTCTTGCTGTCCTCATCCAAAGTGGTAGCGTTCTCGTACATAGCAGAGGTGAGCCACTGCTTTGCACCCTCCTGACCATACTTCTTGGCTGTTGCCTCGAAGTCTGCACCTGCCTTAAGGGCTACGAGGATACTGTCAGCAGTCTTCTTTGCTGCCTCAGGAGTAGCACCTGCCACCTGGATCTGACGATACTCGATAGAGTCAGGAGCCTGAGTCTTGGCAAGGAGCTTAACAACGTTGAGAGTATTGTCAGACTTTGTCTCGAAAGGCTTTGTGGTCTGACCAACGCTCATTGAGTCAAGCTTTGCTGCGATGTCAGAAGGATAAGCGCGCTTTGTAGCTGCGATGCCAGTATAAGGGAACTGGCTCTGAGCCTTACGTACAACCTCTGCTGCGTTAGCACCACTCTCGAGCTTTGCACTTGCATCGCTCATGGACTTCATCAGCTCTGCACGGTCGGCTGCTGAAGCAACAACCTGGAAACCAACATACTTGATGTCGCGGCTCTCAACGGTCTGCTTGAACTGCTCCTTCTGCTCCTCGAACTTGGCCTTCAGGTCAGCATCTGATACCTGTACGTCGTTATCGTTGATGCTGCTGTAAGGAAGACTTGCAAGAAGGATATCGCTCTCCTTGTTCTGACCCTCGAAGAACATCTTTGCAGATACAGGGTTAGAGAGGAGGCTACCTGCAATCAGGCTCTGGTACTTCTGAGCGAGAGTCTGAGTGCGAAGCTGCTTCTCAATGAACTGCCAGTACTTGTAGATACGCTCATATGACTCAGCGAGCTGAGGGTTAGAAGCGTTCTTCTTATAGTCAGCCAGGAACTTGGTGAGCTGAGTAGCATCAAAACGACCTGTCTGCTGGTTTACGAAAGGACTCTGCATCAACATGGGGTTGGTACCCTCCTTCATAATGTTCTGCATCTCCTCGTCGGTAACGGTAAGACCAATCTTACCTGCCTCCTTGGCGATAATCTGCTCGGTGATGTACTGGTTCCATACCTGATCCTTGATCTGGTTGAGCTCCTCCTCAGAGAAGTTTTCACGACCCTGAGTCATCTTCATCACCTCCTGATACTCGTCAACGAGTGACTGGAATTCCTGTACGTTTACTTTGTTTCCTAACACTTCGCCAATCTGCTGACGCTGCTGGTTCTTTGTTGCCTCGCAACTGCGAACAGCCTCTTCAGCGATAAAGGCGAAAAGGCCGAGACCGATGATAATCACCAGAGTCACGCCTCTTTTTCTAATTTTTCCTAATGCTGCCATTTTTAAATTATTTTATATTTTATTTTTATTATTCACACGTATGTATGCACAAAGCGGCTGCAAAATTACTATTTTTTGTTGAATTGAGCAAAAATTTTAGGGAATTTTCGCTTATTCGACCACTTTTAGGCGGACAAGTTCTATTTTTGTCGCCGTATTCTTAATGATTTTGAACTCAAACTGTGCAATTCTGATTACTTCGTTGAGTTTTGGGAATGATTGGTACTCATGCAGAATCAGTCCTCCAAGGGTCATGTAATCATCACTCTCAGGGAGGTCAAGATCAAACTGTTCGTTGATCTTCTCTATCTCCAGACGCGCAGAGAGAATATACTCTCCATTATCCAGTTTCTTTGACACGAGATTTGTGTTATCGTGCTCATCCTCGATCTCACCGGTTATCTCCTCCATGATATCCTCCAATGAAACAAGACCAGAGGTGCCTCCAAACTCGTCCACAACCACAGCCAGAGAGCGTTTCTCTGCCATCAGCTGTTTCATCAGCTTCTGAGCCAACATCGTCTCTGGAACAAAACTGATCTTACGCACCAGGTTCTCACAATGGTCAATAGTCAATGTTCCATGGTCAATGGCAAACATATCTGAGGAATGGATATAACCTATTATGTGATCGATATCTTCGTGATAGACAAGGATTTTAGAGTGACCCGACTCAACGAATGTCTGCATCAGCTGTTCTACGGTCGAGATATCCTCTATGGCATCGATCTCCGTACGCGGAACCATACAGTCACGAACCTTTGTCTCTGAGAAATCCAAGGCATTCTGGAAGATTTTCACTTCCTCTCCGATTTTCTCGTTATCCTTGGCATTATCTATAGATGACTGCACCAGATAATCGAGATCGACCTTAGTAAACTCCTTATCAGCGATGTTCTTATCCATGTGTACCCCAAAGATGCGTAGTATACCTTTTGCTATCAGTGTGGCAAACTTAGATATAGGATAGAGCACCACATAACACAACCATGCAGGCAGCGCAAAGAAAGTGAGCATTTTGTTGGGGTTGCTCTTGAAGAGGGTTTTTGGCAGAAACTCACCTGTAAAAAGTACTACCACCGTAGAGAGCAAAGTATCGCATATCACCCTACCCGAATCGTTCAGAGGGGCAAAGAGTGTCTGGTCGAAAATCTGGGCAAAGAGAATGCCATAGATGACAAGGGCTATGTTATTGCCCACCAACATCGTTGACACAAAATTACTCGGGTGCTGGTAGAAGATATCCAATGCCTTTTGCGAGATACCATGTTTCTCACGATCCATCTCTGCCAACATCCTGTTGGAAGAAACAAAAGCAATCTCCATCCCTGAGAAGAATGCAGAGAAAAGCATCGATATTATTATGGCGATAATCAGGGAAGTCATATTTATTGTGTGGTGCGGGAGTGCTTCTCCAGACGAGGACGAAGAGGGGTTTGCTCCACCTGAGAGGTGTCTGGAGGAGTAGAAGACGATTCGCCCTTCTGCTCCATCGACTCGGTGGTGAAAGAACCTTTGGAATTGGAGACCGTATAGTGAGTCATACGCTCGTCAGAAAGGAAATACGTACCCTGTAACGTGCGCTCAGGAGTGGTCACCTTAGAGAACACATTTGAATAGAGCTCGTGTCTGAGACCGTCCCAGAAGAGTTCCTGAGACTCGTAGATGAGACCATTGACATTACGGATACGAACCCTTCCACGAAGATGCCAGAGCTTCTTCTGGTCATAGTACCAGGCAGTGTCGGCCTGGATATACCCTTCAGTATGGAACTTCTCGTCAAACTGTTCGAAGAATACTCCCTTCTCAAATGTCCATCGCGATGGCTGCCTGACAGTATTCACATCCCATCGCTCTGTTACAATCTTGTATTTGATTACTCCAGAGTCACTGATAAGGGTATTAACGCCATAGCTGGTCATCACAGAGGCAGAGTCACGATCATAGACCGCAGGAGCGGTGTGCTCTTGCACTTTCGTGCAGGAGGAGATAATAAATAATAAATAAAAAATAAAAAAAATATTTCTACTTTTCATTTATTCTACCTTCCATTTAGCGAACCACTTCTCATTGAATGTCAGACCGATATTGATTCTGAAGGTATTCTCCTTGATAAGACCCGTGGCAGAGTTGTTGACATACTGGGCACTGATGTTAAGGAATGAACGGTTGTTATACGCATTCATGATGGGAATACCAAATCCGATGGTAGCACTTATCTCACGAGGACCATCCTGGCCATTTATTTTATAATAAGGTGTAGTATAACCCGCACCTACGCGATATCGGATGCGATGGAAGAAATTCCTGGAGTTCCAGCGAGGACACAACTCACCACCTACTGTAAAGCGATAACAGTTGCTGAGAAGGTCACTCTTCAACGAGTACGTGCCACCGGCATAGTCTGGATACTTGGTTTTCCCCCAGAGCTGAGCCTCAACATCGGCACCTATCAGCCACTGTGTGCCGTGTTTGTAGGAGATACCTGCACCAAAGGCATGAGGCAACTCAAGGCCATTGCTGATTGTCGTTCTGGTGGTATCAGCCTTAGATATCTGAGAGTTGGTGGAGATAATCATACACTCAGGGTCGGCTCCAAGTTTATGGCCAAGGGTGTATCTGGCTCCGACAGTCAACATATCCTCCTTGCCTATCGGCTGATAATACTGCATTCCAACCTCGATATTGTAACTATTCACATTAGCTAGGAGCAACTTATGAAGACTGTTAAGTGAATTAACGGAAGTAGTTACTACACCCCTTTCCAATTCACCCCAGATATATCCGAAGTTAGCACCAATAGCAAGGTTCTTTATCGGTTTTACACCTACTCCAAGGAAAAGCTTATGCAGACCACCTTCTCCACCATGGACGGTCTCAACTGTGGTTTTATTCGAGTCGTCAAGTTTGGAGGAGTTGGTATATTCATATCCGATATTTGTCATTGGTACCAATCCGAAGGTAACACCGATGTTCTTCCATGCACGGAAAGAACCTAGGATATACTCAAAACTTGCCTGACGAGCATTTTTCTTGGTACCGTTCTCGTTGAAATTGGTTATCTGACCAGAGAGACCCATATCGAAAAGCATCGTCAAAGAGTCGACATTTGCGTATGAAGCAGGGTTTAACGGATTTACCTGAGCTCCATTATAAAGAGCGATACCAAGACCGTTCATCCCACGGTTGAATGATCCTCCGCCGATTGCCTGTTCTCCAAAGGCGTATTGACTGTAAGGAGAGACGGTGCCTCCCTGGGCAAAAGCCGACAAAGAGCAAATGAACGCCAAAGGGGCTATTATCGACTTAAATGACATATTATAAATGATAAATGATATACGTGACATCTTACAATTTTTATTTCAGGGTGCAAAATTATTGAAAAAAAACCGAAATAATGGCTTTTTCTTCAAAAATATAAGTTATTTTTGCATCGTGAAACATTTAGAAAAGGTTATAAAATTGAGGATTTTAATACTTATATCACTGACTATCAGTGGGATAAGCATCTCTTGTGCACAAAACAGTCTCTCGTCGGTATCTGAGAGTAATGACACCATTTTGAGCGAAATCGACCCAATGGACTCTGTTGAGGTTAGTCTCATCACCTGTTCTCCCCACGAGGAGATTTACAGCCTCTATGGACACTCGGCACTCAGATGGCACGATCTGCATAAGGAAGGACCGACTGCCGGTCAGGATCATGTATTCAACTGGGGACTGTTTAATTTCAACAAGCCATTTTTCATCCTAAGGTTTGTCTTTGGTCTGACAGACTATGAGTTAGGGGTGATTGAGTATGAGTACTTCATACCTTATTATAAGAAATGGGGATGTTCGATAACAGAACAGGTCATAAACCTAACCAACGATGAAAAAAGGAATCTGCAGAAGGCGTTAGCAGATAATTTGAAGCCAGAGAACAAGGTCTATAGGTATAATTACTTCTATGACAACTGTTCTACAAGGCCAAGAGATATCACCGAACGAAGTCTAAATGGAAAGATACAATGGGCCGAAAGAGACGAGTATGCTCCAACATTCAGAGAAATCGTACGAGAGTGCAATCGCAATCACGACTGGAGCAGATTCGGCAATGACATACTCTTAGGTCTGAAGGCTGATTTCAAGACAGCCAGGACAGAACAGGAATTCCTGCCCATGAACCTCATGCAGGATATGGCACTGGCTCAGGTATATGCCAATGGAGAATATCGACCACTGGTAAAAGAACATAGGACCATCGCCCCTGCTGGTATTCAGATGATAGAGCCCGACTGGATATTGTCGCCAACAGAGGTTGCGATGATTATTGTTCTGTTAGCGCTCGGTATACTGTTTATAGAGTGGAAACAGAAAAAGAGGTTTATTGGGTGGGATGTGACGCTTATGGCAGTTGAAGGCCTTATAGGTCTGCTGCTCACTGTGATGATATTCTCACAGCACCCCACTACATCGATAAACCTGAATATACTTTTGTTCAACCCTCTGCCGCTGTTCTTCATCCCATCGGTTATAAAGGGCCGCAACACTTGGTTTAAGGTTCTGGCAGTAATGATCGTGCTTTATGCCTTAGGAGGCATCTGGCAGTCTTATCCGGAGGGGATTTGGAGTTTGGCACTATGTTTGCTTAGTAGAATAGTGATAAGATATGCGAAATAGGTATTTATATATAACGATGTTGGCAGTGCTGGGGTTCTACACAGAAGCCTCAGGACAGGAGAAGATACAGTATGCCCCAAGACTCGTGGTGAATATCAACATAGACCAGCTGAGGACAGACTACCTTGACGCTTTCTCCCCCCTATACAGCCAGGAGGGACTGAAGAGACTGCTTAAGGAAGGGTTGGTATACGAGAATGCCTACTACCCCTTTACAGGCATGGACAGAGCCTCTGCCATTACGTCAGTTATAACCGGTGTATCGCCATATTATCACGGGATAAACGGAAGCCAGTGGTTGAACAAAGAGAGCCTTCGTCCTGTTTCCTGTACCGACGATTCAAAGCAACAGGGACTCCCCTCGCCTGCTCAGATTCAGGTATCTACCTTGGGCGATGAACTAAAGGCCGCCACACAAGGATTGGCAAAAGTTTTCGCTATTGCCCCACAACAAGATGCCGCCATTCTCTCAGCAGGTCATGCTGCTGACGGAGCTATATGGCTGGACACTTATACAGGCCAATGGAAAGGAAGTACATACTACTTTAACCAAGTACCACAATGGTTACTGGCTAACAACGAGTTACGATCACCATCCGTCAACACAAAAAAGATTCTTTGGGAACCCATCATAGAACTCTCTGGCACGTTTAATTACTACCAGCATATTGGAGACCAGAAACCATTCAAGCACATCTTCAAAGGTGAAAGAAAATTCATAGAATACCAGGCATCTGGACTCATCAATGCCGATGTCACAGAGACGGCTCTGCAATGCGTAACAAACAACACTCTTGGCTATGACCGGATTACAGACCTGTTGTGTATCACCTACTACGCAGGAACGTTTGATCATAAGCCAGTGTCAGAATGTCAGTTAGAACTACAGGACACATATGTTAGACTCGACAGAGAGATTGCCAGACTGATAAAAAGCCTGCAGACCAAGTTAGGCTCTGAACACGTGCTGTTTGTCATCACAAGTACAGGCTATAGCGATGAAGAAGACTCTGACTACGCAAAATACCGTATCCCCTCTGGCACGTTCTTTATGGAGCGTACAGCCAATCTCCTCAATATGTACTTCGGTGCTATCTGGGGACAAGGAAGATATGTGGAGACATCATTCAGAAACCAGTTGTACCTGAATCACAAGCTATTAGAGAGCAAGAGGATCAGTCTCACCGATGCTGGACAGAGAGCCCAGGAGTTTATATCACAGTTAGAGGGAGTAAGGAATGTATATACTGCTCTGCAGTTGCTTAGCAGCAACAACCCACAGATTGAGAAGGTAAGAAACGCATTTCATCCAGAACACAACGGAGATATTATGATTGAGGTATCCCCCGGTTGGAGGATACTCAACGAGAGTACCCAGGAGAATCATCTCTCCAGGGCTTCATACACACAGTTCCCTATCATTTTCTATGGTGCAGGCATCAATGCTGAGAAGGTAAAGACAGCTGTCACCACAGACCGTATTGCACCTACAATTGCTAAAGCAATACGTATCAGGGCTCCCAATGCCTGTTCCGCAGAGCCACTATTTTAAAAGAATAAATGATAAACGTAAAAAGCCAAAAATCATTTGGACTTTACAAATATTATTTGTACCTTTGCAGCCGCTTTATGCAAAGCAAATAAAAAATTAAAAATAAGAAATAAAAAAATAAAAAATATACAGATGAATTTTAATAAGATTTTAAAGTCATTGTTCGGTGACAAGAGTTCCAGGGACATGAAACTCATCCAGCCACTCGTAGAGAAGGTTAAGGCAGTGTCGCCAAAGATAGAAGCATTAGACAATGACGCACTTCGTCAGCGTACGAAGGAGTTACAGCAACAAGTACAGAGTTCTGCTACTGAGCAGAAGAACCGAATTGCCGAGCTGAAGGCAAAGATCGAGGATACACCTATCGATGAGCGTGCAGATATCTTCGCACAGATCGACAAGATAGAGAAAGAGGTGCTTGACATCTATGAGAAAGCACTTGATGAGGTGATGCCCGAGGTGTTTGCTATCGTAAAAGAGACAGCAAGACGTTTCGCAGAGAACGAAGAGACGATCGTCACAGCCACAGACTTTGATAGAGAACTGGCCGGAGATCCTAAAAAGGACTTTATCACCATCGATGGAGACAAGGCCATATATCATAACCACTGGACAGCAGGAGGTAATGACCTGAAATGGGAGATGATACACTACGATGTACAGTTGTTTGGAGGTGTCGTTCTCCATCAGGGTAAGATTGCCGAGATGGCCACTGGTGAAGGTAAGACCCTTGTGGCTACCCTCCCTGTGTTCCTGAATGCACTTACAGGTAATGGTGTTCATGTGGTAACAGTGAACGACTATCTGGCTAAGCGTGACTCTGAGTGGATGGGGCCGCTCTATATGTTCCATGGGCTCTCAGTAGACTGTATCGACAAGCACCAGCCTAACTCTGAGGATCGTCGTAAGGCTTATCAGGCAGACATCACCTTCGGTACCAACAATGAGTTTGGTTTCGACTACCTGCGTGACAATATGGCCATCTCGCCACAGGACCTCGTACAGCGTTCACATAACTACGCCATCGTCGATGAGGTTGACTCTGTGTTGATTGATGATGCCCGTACACCTCTGATTATCTCTGGTCCTATTCCTAAGGGTGACGACCAGATGTTTGAGGAGTATCAGCCACTGGTAGAGCGTCTGGTAGGTGTCCAGCGTCAGTTGGCTACTCAGTATCTTGCTGAGGCAAAGAGTCTTATCACTGAGGGTAACAGACTCATTGAGGAAGGCAACAAGAAAGAGGGTCAGGAGAAACTCGATGCAGGATTCCTGTCGCTCTATCGTTCTCATAAGGCTCTGCCAAAGAACAAGCCCCTCATCAAGTATCTCTCTGAGGAAGGTATCAAGGCAGGAATGCTGAAGACCGAGGAGATATACATGGAGAACAACAACCGTAGGATGCCAGAGGCTATTGAGCCACTGTATTTCGTTGTTGATGAGAAGCTTAACTCCTGTGACCTCACAGACAAGGGTACAGGATGGCTCGCAAAACAGGTTAATGATGCAGAGCTCTTCGTATTGCCTGACATCACCTCCGACCTCTCAGCTCTTGAGGCAGAGACAGGTCTCACAGATCAGGAGCGTCTCGACAAGAAAGACGAGATGATGAACCACTACGCTGTTCAGAGTGAGCGAGTTCACACCCTCCAGCAGTTGTTGAAGGCATACTGTATGTTTAATAAGGATGATGAGTATGTTGTCATCGACGGAGAGGTAAAGATCGTTGATGAACAGACTGGTCGTATCATGGAAGGTCGCAGATGGAGTGATGGTCTGCACCAGGCTGTAGAGGCTAAAGAGCATGTGAAGGTAGAGGCTGCCACACAGACATTCGCCACTATCACACTGCAGAACTACTTCCGTATGTACCACAAACTGGCCGGTATGACAGGTACCGCCTCTACTGAGGCTGGTGAGTTCTGGGATATCTACAAACTCGATGTTGTTGAGATTCCGACCAACCGTCCTGTTATCCGTAATGACCAGGATGACCGAGTATACAAGACTGCCCGTGAGAAATATAAGGCCGTAATCGATGAGATAGTAAGAATGAGAGATGCCGGTCGTCCTACTCTGATTGGTACTACATCTGTGGAGATCTCAGAGCTTCTGAGTCGTATGCTCGATATGTATGTTAATCCAGAGACAGGTAAGAGAGAAGGTATCCCCCACCAGGTGCTGAATGCCAAGTTGCACCAGAAGGAGGCAGACATCGTTGCTCTCGCAGGTCAGAGCACTAATGGTAAGGGTGCTGTCACCATCGCTACCAACATGGCTGGTCGTGGTACCGATATCAAACTCTCTCCTGAGGTAAAGGCAGCAGGAGGTCTTGCCATCATCGGTACAGAGCGTCATGAGAGCCGTCGTGTAGACCGTCAGTTAAGAGGTCGTGCAGGTCGTCAGGGAGACCCGGGAAGTTCTGTATTCTATGTATCTCTCGAGGATAAGCTGATGCGTCTGTTTGCCTCTGAGCGTATTGCCTCAGTGATGGACCGCTTAGGATTCAAGGATGGTGAGATGATCGAATCACCAATGATCTCCAAGAGTATCGAGAGAGCACAGAAGAAGGTTGAGGAGAACAACTTCGGTATCCGTAAGCGTCTTATCGAATATGATGATGTGATGAACAAACAGCGTACCGTAATCTATGAGAAGCGTCGTCATGCTCTTATGGGTGAGCGTATCGGTATGGATATCTCAAACATCATCTGGGACCGTGTAGTGAATATCATCGAGAACTCCGGTGACTATCAGGGAGTGAAGGAAGAGTTTATGCATGTTCTCTCTATGGAGGTTCCATTTACAAGCGAAGAGTTTATCGACCAGCCAAGAGACGTGCTAACAGAGAATGCCTTCCAGGCTGCCATCGGCAACTTCAACCGTAAGACAGAGCGTATACAGACTGTTGCCCAGCCTATCATCCAACAGGTATATGAGAATCAGGGACATATGTACGAGCGTATCATGGTACCTATCACTGATGGAAGAAGGATGTTTAATATCCCATGTAACCTCAAGGAGGCCTACGAGACAGAGTCTAAGAGTGTTGTGAAGGAGTTTGAGAAGAGTATCCTCCTGCATATCATCGACGACTCATGGAAGGAGAACCTCCGTCAGTTGGATGAGTTGAAGCACTCAGTACAGAATGCATCTTACGAGCAGAAAGACCCGCTCCTGATCTTCAAACTTGAGAGTGCAAAGGTATGGGATGCTATGATCAATGAGATGTATAACCGTATCTGCAGCATCCTCACCCGTGCACAGATTCCTGAGATGCAACAGGTTCAGGAGGCTGCTCCTGAACAGAGGACACAGCGTCAGCAGTATACTGAGTCAAAGCAACAGGTGGGCGAGGAACAGCTTGTTGACAAGAACCAACAGGCAGCAGCTCAGCATGATACACGAGCACAACAGCCTCGTACACCAATCATCAAGGACAAGCTTCCTGGAAGAAATGATCCTTGTCCTTGTGGATCAGGAAAGAAGTTTAAGAACTGTCATGGCAAAGGAATCGTTTAAATGATAAAGGATAAATGAAAATATGATATCCGTTAATAATTTAAAGAAGGCATTTGGAAAGACTGTAGCGAGTGATATCCCAGAGTTTGTGGTGAACGATGGAGATATACTCGGACTGGTTGGAAACAATGGTGCCGGTAAGACCACACTGTTCAGGATGATTCTCGACCTGTTGAAGCCTGATGAGGGAACAGTAACCATCGATGGCATCAACCCTGCCGACAGTGAGGAATGGAAAGACAACACTGGGGCATATATCGATGACGGCTTCCTCATCGACTTCCTCACCCCAGAGGAGTATTTCGCCTTCCTGGGCAAGATCAACAATATCCCTCAGGAACAGGTGGATGAGCGCTTGAAGGACTTTGAGAAACTTGCCGGAGGAGAGATCTTCGGACAGAAGAAACTGATACGTAACCTCTCTGCCGGTAACAAACAGAAGGTAGGTATCATCTCTGCCCTCTTCATGAGACCAAAGCTCGTGATTCTCGATGAGCCATTCAACTTCCTCGACCCGTCATCGCAGAATGTACTGAAGCATGTGCTCACTGACTATGCCAAACAGAACAACGCCACACTGCTGATATCGAGTCATAACCTCGCACATACAGTAGATATATCTACACGTATAGCCCTGTTGGAGAAAGGTCAGATCATTCGCGACCTGCCCAACAATGAGGGAAGTGCAAAGGCAGAGCTCGAGAATTACTTTGAGGCTGAAGCAGAGGCTTAAGATACCTACTTTTAGGTATTTTGAGCCTTTTGACCATTGTTGCAACCAAGTTGCACAAAAATAATCCGTAACTTTGCAGGCGTTATGAAACTATCGGATTTAAAGACTGGCGAGAAAGGTATTATCGTCAAAGTGTTAGGACATGGCGGATTCCGTAAACGAATCATCGAGATGGGATTCATCAAAGGCAAAGAAGTGGAGGTGTTGCTTAATGCTCCACTGCAAGACCCTGTGAAGTATAAACTTATGGGCTATGAGGTAAGTCTCAGGCATCATGAGGCAGAGATGATTGAAGTTGTTAGTAGTTTAGAGTTTAGAACTGATAGTTTAGAGTTTGCTACCGCTGCAGATTCTATCATTGAAGAATCCTGCGGAGCGGTAGCAAACTCTAAACTATCCACTCTACACTCTCCACTCCACGAAGACGACTACCTCCAGCACATCGCAAAGAAAGAGCGTCGTACTATCAACGTTGCCCTCGTAGGTAACCCTAACTGTGGAAAGACATCACTCTTTAATTACGCTTCCGGAGCTCACGGACATGTGGGAAACTACTCCGGTGTCACTGTTGATGCCACAGAGGCTCATGCATCGTTCTTCGGATATGAGTTTAACCTCACCGACCTGCCGGGAACATATTCTCTGAGCTGTTATTCCCCAGAGGAACTCTATGTCAGAGAGCATCTCACAGAGAAAATGCCTGATGTGGTAATAAACGTCATCGACTCCTCAAATCTTGAACGTAACCTCTATCTCACCACTCAGTTGGTGGATATGAACATATGTATGGTTTGTGCCCTGAACATGTATGATGAGTTTGAGCGAAGAGGCGACAATGTTAACATCGAGACACTGAGCAAGTTGTTTGGTATGCCGATGATTCCCACCTCATTTAAGAATGGTGATGGAGTAAAGGAGCTCTTCAAGGCTGTCATTCAGGTATATGAGGGTACAAGCAAGGCTGCACGTCACCTGCATATCAACTATGGCCATGAAATAGAAGACGGTATCGCACATATCCAGAAATACCTCAAGGCTGATGAACATATCACCCAGCACTATTCTACCCGATATCTGTCGCTGAAGCTTCTGGAACATGACAGTCAGGTGCTCGACTATCTGGGGCATCACATGCAGGGAGAGAATCGTATGCATGACTTCCACAACCTCACCACAGAGCGCGACAAAGCCTCAACACGTGTTAAGGAAGAGACAGGCAACGACTCTGAGACGGCTATCATGGATGCCAAATACGGTTTTATTAATGGTGCACTCAGAGAGGCTGGATATAAGACCGGAAGCAAGGAAGACACCTATCACACCACTCATATGATAGATGCAGTGCTATCGCATAAGTACTTCGGATTTCCGATATTCTTCATGATACTCTTCGTGATGTTCCAGACAACATTCTCTCTGGGTCAGTATCCTATGGACTGGATAGAGGAAGGTGTTGCCTGGTTAGGAGACTATATCGGAGCCACGATGACAGACGGACCACTGAAGGCAATGCTCATAGAAGGAGTGATAGGTGGTGTGGGAAGTGTTATAGTATTCCTCCCACAGATCCTGATACTCTATTTCTTCATCTCATTGATGGAAGACTCCGGATATATGGCCCGAGCAGCATTCATCATGGATAAACTGATGCACCAGATGGGACTGCACGGAAAATCGTTTATCCCTCTGATTATGGGCTTCGGATGTAATGTCCCTGCGATTATGGCAACGAGAACCATCGAGAGCCGCAGATCAAGGATCATCACGATGATGATACTGCCCTTTATGAGTTGCTCAGCCCGTCTGCCGATATATATCATGATAGCAGGCACATTCTTCTCACTGCACTGTCGCTCATGGGTGATGCTATCGCTCTATGTCATAGGAATAGTTGTAGCGGTTATCGTCAGCAAGATCTTCTCTTCGCTTGTCATCAAAGGTGAGGACACACCTTTCGTGATGGAGCTCCCACCCTATCGCTGGCCTACAGGCAAAGCCATCATGCGTCACACTTGGGAGAAAGGTAAGGAGTATCTGAAGAAGATGGGAGGTATCATCCTTGTGGCCTCCATCATCGTATGGGCTTTAGGATATTTCCCACATAATGAAGAGCTGTCACGCGAACAACAGCAGGAACAGAGTTATATCGGTCGTATGGGTAAGACAATAGAGCCTGTCTTCATGCCTCAGGGATTCAACTGGAAACTTGATGTCAGTCTGATTTGTGGTGTTGGCGCAAAGGAGATTGTGGCTTCTTCTATCGGTGTGCTCTACTCTGGTGATGACTCCTTTGGTGAAGATGATGACTTCAGCGAAGATACAGAGAAATATACCCATCTGCGTCAGGCAATGATGAAAGAGGGAATAACCCCGTTGGCCTCGTACGCGTACCTTATATTTATATTACTCTACTTCCCCTGTATCGCCACTATCGTAGCAATCAAGAATGAGACTGGCTCCTGGCGCTGGGCAGGCTTTGCAGCATTCTACACTTCAGCAGTAGCCTGGATAGTCTCCGCCCTCGTCTACCAGATAGGCTCATTGGTTATTGGTTAATGGTCTAATCATAAAGCTCAAAGTTCAAAGCTCAAAGTATGGAAAAAATCATCCTTGGAATCGACCCCGGAACGAATCTCATGGGATATGGCTTGCTGAAGGTTACTGACGGCAAGGCACAGATGATGACTATGGGGGTTATCGACCTGAGGAAGTTTCCTGATGCTTATCTGAAACTTGGACATATCTTTGAGAGGGTAACAAGCATCATCGATGGTTTCCTGCCTGACGAGATGGCCATTGAGGCTCCTTTCTTCGGGAAGAACGTACAGTCGATGCTAAAGCTTGGAAGGGCTCAGGGTACGGCTATCGCGGCTGCTATCCATCATGGGGTACCTATCCACGAGTATGCTCCGATGAAGATAAAAATGGCTCTTACGGGTAATGGAGGAGCATCGAAAGAACAGGTGGCTGGGATGTTACAGCGACTACTGAAGATCCCTAATGAGGAGATGGGAAAGTTTATGGATGCCACCGACGCTCTTGCCGCTGCCTATTGCCACTATCTCCAGATGGGCCGTCCTGAGAGTGATGTTAAATATCGCGGGTGGAAGGACTTTATTAACAAGAACCAAGACAAAGTTTCTAAGCGTAAGACAAAGAATGAAGACGATTGAACTCATCAATGCAATGGCCCGAAAACCCGAGTGGTCGATGGCTGAGCCTGTAAACTTCTGTTTGGAGGAAGGTGAACATATAGCCATCATCGGAAGGAATGGTGCAGGAAAGACCATGTTTGTGGATATGCTCACAGGCAAACATCCTGCTTTTCCCGATATGGTGAGATATGGGTTTGATGAGCCGTACAACAAACTGAAATATATCTCTTTCCGCGATACTTACGGAGGAGATAACGACAGGACCTATTTCCTTCAGCAGCGCTGGAACCAGATGGAGATAGACGAGGAGACACCTACTGTAGGCAACAAACTCGAAGAGGCTTATCAGTTGGCTGGAGAAGATACTCCCGAGCGCAGAGCACTACAGAAACATATATATGAGATATTTCATCTTGAGCCTTTGCTCGACAAATATATCATTCTGTTGTCGAGTGGAGAACTGAGGAAATACAAGCTGGCATCATCGCTCTTTACCAATCCGAAGGTGCTGATAATGGAGAATCCGTTTATCGGTCTGGATAAGGATACAAGAGAACAGCTCAAAGAGTTACTTAGGATGCTTGCTCAGGAGCAAGAGCTGCAGATAATACTGGTGCTTGCCAAGACGGATGAAATACCGGAGTTTATTACGCATATTGTGGAGGTAAAGGATTTACGAGTGATGCCTAAAGTGAATAGTGGAAAGTGGAGAGTGGAAAGTGGAGAGTTCTTGCGTCCCTCCGGTAGCAAGAACTCTACACTCTACACTCTAAACTCTAACCTCCCCATCATTCACTTCAACCACGTCACCATCCGCTATGGTGCGAGGACTATCCTTAAGGATCTTGACTGGACAGTTATGCAGGGAGAGCACTGGGCGCTGTCGGGACAGAATGGAAGCGGAAAGTCCACCCTACTCTCCCTTGTATGTGCGGATAATCCACAAAGTTATGCTTGTAATATTTCCTTGTTCGGGCATAAGCGAGGTTCGGGAGAGAGCATATGGGACATCAAGAAACATATCGGATACGTATCTCCCGAGATGCATCGCAGTTATAAGCAGAACATCCCTTCGATAGAGATTGTGGCAAGTGGTCTGAAAGATACAATAGGACTATATACTCGACCCAAAGAGGATGAGAAGATACAATGCCGCAAATGGCTCAAAGTCTTTGGCATCGGGAACCTTGAAGACAGGAAGTTCCATGAGATGTCGAGCGGTGAACAGCGACTTGTGCTATTAGCAAGGGCCTTTGTAAAAGAGCCCGACCTTCTGATTCTCGATGAGCCCCTTCATGGTCTTGATGACATTAACCGTAAGATGGTAAAGGATATCGTTGATGATTACTGTAAGAATCCTGAGGTCACTCTGATATATGTTACCCACTATCAGGAGGAGCTGCCAAGATGTATAGATCACTCTATTTCCCTTCCATCAGTGTTGCTGTGCGAACTCTAGAAAGAGTCTCTGGTGTCATCTGCAGATAACTTGCGATATATACCAACGGAGCCCTGAGTACCAGCTGAGGCTGATTCTTCACCAGCTTGGCATAACGATCCTGAGCGCTCTCAAAGCGCAGCATATCAGCATGATGCTGGGATAGTATCAGCGACTCCTCAAGAATCTTACGATACAGAATCTGTATGTTCACACTCTTCATCGCCACAGCCTCAAGGTCTGCCTTTGGCAATGCGATAAGTACCGTTGGTTCAAGAGCCTTAATCTGCAACTGAGAAGGCTGCTCACGGAACAGGCTCTCAATACACATCACAATATTGTTTTCTGTTGCCATATACTCCGTCAGTTCCTTACTGTTCTTATAATAAAACTGACGCACCAGTCCTTTGACAACCCAATAGATATTCGTACACGTCTCTCCCTCGCGGAGAATCATCTCGTTCTTCGCAAACTTCATTGGTATAAGAATGCTCTCAAGGAGGTCGAGCTCCTCATGAGTCATTGTACTGTAACGACGGGCAAGTTCGCGAGCCACGTCTCTTGTGGTAATACTAACATTAGGCATAGGTCTTACTATTATTCAGATTTTCAAATTATTCTAATCAAGTTTCAACACAGCGAGGAAGGCCTTCTGAGGCACCTCCACATTTCCGATCTGTTTCATTCGTTTCTTTCCTCTCTTCTGTTTCTCAAGCAGCTTACGCTTACGAGACACATCACCTCCGTAACACTTTGCTGTCACATCCTTACGAACCTGTTTTACTGTCTCACGGGCAATGATCTTTGCTCCTATGGCTGCCTGGATGGCGATATCAAACTGCTGACGAGGAATCAGCTCCTTCAGTTTCTCACACATCCTGCGACCAAAAGTCACTGCATTATCCTGATGAGTCAGAGTAGACAGTGCATCCACCGGCTCACCATTCAGCAGGATATCCAACTTTGCGAGCTTCGATGGCCTGAAGCCATGAATATGATAATCAAACGAAGCATATCCCTTTGAGATACTCTTCAGTTTGTCGTAGAAGTCAATCACTATCTCACCCAGAGGCAACATAAAGTGCAGCTCCACACGATTACCAGATACATACTGCTGGTCTATCAGTTCACCACGTTTATCAAGACACAGTGTCATAATCGGACCGATAAAGTCTGCAGCTGTGATGATAGAAGCACGGATATACGGTTCTTCGATATGATCGATCATCGTCTGATCAGGCAGTCCCGAAGGATTATGCACCTCCTTCACCTCACCTTGCTTCGTATAACACATATACGAAACGTTTGGTACTGTGGTGATGACATCCATATCAAACTCACGATCCAGTCGTTCCTGAATGATTTCCATGTGTAACAGTCCCAAGAATCCGCAACGGAATCCGAAGCCCAGAGCTACAGAACTCTCTGGCGTGAATGTCAGCGACGCATCGTTGAGCTGTAGTTTCTCCAGGGACGCACGAAGGTTCTCGTAGTCTGTGGGGTCTATAGGATACACACCGGCAAACACCATCGGCTTAACCTCCTGGAATCCCTCGATGGCAGCATCACAGGGAGTAGCCACCTGAGTGATGGTATCTCCCACCTTCACCTCCTTTGAGTTCTTGATACCGGAGATGATATATCCTACGTCACCTGTACGCAGTTCCTTACGAGGCACCATATCCATCTTGAGCACTCCCACCTCGTCGGCATCATACTCCATTCCTGTATTGAAGAACTTCACGTGATCACCCTGATGGATGACACCATTCACAATCTTGAAGTATGCGATGATTCCCCTGAAGGAGTTGAACACAGAGTCGAAGATTAGTGCCTGAAGCGGAGCCTTCTCATCACCCACTGGATGAGGTATACGCTCTACGATAGCATCGAGCACCTGTTCGATACCCTCACCAGTCTTTCCTGAAGCGCGGAGAATATCCGAGCGGTCACAACCGATAAGGTCCACTATCTCATCTTCCACCTCGTCGGGCATTGCCGAAGGCATGTCTATCTTATTAATAACGGGTATAATCTCCAGGTTATGGTCGATAGCCATATAGAGATTGGAGATGGTCTGTGCCTGAACTCCCTGAGTGGCATCCACCACCAGGAGAGCTCCCTCGCAGGCTGCGATAGAGCGGCTCACCTCGTATGAGAAGTCCACATGTCCCGGAGTGTCGATAAGATTAAGTATATATTTCTCACCATTGTGCATATACTCCATCTGGATGGCGTGGCTCTTGATTGTGATACCACGTTCACGCTCCAGATCCATGTCATCGAGCATCTGTCCCTCGGTGACTTGGATAGTCTTTGTGAACTCCAGCATTCGATCGGCTAAGGTTGACTTGCCGTGATCAATATGCGCAATGATACAAAAGTTTCTTATATGATTCATTTAGTAATATCAATCTTTGAACTGCAAAGTTACAAAAAATAGTTCGTATAGCCAATAATTTAGTTTTTTTTTGTACTTTTGCAACCAAAATAAAACATTAATTATGAAAAAAATAATAGTATTTGCCACTTTGGCCCTGTTTATGGTCTCTTGTCAGGAGTCTTTGGAAGACAGATGTGCACGTGAGGCTAAGGAGTACACCGCCAAGAATTGTCCCGCAAAAATGGACGAGAACATCATTATGGACAGTCTTACTTTTGAGAAGTCGACACATACCCTTCACTACTATTACCGTCTCACAGGCATAGCCGACAAAGAAGGTTCTCTCGACAGTATCGATGCCAAGAAACTGCTTAAGGACATGCTTAAGAATACTACCTCGATGAAGACATATAAGGATAATGGCTATAGCTTCGCCTATACCTATTGTTCTGAGAAAAATCCGAAGAAAGTATTGTTCGAAACCGTGCTTACTAAAGAAGACTATTAAAAAATAAATCCCCGCCGGATGGCGGGGATTATTTTTTATTCGGGTTTCATGTTTGTGTAAACCGTCTGGACATCATCGAAGTCCTCAAGTTTCTCTACCATCTTATCGATGGTCTCACGCTCCTCAGGAGTAACATCCTTCAGGTCGTTTGGAATACGGGTGAACTCAGCACCTGTCACCTCGAAACCGTTCTCCTCAAGATGCTTCTGGATGGCACCGAATGAAGAAGGATCGCCATAGATGGTGATGCTGTTCTCCTCCTCGTCCTCATCAAACTCATCCTCTACACCATAGTCAATCAGGTCAAGAATCATCTCGTCCATATCCAGTCCGTCCTTCTTCTTGAAAGTGAACACGCTCTTATGGTCGAAGAGGAAGCTCAGAGAACCCTGAGTACCCAGGTTACCATTAAACTTATTGAATACTGAACGAACATCACCAACGGTACGTGTGGTGTTGTCAGTAAGAGTCTCCACGAAGATAGCTATTCCGTGAGGGCCATATCCCTCGTAGGTTACCTCCTTGTAGTCGCTCTGGTCCTTACCCATTGCGTTCTTGATAGCACGCTCGATGTTATCCTTCGGCATGTTCTCACGCTTTGCATTAGCGATGATGGCACGCAGTGTAGGATTGTTCTCCGGCTCTGGACCGCCTGCCTTCACAGCAATAGCGATCTGCTTTCCGATCTTTGTAAATGTCTTGGCCATGTGGCCCCAACGCTTCAGCTTCGTTGCCTTACGATATTCAAATGCTCTTCCCATTGTTTAATTTTACTATTTTACTTTTTTACCTTTTTACTTTTTTATCTTTTAACGCAGTTCAGCACCGAGCTGTTTCTTGATGTTGGCGATGAGCTTCTGCATGATGGCATCGATCTGCTTGTCGTTCATCGTCTTCTCAGCATCCTGGAGGATGAAGTTCACAGCGTATGACTTCTTGCTGGCAGGCAGTTTGTCACCCTCGTAGACATCGAAGAGCTCTACCTTCTTGAGGAGTTTCTTCTCTGTCTGACGTGCAATCTGCTCAATCTGCGCAAACTCCACATTGTTATCCACCAACAGAGCCAGGTCACGGCTTACTGCGGGATGCTTAGGAATATCTGTGAATGTTACCTCGTTCTTCTTTGTAGCCTTCATCAGCTGAGTCCAGTTGAGCTCTGCGAAATATACCGGCTGCTGGAGGTCGAACTGCTTCAGGAGCTTCTTAGAGAGAACACCCATCTCGATGAGTTTCTTTCCACCGCGATTCTCAATCACTATACCTGCAGAGAAATCCTCATTCTCCGATTTTTTCTGAACTGTGGCACCCTGCTTCAGGCCGATACGGCTCAGGATGGTCTGTACATAAGCAGCGAGCTCGTAATATGTGCTATCCTCATTGGGGTGTGCCCATGAGCCTTCCACACGCTTACCTGTAACCCAGATACCCATGAAGTTCTCTTCCTTATAGGCCTGCATCGGGTTCTCAGGATTCTCCTTCTCCTCATCGAAGAAGTAACAGTTACCAAACTCGAAGAACTTCAGATTGGCATTCTTACGCTTCACATTATGTTCAACGCTCTCCAGACCGCCATAGAGCAATGTCTGACGCATCACACCAAGGTCTGACGACAGGGGGTTCATAATCTTTACGACATTCGTCTTACCCTCATAATATGCCGTCTTCGTCAACGAGTTGTTCAGTATCTCATTAAAGCCAGCACCAACGAGTTGCTCACTAACCAGATTCTGGAGCTTATGCTTACGGTCCTCATCAGCCTTGATTACGAGTGAGCTCTTCAGCTGAGTAGGAATCTCCACATTATTATATCCATATATGCGGAGGATATCCTCAACGACATCACAAGGACGCTGTACATCCACACGATAAGCAGGGATCTCGAGTGTCAGGCCCTCAGCGGTCTCGCTGAGCACCTTCATCTCCAGACTCTCACAGATGCTCTTGATGGTCTCTACGGGAATCTCCTTACCAACGAGGTTGTGTACATACTCATAGCTGAGCTCAACAACAGCGTTCTTCATCGGCTCGGGATATACATCGCATATCTCCATGCTAATCTTTCCGCCTGCCAGCTGCTTACAGAGGATGGCTGCCTGCTGGAGAGCATAGATAGTACCGTTTGGATCTACACCACGCTCGAAACGGAATGAAGCATCTGTGCTGAGGCCATGACGACGTGCTGACTTACGAATCCATGTAGGATGGAAATAGGCACTCTCGAGAACCACGTTCTTTGTAGTCTCGTAGGTACCACTACCCTTTCCTCCAAACACACCTGCGATACACATCGGCTCCTCTGCATTACAGATAGCCAGGTCACGGTCAGAAAGTTTATGCTCCTCATCGTCGAGTGTCTGGAAAGGTGTGCCGTCAGGCATTGTCTTTACCACAATCTTATGACCCTTTACCATGTCTGCATCGAATGTATGCAGAGGCTGTCCATAGGCCATCATCACGTAGTTGGTGATATCCACGATGTTATTGATAGGACGCAGGCCGACGGTTGTCAGCTTGTTCTTCAGCCAGTCGGGCGACTCTTTCACCTCGCAGTCTGTAACACTTACACAAGCATAACGTTTGCAGGCCTCCTGATTCTCAATCACCACCTCGATAGGCAGGTCATGATTCTCCACCTTGAACTCAGAGCAGTCAGGACGATGCAGACTTGTCTCATAGCCGTTGCTCTTCAGCCAGGCATAGAGGTCACGGGCCACGCCCCAGTGAGAGAGCCCGTCAGCACGGTTTGCTGTGATATCCACCTCAATGAGCCAGTCGCTCTCAAGGTTATAATACTCTGCAGCGGGAGTACCAACGACAGCATCCTCGGGCAACACGATGATACCGTCGTGAGATGTTCCCACACCTATCTCATCCTCTGCACAGATCATACCGTTAGACTCTACTCCACGAAGCTTTGACTTCTTGATAACAAACTCATTATCACCATCATAGAGCACACAACCGAGGTCTGCTACGATCACCTTCTGACCTGCAGCCACATTAGGAGCACCACACACAATCTGCGAGGGCTCACCCTTGCCTAAGTCTACTGTTGTAACATGGAGATGGTCGCTATTAGGATGGGCCTCACATGTAAGCCCATTTGTAGGAAATATTCATTATACCGATTCTTTAGTAATTACTAACTTGTGAAATTTCAGCGTGCAAAGGTACTAAAAAATCGGTATATACACAAATATTTCGTGAAAAATTTACTCGATACAATGCATGATGAAGTCTACGGCACCATTCACCCCGAACATCCTCACGTCGAGGGATATGTCATAGTTGCAGGCATCGCGCCACTCCTTACCCGTGAATGTCTTCGTGTAAAGTTCACGGCTGTAGTCATTATCCACTACCATCGCAGCGGCATCAGCCAAGCTGAGACCGTACTTCTCCGCAATACGACGCTTACGGCAGTCTTCGGATGAATGTACGAAAATCTTCAGAGCGTTAGGATGGTTCTCGAAGATATGGAATCCGCATCTTCCCACTATCACACACGACTCCTCGGCAGCAATCTTACGGATTGCATCAGCCTGAGCCTCAAAGAGATCATGCGATGTACGATCGTGTTCCAGACCGCTATACTCCGTCTTGCTCATGTAGTTACGGTAGAAGTCTGTGAAGTCATCGCGCCACAACGGGTTACGCGACTCGAGTTTCTCCATCGCCTCCTCAACCACACGGGCTCTCTTTGCCACTTCATTAAGAATCTGCTTGTCGAGCAGCTTTACACCTAGACGACGGGCAAGCTCTGCTCCAATCTCATGACCGCCAGTACCAAACTGACGACTGATGGTAATTACGAATTGTTCCTCCCTGTTCATAGTTTCTTCGTTTTAATATCAGTAAATCTTTATGCCACAAAGATACGAAAAAAAAATGAAGAATGAAGAGTGAAGAGTGAAGAATTTGCTACTGCTTTTGATTTTTTTAACTATTCAGGTACTGAGCGCACATCTCTGCGCATCGTTCGCCATCTACACCTGCCGAAACGATACCCCCTGCATAGCCTGCTCCCTCACCACAGGGGAAGAGGCCTTCTACACGTATATGCTGGAGAGTATCTCTGTCTCTGACTATCCTAACAGGACTGCTGGTACGCGTCTCTACGGCTATCATCACTGCCTCGTTAGTTAAGAATCCGTGAGCATTCCTACCGAACACCTTAAAGCCCTCACGAAGACGCTTGGATATCATCTCCGGCAACCAGAAATGCAGCGGACTGGATATCAGTCCCGGAGCATACGAAGACTTCGGCAGGTCATAGCTCAGCTTGCCGTTCACGAAGTCCATCATCCTCTGAGCCGGTGCCGTCTGTTTCATATTACCCTGCTGCCAGCACACTTTTTCGAGTTCTTCTTGGAAACGAAGAACTTTTAGTGGAGAGTTTAGAGTGGATAGGTCCTCCGGCCTTATCTCCACCACCATGCCCGAATTGCTCCATGCCGTGCCTCTGCTCGCAGGACTCATCCCGTTTACCACTATCTGCTCTTTATCCGTAGCTGCAGGAATCACAAATCCTCCCGGACACATACAGAACGAATACACTCCGCGTCCGTCTACCTGAGTCACCATCGAGTACTCCGCAGCGGGCAGATACTTCCCTCTGCCCTGCTTTGAATGATACTGTATCTGGTCTATCAGATGCGACGGATGTTCGAGTCTCACACCCACAGCGATGCCCTTTGCCTCTACTTCAACCTTTGCTTCAGCCAAATATCTGTAAACGTCTCGTGCTGAGTGCCCTGTGGCTAATATCACCGGACCATAATATTCTTTATCTGCTATGCAACCAACAACCTTGTCGCCATCCATAATCAACTGCGTCATCTTCGTCTGGAAGTGCACCTCACCCCCACAGTTGAGGATAGTATTCCTCATCGCCTCGATGACCTTCGGGAGTCTGTCGGTACCTATATGCGGATGTGCATCAGCGAGTATCGCCGTCGATGCTCCGTGCTGACAGAACACATTCAGGATCTTATCCGTGTTACCACGTTTCTTCGAACGGGTATAGAGTTTTCCGTCGGAATAGGCTCCTGCTCCACCCTCTCCGAAACAGTAGTTGCTCTCGCTGTCCACCTTCTGTGTCTTGGTGATATTGGCAAGGTCTTTCTTTCTGTCATGCACGTTCTTTCCTCTCTCAAGCACGACAGGTTTCAGTCCGAGTTCTATAAGTCTCAATGCGGCAAAGAGTCCTCCAGGTCCGGCTCCCACCACAATCACCTGTGGCTTACCCTCCACGTTGGGATAGTCCGTACGCACATACTCATCATCGTGAGGCTGCTCGTTGACATACACCCTCACCTTCAGGTTGACGAATATCTGTCGCTGTCGGGCATCGATGCTCCGTTTCAGTATCCTCACGCCACAGATTGTCCTGACGTCGAAACCGTATTCGTCGGCTATCCACCCCTTCAGTCTGTCTTCCTGCGCCGCAACCTCTGGCACCACTCGTATCTGATATTCGTTTATCATACCTTATATAATATATAGACATCATGCCTTTTCGCCTGCAAAGTTAATCATTTTCGGGAGAAAATCAATATTTTTCTGACGATTATTTGGCGGTTTACGATTTTGTTTGTATCTTTGCCGCCGTATTTTTAACAAATTCATTACAAACTTAAAATCAACCAAGATGAAAAAGATCATGTTAATGTTCGCCATGCTGGTAACATCATTCGCTATGCAGGCACAGACAAAGTTCCATGATGCCGAGGCACAGGAGGCATACGGAAATGTCAAGTCTATCAGTGTAAGTGTCATGGGACAGTCTCAGACATTCACTTTCGATGAGAGCGGCAAGCTTGTCAGCGGACCATTGAGCGATGTTGTCTACGATGCTGACGGTTATATCAAGACCGCAAAACTGGAAATGATGGGTCAGAAGGTAGCTGTAGAGTACAAGTGGGAGAACGGCAAGGTTGTTGGCACTACCGTAGAGGCTATGGGTCAGAAGATCTCCAGCACCCGCACATTCAACGACAAGGGCGCTACAGATAAAGAGACAGTCAACGTAGGTGGTCAGACAATGGAGACTCCATATACCGACTATAAGTACGATGATAAGGGCAACTGGATCAGCCGTAAGTCATCAATGATGGGTCAGACCTTGGAGCAGACCCGTACAATCGAGTATTTCAACTAAAGTTTATATTTGATACCAAAACAATGTAAACTTAATCGCCACAGGCGGAATCTTCCGTTCTGTGGCGATATTCTTTTTATAAGCCCGAGGCTCCTAATCCTTCAATTCTTACCAGAATCTGAATCCCAGCGCTGCATAAGCAGTCCAGTCTGTCATTCGTCCTGAAACGAGGTCGCTACCATAGCGGAACAAATTGAAATGTCCGTAGGCACGTACATACCAGCGATCCCAGTTATAGGTTACACACAAGCGCATATCAAAGTTAAACTTGGGTTTGTTGCCTGTCTTCTCTTCCCTCTCGTTTACCGCTGATATCTTTGTTTTCGGATCAAACAATATATCGTAATATTCGCCTTCATCTAAACCTGCCAAATATTCCTCATCAATAATCTTTCCATTAGGATCAATCATTGCAAAGTCATACAGGTACTTTGTTGTGCGGTTATAGAATGTGAACATCGGCATAGCCATAGCATTTACGAGCAATCCCCTGGCTGGCACCCAGTTATAGGCATATCCCATTCCGATGCTACCCTGTGTAAACTTCACCATTCCCACGTCTTTCATCAGAGCCGTCAGCAACCAGTTTGAATCAGCACTGTAGTCAACGCGGCTGTGAAAGTACATTCCTCCTATGACTACCGATCCTGCCGAACGTCTCTGAATGAGCGAATTATCATAAGCAGCAGAGTATGAAAAATGCTTGCCATTTAGCATGTAATATCCATCGAGGAAGAAATTTCTCACATTGATCGGGTCATCCAGACGATCGTCGCTTATATTACGTCCAGAAACCTGTTCCCCATTGAAATAAATGTCGGGCATATCGCTCTTATAGCTGCTTATGCGCAGGTTCAGGCCAAATCTGCCTCCCATAGCTCCGAAAGAGAACGTAGAACCGGTGGTATTGCCCAACTCCTTAGAAAATCCGAGACCATAACCACGATATCCTAACCACAGACCTGCCGAGGTAGAGAAACCATTGTTACTCTTCGATACCATAGTGAAATTATCCTCTTCCCATGTTGTCTCCATCTTCAGTCTCGACTGATTAAAGGTGGTTCTCGCCTCTATGGCCAGTTGTTGTTTCGGCTGTTCTATCCAATTGCGGTCAATCGAAGACACTGCCGATGAGTCAATCAGCGTCTTAAGAAAGAATATGGGTTGCAGCAGCGTGGGTTTTCCCTTGGCCCCATCGGCAGCAACAGACAATATGCCCTTGTTAGTTCCAGAAGGAATTGGCAGAGTAACAGCGAGATCCTGAGCCGCAGCGTATAGTGGCATCAGGGTTAGTAATAATGTAGCGAGTTTCTTCATAATTTATAATTTTTCTGCAAAGATAACGTTTTTTCACGAAATCGCCAAACAATTTCATAACATTTTATCCAAATCTACAGAAAAGCCTATACTGAAAGCAGTACCAGTGGTTAATGGCGACGTATAGTAATATCCCTTCGGCTTGTAATTGAAGATGTTGTCGATGGCCGTATTCACATTGATACCATTCCACAGATGATGCTGGAGCATCAGCTTCCATATCGTATATCCCTGATCCACATCCTTACGTCCTGACTGCGGCTTACCCAGGCTACGTCCTGAGAGTGCAGCATCGAGGGCATAGAATCGCGAGAACCGGTGGTTATATCCTATGCGCCAGGTCATCGAGTGATTACGCGGCTGGTTGAAATCCGAGTATGCCACATTGCCTTTCTCGTGCATCCACGAATAGTTCAGCTTCAGTGTCAGTCCACAGTCCAACGCATGTCCAAGACTCACGTCAACGCCCCATACCGTGATACCGTCCTGATTGAAGTACAGTGCTCCCGGCAACGTCTCGTGGGTACGCTCGTCTTTGTAATCATAGGCGATGGTGGTGATACGTTTGTCGAAGATGTTACATGATCCCATGAGTGTGAAGGTGTACACTCCGTCGAGTATTCCCCCCTTCCTTATGCGGTTGATTCTCTCGAGGGCCACATTGAAGTTATGACTTCTCTCGGGCTTAAGGTCAGGATTGCCGATAAGCATATACCCCATATTACCCATATCGAAGTGCATATACATCTCCTTGAGTGTAGGAGCTCTGAATCCGCTGGCGTAGTTGGCTCTGAGAGTCACCCAAGGCAGTTTATACACTACGGCCATACGCTCTGTGAAGGCCTTATGCGCAGAGGCAGAGAAATAGTCGTATCTCACGCTTCCCATCACATTAAGCCTTTCGGTGATGTTCCAGTCGAACTGTGCGAAACCGTCGATATTGTTCTGTGAGTGGCTCACATTCTCAATAAACTGGTATGTGGAGAGATAGTCGTTCATATAGTCGGCACCGAGTATCAGACTGTTCTTGCCGAAGGCATGATGGTAGAGAGCGTGTACCACATGCTGGCGATTGCTGTAGTCGTGATCATGGGTGCGTCGTCCGTCTGGTTGGAAGTTGGCCTTATCATACTGGTCGTAGGCATACGAGAGTTCGAGACTCCGTCCCCCATCCCACGCATACCGTCCCTTCAGTCCTGCGCTATAGCCATTGAAATGATAGTTGTATGTATCTCGCTCGCTGGTGCGGAAGAAATAGGCCGCCCTTCCGACAAGTGTCAGATTATCGGTAGCCCGATACGTAAGACGTTCCTTCACGTTATACGTCTTCTGTCCGTACAGCCGGCTCAGGTTGGTATCATCGTTGAGCACCCGTTCATCGTAAGGCAGTCCCTGGGCCTTCTTCAACAGTTCCATAGCTATCTCTTCTGAGGAGAATGGTTTGGGGAGGTCGATAGGGTCAATCTTCGTATGCTGGAAACTGGTCTGCGAGTTCCATTTCTTCGTATTAAACGAGAAACTGGCTCCGTTTCTCCATTCATGGCCAAAGGAGCTGTATCGGGAGTTGGCATTAGCGGTCCAAGGCTCTAGATTCTCACGACTGATGATGTTTACCACACCTCCTACGGCATTCGAGCCATAGAGAGCCGACGATGCGCCCTTCACAATCTCAATACGACCTACGTTGTCGAGGTTCATACGACTGTAGTCCACGTTGTCCATCGTTTCTCCAGCCATACGTTCACCATCAACGAGGAACAGGACCGAATTCCCACCAAAACCGCTCATGTTAAGCGATGTCTCCTGGCTCATTGCAAAACCGAACTCCAGTCCAGGTATCTCCTGAGTGAGCATGTCCTGAATATTTGTAGCATCTACAATCTTTATGTCGCGGAGGGTTATAAGACGCGTCACCACAGGAGCATCCTTCAGCGCCTTAGGTGTATGCGAGGCAGTAACAACAATCTGGTCCAACTCTACCGAGTCGCGGAGGGCAGTCTTGTGTTTAGTCTGTGCAGAGATACTAATAGCTGGCACAGACAATGCTATGCCAGCCAAAAGAACATATAATAATTTTATCAACAACTTTCTTGTCACGACTTACTTTCTGGTACCTGTAAACTGTCCTTCAAAAGCAAATGGCATATTGCCGTACTTCTGTGTAAACGTCATAACAACAGTCTTTTCGTTGAAAATGACGGTGACGTCACTAACGGTATAAGCCTTCTCAGAACCATCGGCATTAGTCACAACACCCTCGTATTTTGCAAGTTTGCCTGTAATGGTATTGCCACTCTTGGTCAGCATGATACCCTTCACAGGAAGTGCCGGGACAGTCATCATGCCTTCACCGTATTTGGGAAGGGTCACGTCGACTGATACATCTGTAGCCTTGGTAAACTCAAATGTCTCGGTACTTTCATCGTCCTCTCCCATCACCGTGAGAACCTCATTGCCAGTATAAGAACCTATTACCTGATTAGCGACAGGTGCCTCGGGGGCATCATCATTACTACTGCTACATGAACTCATCCCAAACATGAAGGCCATTGCGGCCATCATCATTGTCATAAAACTCTTGATTTTCATTTTTTACCTTTTTATTTTAATTGTTGTGTTGTATAATCATATTCCGATCCGTAGGCGCTGTGAGGAATTGTGAAGACGGCTATCATCATCAATACAGCCAGACAGACCAGCCACTTGTTGTACTTCCACTTCAAGGTAGCAAGGGCTGCCAGGAAGAAGAGGAAGGAGATAAGGGTCTTATTGTCCGTAAGGTCCGTACCGTATGGGAATCCTGTCCACCAGGGCCCGAAGGCAGCATGCTGAACGAGTGGGCCAAATACGAATCCACCCACAAACAATGTCAGCACCGTAATCTTCAGCCACTTGGTGTAATCCATGCGCATCGTCACCATCATAAGGGCATAGACCGCAAAGAGCATAGCACCGAACATCAGCAGGATATGCGGAATCAGGATATATGCCGGCACATCGTTGCGGAAACGGATTATCACGGGCTCATCCTTCAGATAGTCTTTGCCGTTGACGGTTATATAATACTCGAGTTTCCCTGCTACGGGCTGTACGGGCAGAGCGGCCTGCCACGCGTTATCAGTCCAAACGAAGTCCACCGTTGTGTAGGCCTCTGCTGTAGGATAACGGCGGTAGTGAATCTGTGCCTTAACGTCGGATGGCAAATCCTTCAGACTGATCACTTCATCCTTCTGCACCCCACTTCTGGGCAGCTTCACCCGATAGTCTTCACCATTGAGTTCAATATCTACCTTTTGTGGATGCGTGGGGCCCGTCATACGCTGATATATGCTCAGCGACAGAGTGATGCCGATGGCCACCATCCAATAGCCTATTTTCTTCATTTTTACTTTTTTACCTTTCCCACCAGGTGAACCTGGAATGTTAATGTCTTTTCATCTCTAAGCACCTTCACGGGGACTGTAGTGTCGGGCTCGAGTTCCGACAGACGCTGCATATAGTCATCCATATTCGTTACGGGCTTACCGTCTATCTCCTGGATGATATCCCCACTGCGGATACCGGCATTGTGGGCCGACTTTCCAGCCACCACGATATCGGCACGAAGACCGGGAATACGACTGGCTCCCATCACGTCGGGCATCAAGCCTAACGTCACCTTAAACTTTCCGTGCTTCATCTTGTTGGTGCTCGGCACACTAATATAATCAGGAGTCGTAGGCATATTGGCAATCTTCGCGATAAGCGTCTTCGCGAAATCAAGCGTCTGCTGCATACCATCGTAATTCAGCGTCGAGGGCACATCGTCGGGCGTGTGATACTCCATGTGTCCGCCCGTGGTGAGGAAGAGCACCGGTATCTCCTGAGCCACAAACGAGGCATGATCGCTGGGACCATAGCCGTCGGGGGTACACGAGATATTTAGTTTCGTCTGCTCAGCGGCTGCCTCAGCCATCGCCTTGAACTCAGAACTCGTGCCTGTACCGGATACACTCATGGCATTGTCGCGCATACGACCCACCATATCGAGGTTCACCATCGCCACGATACCCTTCTTGTCGGCAGGGAGGTTGATACGCTTGGCATCATCCTTCTTCATCCACTCCAGGAAGTTCTTCGAGCCTATCAGTCCCTGTTCCTCAGCGCCGAAGAAGGCGAAGATGATACTACGCTTCGCGCGTTCCTTCTTAAAATATTTAGCCAGTTCTAACACCACAGCATCGCCACTGGCGTTATCGTCGGCACCGGGATGTACGCCCAACGTGTCGGGACGACGCGAACCGGAGTTCTTACCTCCCAAGCCCAGATGGTCGTAATGCGAACCTACTACTACATACTCATATCTCAGTTTCTTGTCCTTGCCAGGCAGCACGGCGATGATGTTATGGGTAGTACGCTCCTGCTCCTTAGTCTTACCATAGGTAAAGTCCTGAAAGTAAGCAACATCCTTCTTTCCCTTGATGATAGGCTTGAGCTTCAGGCCACGCAGCTCGTTGACGATAAACTCCGATGCGAGGGTATCACCGATAGTAGCAGGGAATCGTCCACCCAACTGCTGTGAAGCCAGATAATCCACAGTCTGCTTCATCACATCCTGCCTCTGCGCATGAGAGGGCAGAACGAATGCGACAGCCAGACACACCAAGATATATTTATTTCTCATAAATCCAGTTTTATTTTTCCGGTGCAAAGGTACTGCTTTTTTCCTTCGCAGGCAATACCCATTTATGTGGATTTTTAAATCTACCAGTATGCCGTTGGCAAGTGGCTGAAACGGGGCGGTCACTTCCATAAGAAGAACCGCCCCTACTTTACTCTACTTCTTTCTGATATCAAGCAGCAACCTTCGTCGATTCCCTTTCGGCCGCACCGCGAAATGAAACCACACTGTCGAGCCCCGCACCTCGATGATCAGCTCATCATAATCCTCTTGTGCCTGGTCAGCGATATCCATCAGTATCACCGCATATCTCAGCGCCTGCTCTTTACCTAAGCACTTGATATCCGCCGCACATCCTACAAGATGATTCGAGGTCGAAGAGCCCCCTACTCTCTTATTCACCTCCCAAGAACGATAGCCGGAGTTGATAATGATAGGCTCATTCCCTTCTCCATATCTCTCGTTCCACACCTCGCGAAGCATCTCCAGCCACCCGCAGAGACGTTTCAGATTCTCGATAGCCACATGAGAAGGATAGATTTAATGGTTAGCATCACAGAGAGACAGGCACGGTGTGACAAGAGAAAAATGCGAAATGGGCATCGTTTGCGACAGAGATTGAGGGCATGTGTGGGTTTTGTCGCGAGAATCAGGGCGTGTCGCAAGTAGTTGAGGAAAAATATGAAGGAATATTTGGAATCGATGGTTTTTCACCGTACCTTTGCATCAAAGAAATAGAGATTCATACGTTTAGTTAGATAAAGATTTTCATTTTCGTTTTACTTTTTGTTAGTTAGTTAATTGGTTAGTGAGGGCTCGCAGCGGCGAGCCTTCACAGCGTTATGTTTCCTGATAAACGATTTTAGTGTTTTAGTATTTTAGTGATTTTGGAAAAATAGGTATGCAAGTATATTAGTAAATGTATAATATAATATTATATACTATAATATAATTATAATTATATTATAGTATAATTAAAATTTCAAGATTTATAGGAACATAAAAAAACTAAAATCACTAAAACACTAAAATACTAAGATCAACATTTTTTTCGTGTGTTTAGTACACCATACTACGCGATTACCCGTTTTCTGCCACATCAGAATAAGAGGCTCCTGTTGATTGACAAGAGCCTCCAGCCGAAAAATAAAAAAGGAGTATTGATAATTAAGAGCCTGGCGCACGAATCACGGCTCACCGAGCTCAGAGAATATGAGAGACACCTCTGCCGGTGTGAAAGATCGGGTACGTTTGGCGTAAAGGTACGACAGACGAGGGTTCAGTCCGAGCCAGGACCGGAACTTGTGCCAGGCTGCCTCGGGGTTCATCTTGGGGAAATAGAATGTCGCAAGTTCGGTTCGTCCGTATGAGCGGACAGCGGGTTCATTGTTGTTGTTCTGGGTCATAATTGCTATGTTTTAATGTTTGTTCTTATCTTCTGCAAAGTTACGAAAAAATATTGAGAATAACGAATAAAAAC
>CACYRS010000024.1 GCA_902776935.1 uncultured Prevotellaceae bacterium | reverse complement strand
AGTCCACTGTACTCATCATTCCGCAGTTTCCATCCCAATCCCCTGATTTGCAACGATTTTTCCGCTTTTCTCCTCTTTTGTTATCCGATGGCTGGTTTTATGGAAATAAGTGGCACTTATTTTGTATTACTTGGCTCTTATTTTGAATTACTTGGCGTTTATCTCCTTGATAAGGCGATCTGCTTTTCCCCATGACTCCATCATGTAGAGGACATAGCGGATATCTACACCAATGCATCGTGCAAGCTGGGAATCGAAGAAGATATCCGAGCTTAGGCTGTCCCAGTTGCCATCGAAAGCAAGGCCAATGAGTTCACCCTTGCCATTAAACATCGGGGAGCCAGAGTTTCCGCCAGTGATGTCATTGTTTGAGAGGAAACAGAGATGCAGCTTGCCTGTACCCTTATCTGTATACTTCCCGAAGTCTTTCTTTGAGAGCAGTTCCTTCATAATTGGCTCTGCCTCGTAGTCGATGACTCCATTCTCGCCCTTTTCCATCTTCTCAACGATGCTCTCAGCTGTGGTGTAATAGCCTGAAGGCTTGCCACCAAGAAGATATTCGCCTACCTGACCATAGCTCAGACGCATAGTCATGTTAGCATCGCTGTAGTTAGGCATGTCTTCCTCCATACGGAGCTTGGCAGCACAGAGATAACGCTCCTGGATATCAATACTGTCATAAGAAGCCATCAGGTCAGCACGAATCTCGCCTAATATCTCGATGAGATCCTGACCATAGATCACGCCTGGGTCTTTGTGATAACCCTTCTTGTTGACATAGATCTTCTTGCCGTTTTTCATCAACTGCGACTTCTTGAAGAGATAATCCACATATTTCTGATAGTCACCACCAAACTTTTTATCGATAGTCTGATAGAAATCAGGCAGATACTTCGCTTCTGTTACCTGCTCGCGATAGTGTCTCATCAGAGCAGCCAGAACCTCGCGATCGAGATTGAGATCCCATGTGTCGCTATTATCCTTGAAGTCGATATACTGCTTCTTTGGATTCTTCTCATCGCCCTTCAGACGGATACCGTTCTGCACCCTCATGGCCCTACGGCTCATCTCATCGTTGTTTCTGAACGTCTCGCTAAAATACATCATAGCTCTCATGGCATTGAAACGCTGCTTATACAGACGCTCAAGCTTGTCGAAGTCGAGCTGGCCTTTCAGGAAACCTGTAGAGTCCTGCCACTGACGGATCTTAGCCTCAAAGGCTGCCTTCTGCTGAATAAGTCCGATGGAATCGATACATTTGTTCATTCCGATTGAGTTTTTCCAGTAGTTTGAGCTCTGGGCATACTTGGAATCATACTTTATGCGGACAGCTTCATCGGCACGCATATGACGGATCATGATGTTCTGCTTAACCTCGCGGGTGAGATAGCGTGGCTTGTTCTGGGCATCGCGACGCTCAAGGATACCATAGCTCGAGAGATAGCGGCTCGTGCTTCCTGGATAACCGATAGTCATTGAGAACGATCCTGGCTGATATCCCTGCAGAGACACCTGTGCCCACTTCTTTGGATGC
The DNA here is from genome assembly GCA_902776935.1 of uncultured Prevotellaceae bacterium. GTDB lineage: Bacteria > Bacteroidota > Bacteroidia > Bacteroidales > Bacteroidaceae > Prevotella. The sequence goes on along the minus strand of CACYRS010000024.1, from coordinate 31,531 downwards.
ATGGGGACATTGTCCTTCGAATACTTCGCAGGGCCTCCTGTCTTTGGGTCTACATAGATACGGAATACAGAGAAGTCGCAAGTCTGACGGGGCCACATCCAGTTGTCTGTCTCGCCTCCGAACTTACCCATCGACTTTGGAAGGGCAAACACCAGACGTACATCCTCATAGTCGCGATAGGTGGTGAGATAGTATTTGTTTCCCTCGTAGTAAGGCTTCAGCTCTGCACGGAGGGTAGAGTCTTGCTTACGCACCTGTTTTTGGAAAACATTCTCCAGAGAGTCGATGAAATGGCCTCTTTTGTCTTCTGAGAGTTTGCTGAGGCCAAGACTGTCGAGCTGTTTTGTGACATCTTTCTGCTCTACCATGAAACTTACGAAGAGATTCTTGTTTGGCAGTTCTTCCTCATAGCTGTTGGAAACAAAGCCATTGAGCATATAGTCGTGCTCTACTGTTGAGTGACTTCTGATAGCCTCGAAGCCGCAATGGTGATTGGTAAATACCAGTCCGTCTGGCGATACCACTACTCCTGAACAGAAGCCTCCAAAGAGCACTACGCAGTTCTTTATAGCGTCATCACCTTCATAGAGAGCACCATAGGGCAGCTCGTAATTCTCCAGCTTCATCTGCTCATAGACAGTATTCGGCAGGTTATACAGGGTCCACATGCCTTCATCGGCGTGGGCGAGATTAACTAGGCTAACTAGGGATACTAGGGATACTAGGATTCTTTTCATACGATTATTATTTTTTGAATTTCTTTCCGATAATAGGTAGTTTGCTCAAAGGAAGATCTCGCTTTATGATGACTGCGAGGAAGAGCAGGATCAGGATAGTATTCACTGCGAGTGACAGCCAGAGGGGCAGGTCATCCCTGAGATACATCATCACGGCGAAGGCGAGGGCTGCAATCATCGTATAGAGGGCGATGTCTTTCAGGGGATAGTTGAGTGGATAGTGTTTCTGTCCGATGATATAGGATGCTACCATCGCAACACCGTATCCTGCGAAGCCTCCCCAGGCACAAGCTACGAAGCCGTACTTTGGCACAAAAATCAGGTTTACTGCTATCAGCACCAGACATCCGAGACCTGAGAACCACGCTCCCCAGATGGTCTTGTCGATAATCTTATACCAGAACGACAGGTTGAAGTATATACCCATCATAATCTCTGCTGCCATCACGATAGGCACTACTCGGAGACCACTCCAGTAGTCTTCTCCGATGAGGAACTTCAGTATGTCGAGATATCCCACAACCATCAGGAATGCCAGCAGGGTGAAGATTATAAAGTATTTCATCGCCTGCTCGTACATCTCGTGCTGGTCTTTATCCTTTACGCCTGCGAATACGATAGGCTCGTAGGCAAAGCGGAAGGCCTGTGTTATCATTGCCATAATCATCGCAATCTTTGAACAGGCCCCGTATATTCCAAGCTGCTCCTGCATGTCGCTGCCTTGGTAGATATAGGGGAAGAGCATCTTGTCGGCTGTCTGATTCAGGATTCCAGCGATACCAAGCACGAGGATAGGCCATGAGTAGCTGAGCATCGTACGTAGCAGCTTGCCATCGAACTTCCAACGGAAACCAGCATATTCTGTGATAAGAAGCAATGCGAGCATCGCAGTACAGACAAGGTTGATATAGAATGCGTAACCCACGTCCTTGCCATCCATCCAGGCGAAATAGATGACGTTAAGCAGTATGCTCACTACGATATTCAGAAGTTTCAGGGAGGCAAACTTAATAGCCTTCTTCTGCTGTCGCAGATGTGCGAAAGGAATACAAAGGAAGGCGTCGATGGCTACAGTAACTGCCATCACCCAAACATACTCAGGATGATCGCCATAGCCCATGAGATTGCTTATTGGCGTGATAAAGTATATCACTAATGCTACAAAGATAGCTGATACGGAGCCTACAGCGATGAGTGTGGTAGAGTAGACTACCTGCGAGTCAGTATGCGTCTTGTTGGTAAAACGGAAATAGGTGGTCTCCATTCCGAAGGTTAGAATCACCAATATCAGCGCCACGTAGGCGTACATATTTGTTATGATGCCATATCCGCCTGACGCTGCAGAGAGCTGGGCGGTATATAGTGGCACCAGCAGGTAGTTAAGAAACCTGCCTATGATACTCGAAAGGCCGTAGATGGCCGTATCCTTTGCTATTGCCTGAAGTTTTCCCATATCTTATCCGAAGAACATATATGCTATTGCTATCGCTGCGATGATACCTGCGAGGTCTGCAAGCAGTCCACAGGTCACAGCATGACGAGTCTTTGCTATTCCTACGCTGCCGAAATATACTGCGAGGATGTAGAAGGTGGTGTCTGTAGACCCTTGGAAGATACAACTCAGACGTCCGATAAATGAGTCGGCTCCGTATGTAGTCATCGCATCCACCATCATTCCTCGAGCTCCACTGCCTGACAGAGGTTTCATCAGAGCCGTTGGCAGAGCACCCACGAAGTCGGAATTGCCTCCACAGGCCTCTACTCCCCATCTGATGCCATCGATAAGCATATCCATCGCTCCTGAGGCACGGAAAACGCCGATTCCAACGAGGATTGCCACCAGATATGGGATAATCCTCACTGCTGTCTGGAATCCCTCTTTAGCGCCCTCGATAAAGGCATCGTAGACATTTACCTTCTTCCTCAAGCCAGCTGCTATAAAGGCGATGATGATTGTCATCAGCATGATGTTGGCTGAAGTGGTGCTCACCTTGTTCATCAGTATGGAGTCGAGCTGTCCGAAGCCCCAGATGATGCCTGCCACAACGATAGCAGCACCTCCGAGGGTGAGCAGCATCGTACGATTCAGCAGGTTGATCTTCTGGAAGAGGCTCGTTATGATAATGCCTGCGAGAGTCGAGAAGAACGTAGCGAGCAGGATAGGGATGAAGATGTCTGTAGGCTGGGCGGCACCCATCTGAGAACGATACACCATAATAGATATAGGTATCAGGGTCAGGCCGGATGTGTTCAGCACGAGGAACATAATCATAGGATTGGTAGCTGTGACCTTAAGATCCTCAGCCTTTTCCTCGCTTATGGCGCCACTGTCTCTTTGATTTTTTATTTCTTCATTCTTTATCTCGTTCAACTGCTCCATAGCCTTAAGGCCAAGGGGAGTGGCGGCATTATCCAATCCGAGCATATTGGCTGCGATATTCATGAAGATAGAGCCAGTAACTGGGTGGCCCTTGGGGATATCAGGGAAGAGTTTGGTGAAAACAGGACTCAGAATCCTTGCCAACACATTCACCACGCCTCCTTTTTCGCCTATCTTCATAATGCCGAGCCAGAGGGCCAATACTCCTGTAAGACCCAACGATATCTCAAATGCCGTCTTCGACGATGAGAATGTGGAGTCCATCATTGCCGGGAAGACCTCAAAGTCGCCCCAGAACACCAATTTCACCAGCGCAATCACAAACGCTACGATGAAAAACGCTACCCAAATATAATTCAATACCATACAGAGTGCAAAGGTACAAAACTTTTCTGAATTATGCAACATTAAGACTTGCAAAAATCAATGCGTAGTCTCTTTTGTAAATATAATTCACCTCCATATTTATTTCTCTCAAAAAACCTCTGGTTAAAAAGTTTCTGCGACCTGCCTAGGGCGCAAATTTTTCCTCGCCTAAAAGATAGTGTTTCATCGTGTAGTGTCATTTCTGCCCTGTTTTCCGGCTGTCTTGGCCTTTCTTAAATTTGTAAAGAAAAACGAGCCGTAATATCGTGCCCGATGAGATTACGGCTCGTTACCCTTGAGATTACGTTTCTATAGTTATTAGATACTTGGCTATAAAAAAAGAGAGCGGCTACTTTCGCAGCCGCTCCCCAGGAATTTAGTCTTATTTAAAGTATCTGATGAATCAATTAATACCAAATAATCTTTGGATCTGAAACCCATTCAGAGAATTTTGTGTATACAGTTCTAATATCTGTTCTTTCAGTCACTATCTTATAGCCCTTATTAACTGCAATCTTGGCAGCAGGCTGTCCTTTAGTTGCTGTTATCTCAATCCAGTTAGGCTCATTAACAGTTCCTTTGTCAACCATAATCTTGATATCCTTACCTCTTTCGCCCTTTGAAATGCCAGTTACTGTGAAAGTTGGTTTATCGTTAATGGTAATAGAGGCGCCACCTGTATTAATCATGTCATATTTGCCATTGGCTTTTCTTTCTTTACCATATTTCTCATGAACCTCAATCCAGTCGCCATCACCAGGATTACCCTTAGTTGCTACACGGAGAGGCAATACACCACCAGCACACTGGATTGTACATGTTGCTTCTGTATCAGATGTATATGTAACATCGAACACAACATCGTTGAAGTCCCAGTCTAAGTCCTCTCCAGGTGTCAAGTCCTCTGCGATAATGCGAACGTCAAAGTCTTCTTCCTCCTCTTCGTATCTCTTGGCCTCAGTAAGTGTCACAATCCAGTCGCTATAGTAGCCGTCGCAGGCAGCTTGCCACTTCACCCATTTCTTCAGGTCGGTGCTAACGGGATGATAACCATCTGCAACAAGTTGCTTGAAGAGTGTCAGGTCAAGGCAGGTTTTGCCATCCTGAGTTGTCTTCATTTCATTCTCAGAAAGATCTCTTATGATACCACCATACATATTAGTGTTAGCGCTGTAGAAAGAAATTTTATCGGCTTCGGCATCACCAAGAAGGTAGGTAGGATTGTAATATACGGTGTTATCCTGTTGTGCACCAGTGATGAGATAAATCTTTGAAATATTGATTGTTCCAGGATTTGATACTACGAGAGTGCCACTAGAAACTTCTGCTGTAATATCTGTAAGATCAAGCTCATACTTGGTCGTTCCGGCTGCTATGTTATGATTGCCGGCAGCACCCAACTGTATCTCAGAGGCTACTTGTGTTGCTTCCTTAAACTCTATCACGAACTTCGTATAATTAGCCCATTTGTTGGCATCTCCGAATGACCAAGCCTGAAGACCGCCCCAGCCATTAGACGTGAACACAATACCATTAGCGTTATTTGTGACAGAACCATTATAGCAATTTGCAAAATAACCTGTAAGATCAACCTCCGTACCAGCAGCAACGGCAGCAGGTGCTTGTCCGATTTTCATCACCTTCTCTCCGTCCCAAGCATAGGGAATGTTGTTAAGGTTGGGAACTGCGTTTAGCTGAGCATATGAATCCATAACGATGTCAGACTCTGGGAGCAGCTCATGGTCGAAGCCCATGAACGAGCGGTTCCATTTGTCAACTACTGCCTCACCAGGATTGCCGTTTCGTGCAGCCCATGCGTCAATAATAGCAGCGCTGACCAATGCCATCTTGTCGTTGTGGTTGATTTTTCCTTTCACGTTACTACCGCCTGTATCATGATAGCCGAAGCAAGAGGTGTCGTAAACGTTCACCATCAGTGTGATCTGGTCGCTGTGATAGGTACCATTATTAACAGTCTTTCCATTATCCAGCACATTGCTTGTAGAACGAGTTCCGGCATTAAAGTTGTTGATGTGCGAGTTAGCCTCACCTACTGTCAACTGGTTCATATTTGTTGCATTATAAGTACTGCCGTTGGCAGCTTTGGTCGACTCCTTGTTGCCAGTTTGAGGAGCACTGCTACCACCAGTGTATACCTGCTGAACAAAGAAATGACGATAGTGTGGGTCTTCGTAGCTCAGGTTAGGGTTAGCCTGGAAATACTTCTGAACGCGAAGTTTCTGACCTTCTGTCAGAGGATCGGGAACAACCCAACCTCCAAAACCCTTATTAGGGTCTGCCCACTCGTTGGAGTTCATATTAGCACCTGCAATAACATTTCCGTTAGCATCTGTGTATTCATGAGTAGCAGGATAACTATCACCCGTATTTGCACGTGTAAGTGCGCGAGCGCTTGAAGCAGAACCAAAGCCCCAATCTTGATCTTCTGAAGGCTCACCAAAGTGATCAACGAATGCTCTGTTGTAATTGTCTGTTACCTTCTGAGCGACATATTGATTAATGTCTTCTTGAGTTGGCATGCTTAGGTCGTGCGAGCAACTTGTGAAACCTGCGCACATTGCGAGTGCTGCGATTCCTGTCATCAAATACTTTTTCATACTTTTACAAAAGCTTTTAATTATTTTATTGTTTATTTTTACTTAATTTTCTCTCCAATATACTTCTGACTCAATCAGATTCGTTGGCAAAAGTACAACTATTATCTCTAATAAACAAGAGTTTCGTGGTTAATAAAAGTTAATATGACTGAAAACGTTTGCGAATTGATATGATTTATGCATAAATAAAGCTTAATTATTAAAAAAGGGCAGCTACTCACGCAGCCGCCCTCCATCAGAAAGTATTTGATGTTTAAAAGAACTTTATCGTGCCTTGTGCAGGTTCGCTCGGCTCTGTATTATTCGGCTGTTCCTCAGTCATATAATCGCCTGTGGCCTGAGAATTGATACTATCCAGAATCTCACGAGTGCGCTTATATGTAGGAGTCTGCTCAACTGCAGAGATAACATCGTCATTATCAAGATCCTCAAGACGGAACAGATAGATGTTAGGACGACGCTTATAGCGCTTAGCTGTACTGTCGCCTCCATAATAACGGTTTCTGCGATCCTGACGCTCTACTGCCTTTGCCTGCTCCTCAGCGATACGGTTGATATCGTCCTGAGTATGTTTCTTCATACGGGCATCCATACCATCCACACTCTCAAGACCAAATCCTGTTGCAAGGATAGTTACCTTTACCTTCTTGCCAAGCTCTGGGTCTGTTGCCAGTCCCCACTTGATCTCGAAGTCATTGCCGAACTTAGCCATGAAGTCGTTGACATCGTTCATCTCCTCCATCATCAGCGACTGCTGTCCGTCCTTAGAACCAGCAAACGAGATAGAGAGAAGAATCTTCTTTGAGTTGAAGATATCATTGTCGTTAAGCAATGGAGAGTGGAGTGCATCCTCGATAGCCTTCTTCACTCGACCCTCACCTTCGCCATATCCTGTAGACATGATAGCTACACCTCCGTCTTTTAGGACAGTCTTCACGTCATTGAAGTCGAGGTTGATAAGTCCATGAACGGTGATAATCTCTGCGATTGACTTTGCTGCCACAGAAAGAGTATCATCTGCTTTGGCGAATGCATCGAGCACAGAGAGCTCTGGATATATCTCGCGCAGGCGTTCATTATTAATAACAAGTAATGCATCGACATGCTTCTGCATCTCCTCTACACCATCGAGAGCCTGGTCAATCTTACGATCACCCTCAAAACGGAATGGGATAGTTACGATACCAACGGTAAGGATACCCAGTTCCTTAGATACACGTGCGATAACAGGTGCTGCACCAGTACCTGTACCTCCACCCATACCAGCTGTGATGAAAGCCATGCGAGTGCCGTCGCTCAGCATCTGGGTGATGTCCTGAAGACTCTCCTCAGCAGCCTGACGGGCCTTCTCTGGCTTGTTTCCTGCACCAAGACCTTCCTTACCCAGTTGCAGATGAACAGGTACAGGTGAGTCGTTGAGGGCCTGATTATCGGTGTTGCACAACACGAAGGTGACATCGTGTATGCCTTCACGATACATGTGGTTAACAGCGTTTCCGCCTCCACCACCAACACCAATGACTTTTATTATGCTTTGATCCTTCTCCGGAGCTCCGAAGTCGAGGATGTCAATATTCATATTCTCTTCCATATTACTACCTTCTTACCTTTTTACTTTTTTACCTTTTCATCATTCCTCAGAGACGATGTCTTCGCCAAACTGCTTGGCTTTCTTCATGAGCTTGTTCCAGAAGCTGTTCTCTCTCTTCTCTTTCTTAATGCGCTGACGTTCTTTCTCTTCTTCCTCAAGACGCAGGCGTTCTGCCTCTTCCTCCTGACGACGTTTCTCTTCTTCCGCCTTCTGCTTCTCTGCCTCAGTACGGATAACACCAGCAGGGATCTCACTTACCTGACGAGCCTGACGCTGATCAGTGGTGGGGTGAGGTATCTCTTTCTTCTGACTACCGAAGAGATCATTGTTTACCTCATCGCCAGCGCAGTTTATGTCTCCCTTGGCAAGAAGTCCAAGCACAGTGTTCATCTTACCATTATGGGACTTGATATCCTCATTGTTTGAAATGATGGTATGTGTGACGAACTTCGCGATACGTATCTTATCAACATGGGTGTGGTTCATGAATGCCTTCTCGATATCCTTCATGTTCGAGCCTCCACCAGTAAGGATGATACCGCCAAGGAGTTTATCGTAGTATTCTGATGGTATCTGGTACCATACATTCTCGATAATCTCCTCAAGACGCCCCTCGACAATCTCGATAAACTTACGGCTTTCAATCTGTCGCTCTGAATCGATGGAGTATTTCAGGTTGTTGTCGATATCGTTGTTTTCAGTAAATGCTGAGGCGTACTTCAGTTTCATCTTCTCTGCATCACTCTCCTCAATCTGGAGTGTTGCGAGGTCCTTAGTGATGTTATTGCTGCCAAGAGGAATGACAGCGAGGTGGCGAAGGATATTCTTGCTATAAACACTAACGGTGGTAGTATCGGCACCCAAGTCAACGAGTGCACATCCAGAGCGTTTCTCAGCCTCAGTGAGAACGCTGTCTGCCAAAGCAAGTGGAGCGAGATACATCTCTGCCACATTGATGCCTGCAGTCTCGAAACACTTGTTAAGGTTGCGATAGAAGGCTTTACGCTCGAGGATATTAAGGAAGTTTCCTTCCAGATGAGTGGCCTGAATGCCAACAGGGTCGAGCTGATACTGGCTGTCGACCTTGTATTCCTGTACAGCGGCATCGAGGATTTCCTGATCAGGATACTTCATGTTACGATTTGAGTCCATGAGTTCGATGATCATGTCTTGTGTGACGATAGTCTCTGCAGGAAGGTCTTTGGCTATTACATTCCTGACACTGCGGATAGATTGTCCACCTACACCTACATACACCTGCATAATCTCCGTCTTCAGCTGGTTCTCCAGCTTCTTGATGATGTTGGTGAGGCATTGAGCTGTCTTGTCGATGTTGTAAACGACACCTTTGCGGATGAACGAAGAAGAATCCTCTTTTACCACCGCCAGCACATTGATGCTGCCATCGAGGTTCTTCTGTCCAGCGATACCCGTCATCTTTGATGAGCCGAGTTCGATTGCTACGATAAATTCCTTTGCTGCCACCATATATTTACTTTTTAACCTTTTTACTTTTTTACCTTTTTACTTTTCTTACAGATGATTTGATTGTCAAACTCCACGCTTATGTATGAGTATTTGTTCCATCCTGCCTTGTTAAGTCCATAATGATAGAATTTGCGCATGCGCTCCAGCTTTTTCTTTGTGTTTTCAGGAGCTCCGAGATAGATGATATGATCGCCTACACGAGGTACCAGCTCGACACTGCCATCAGGGAGAACGTTGATTTGTTCTATCTGATTCTGCCAGAATGAGTCGTGGATAATCTCATTAGCCAACTTTACCAGCGACCTCTGGGCATATTTCTTTGTGATGGCTCCTGTTGCAATCACAACATCTGTAGCAAATCTCGAAGCTGGTAGGATGTTGCTGTTGGTGTCGACATAGTAGTTCTCGCTATTGTCGAGCATAACATGGGCAACGGGTGTGCGCTGTTGCAGTCTGATGCACACTTTCCCACTCTGGGTCTTATAGCACTCTGCCCCCTCCACGAATGGATTCTTGCGCAGTGTCTCTTCGATAGCACGGGCATCGATACTCTCCATAGCCTTGCCAAGAGGATACATCTTATTGCTTTCGAGCAGGCGTTTTATCTCGTTGGCATTAAGGAAACCATCAGTCTCACCATCGTCAATGTCTATCTTCACTTCTGGGCATACCTTGGCTTTCTCAGCAGGTTTGTTGAATGCTGTGACTGCCAGTATGAGATATGCCGAAATGACGATATCAAATACGATGATTAGTGATTGTTTCCAGTTGAATGTCACAATGTTTGTTATTTACGATTTAATATCTTTGTTATCGCAGGAACCTGTGCATCAAGGTCGCCAGCTCCAAGTACGATGAGAACCTCAAAGTCATGGGTCTTGACATAGTCGAGCACCTGGTCTTTATGAATCATCTCTTTCTTGACTCCCTCCTTGAGGTTGTCATAGATGAGTTTCGATGTAACACCCTCTATCGGCTCCTCTCTTGCTGGGTAGATTTCTGTGAGAATCACCTCGTCGAGTTGGCTCAGTGCATCTGCGAAATCCTTATAGAAATCGCGTGTGCGGGTGTATAGATGGGGCTGGAAGATAGCAGTGATATGCTTGTCCTTATAGAGCTCACGGATACTCTTTGCACTCTGGTATATCTCCTTTGGATGATGGGCATAGTCGCTGAGGAATACCAGTCTGTCGTTCTTTATCTTAAAGTCGAAGCGACGATCCACACCTCCATAGGTCTTCATTCCGTATCTCAGCTCTTCTGCATTACAGCCGTTCAACTGGGCCATTGCCATAGCGGCAATACCGTTTTCTATGTTTATGGGGATAGGCTGACCAAGTTTTACATTCTTGATACTCTCGATGGGAGAGATGAAGTCGAATGTAATCTCGCCATTATCAATACGGATGTTCTCTGCATGAAAATCGCCCTCATTAAGACTGTAGTCAAAGCGACGAACGCCATTCTGGAGATTCTCCTTCATCTCAAGGTCACGATGGATGATAAGTGCGCCACCTGGTTGTATCAATTCCGTATAATGGCGGAAACTCTCAAGATAGGCCTCTTTTGTTCCGTAAATATCAAGATGGTCAGGATCTGTAGAAGTGATGACGCTCATCCAAGGGCGGAGCCAGTGGAAGCTGCGATCAAACTCATCAGCCTCGATTACCACGAAGTCTGAATCAGAGAGGATATAGTTGGTGCCATAATTCTTGGAAATACCTCCCAAGAAGGCATTGCAGTCAAGATGACTCTGATGCATGATATGTGCACACATGGTAGAAGTGGTGGTCTTGCCGTGAGTTCCTGCCACACACAGACCCTTGTGAGCCTGAGTCAGAGTGCCAAGAACCTGTGCCCGCTTCTGTATCTCAAAACCATTCTCACGGAAGAAACTCAGTTCCTTATGCTCCTCAGGAATAGCTGGGGTATATATCACGAGACATGACTCTTTCCTCTTACATGCATGGGGAATCTCATTTACATTCTCTTCATAGTGGATAAGCATACCCTCCTTCTCCAATCTCTTGGTGAGTTCAGAGGGGGTCTTGTCGTATCCAGCTACAACATGACCTTTCTTGATAAAGTAGCGAGCGATGGCACTCATTCCTATGCCTCCGGCTCCTACGAAATAAACAGCTTTTATATCTTTTGTATTCATTGCGCTAATTTGATAACTTCTTTTGCGATGATATCAGCAGAATCGGGTAGGGCAAGTTTTAGAACGTTCTCACTCAGCGATTTCAGTTTTGCATCATCCTGTACTGTATCTATGGCGAGCTTCAGCAATGTTGCTGGTGCTTCTGCATCCTTGACATATATTGCAGCGTCCTTATTGGCAAGGGCAAGGGCATTCTTCGTCTGATGGTCTTCTGCCACATTTGGACTTGGAACCAGAATTACCGGTTTGCCGATAAGACAGAACTCAGAGATACTGCTTGCTCCTGCGCGACTGATAACGAGATCAGCTGCCTTATATGCTGCACCCATGTCTGTGATGAAATCGGTAACCTTAAGGTTGGGTATTGTCTCGTTCTTCAGTTGTTCGTTGATGCTTGCGCTATAGTATTTGCCTGTCTGCCAAACGAACTGTATATCGCTGCCCTTTACTAAATCGAGATGTTGGAGCACACTCTCGTTGATGGTTCTTGCACCAAGACTGCCTCCAACAAGCAGGATAGTCTTCTTCGCAGGGTCTAATCCCAGGCTACGCACTGCGTCCTCACGAGTGATAGTCGTCTCAAGCAATGCCTGACGAACTGGGTTGCCTGTAAGCATAATCTTGTCTGCAGGAAAGAATCGTTCCATACCCTCATAAGCAACACAGATCTTAGATGCATTCTTAGCGAGAGTCTTATTGGCAAGTCCTGCATAACTGTTCTGTTCCTGGATAAGGGTAGGGATTCCCAGACTGTTTGCAGCACCAAGTGCAGCACTGCTGGCATAACCTCCTACGCCTACAGCCACCTGAGGACGGAACTGCTTGAGAATCTTCTTTGCTAGCCACTTGCTTCTGATATAGTCGAGAGCTACACCGATATTGGCAGGTTTCCATAGTGGACGGAAGAATCCCCTGATGGGCAGACCCTTTATCTCGTAACCAGCTGCTGGTACACGTTGCATCTCCATACGTCTCAAAGCTCCCACGAACAGAATCTTTGCATCAGGTCTTAGCGACTTGATGGCATTGGCGATACTTACGGCTGGGAAGATATGACCTCCAGTGCCGCCTCCGCTGATGATTACTCTTAGCTCTTTTTCCATACCTTATTTGTTATTGTGGTGCAAAATTACAAATTAAATTTCTTTTAATGCCATTTTCTGACCCTTTTTTTTCGCAGAACGGCTAACACTTAACATAGCTCCAATATATGCGCAGTTGATAATGGTGGATGTACCACCTCGGGATATCAGTGGCAGGGGCTGTCCTGTTACTGGAGCGATACCTACAGCAACGAGCATATTGAATGTGGCCTGTATGACAAGCATCAGCGCAAGCCCCATAACCAGGAAGGCAGGGAAATTATTCTCGCAACGGCTGGCAATACGTGCTGCACGATACAATAATACTATATAAAGGAACACTACGAAAGCAGCTCCCAGGATCCCGAGCTCCTCAATGATAATAACGTAGATGAAGTCACTGAATGCCTGAGGGAGAAAATCTCGTTCAACTGATTTGCCTGGGCCTTTTCCGATGATATTACTTCCTACGATTGCGATATTGGCATGGGCCACCTGGGCATCTTTGTCAAGGTCATAGTCCTCAGGAGCCACATGTTTGGAGTTGAGTTTCTTATCTATACGGTTCTTCCATGTGCCAAAACGATGTAGGAATGATGCGCTCTTTTTGGTATCCTTCTTTACCTCACCATTGACAATGGCTTCTGTCTGTGTCTCGCTACTGTTTCTCTGATCCAGACTGCCAAGCATATATATCGAGCCGATAAACACGGCTAATGCCAAAACCGCTCCTGCAGTGAGTTTTCCTAACTGTATCATAGGAACTCTTCCGATGAACATCATCAAATAGATTACACTGAAGATAAGGGCTGCAGTTGATAGGTTTTCTACTCCAATCAGCATACAGAATGGTATCACTACTATCAGAATATATTTGAAAGCCCTCTTGTCAGCACCATCTTCCCGTTGGGTAGCACTGAGAATCTGTGCCGTAACAAGTACAAGGGTGCCTTTTGCTATCTCTGATGGTTGGAATTTAAGGCCGAAAAGGCTTATCCAACGTCCTGCATCGTTGGTCTTCTCCCCAAAGAACAACACCCATAGAAGCATGATGGCAGAGATGAGTAGTAGAGCAGGAGTTGCCAGTTTGAAGAATCTGCACGGTACATTAAGGATGAGAATTGCTACACCTACACCCACACCAATCTTCCATGTGTGTCCCCAGATGGGTCCCAGGTAGTTCTGGCTCTTATATGTCAGTGTGCTGGAAGCCGAAAAGACCTCCACGATACTGATGATACAGAGGAACATAAGTACCATCCATATCACCTTGTCTCCTTTAAACAGATTCCCTATCTTCATATTTTATATTACAGATTCCTGGCCAATTCCTTAAACTGCTCGCCTCTGTCCTCCATATTCTTAAAGAGGTCGAAACTTGCGCAACATGGACTGAGCAATACTGTCTCACCGGGTTGTGCCATTTCATAACAAGCCTCGATACACTCTTTCATGGAATGGGTGTCCCTCACAGGGATTCCAAGACTGTCGAAATTGTCGTGCAGTTTTTGGTTGTCGGCACCAAGATATACGATACCAGAGCATTTCTCCTTTACCAGAGGCTTGATAGGGTCATAGTCATTACCTTTATCCTTACCTCCAATGATGAGAATCACCTTTGTCTTCATTGCCTCCAGTGCATACCAGCAGGCATCAACGTTAGTGGCCTTAGAGTCGTTGATATATTGTACACCACGAACTGTACAGACCTTCTCCAGACGATGCTCTACACCAGGGAAGTCACCCAGGCACTTGCGTATCTCCTCATTCTTGATACCTGCGATATCAGCTGCGATACCGGCAGCAAGAGAGTTGTAGATGTTATGCTTTCCTGTAAGACTGAGCGACTCCTGTTCCATATTAAATGGCTCAGGTTTCTCAATTTTGTACTTTCCTTCTTCGATGTAACCTATTACCCCCTTTTCCTTGAGTTCGGCAAACGGATACTGGATAGCCTTGATGTCATATTTCTCCAGTTCCTTCTTGATGATAGGATCATCGGCCCAATAGATAAAGGCATCCTGTGGAGTCTGGTTCTGGATGATACGCATCTTGGCATCTACGTAGTTCTGCATCTCAAAGCCATATCTGTCGAGATGGTCAGGAGTGATGTTGAGCAGGATGGCGATATTGGCACGGAAGTCATACATGTTGTCGAGCTGGAAAGAACTGAGCTCGATGATATAGTATTCGTGCGGATCCTCTGCTACCTGTAACGCAAGAGAGTTTCCGATGTTACCTGCCAGTCCTACATCATAACCGGCATCCTTGAAGATGTGGTAGATAAGGGATGTGGTTGTCGTCTTTCCGTTAGAACCAGTGATACAGATCATCTTGGAATGGGTATAGCGTCCGGCAAACTCTATCTCACTGATGATATGTATCCCCTTGTCGATAGCCTTCTTAACTATAGGTGCAGTATCTGGAATACCTGGACTCTTGATGATCTCGTCAGCATTGAGGATCTTCTCTTCAGTATGCTGTCCTTCTTCCCACTCAATATTGTGATCGTTGAGCTGTTTCTGATATTTTGCGGCAATCTTCGACATGTCGGAAACAAACACCTCGAAACCTTCCTTCTTTGCGAGTACGGCAGCACCTGCTCCGCTCTCACCTGCTCCTAAAATTACTATTCTTTTCATCTTCTTATCGCATCTTTAGTGTTATAATTGTCAAGGCAGCCAGAATAATACTTACGATCCAGAATCTGATGGTTATCTTTGACTCGTGGAAAGGACGGTTAGGCCAGCCTTTTAGAATATATGTACTCGTAGCATCGAGTTGTGAATCGAGCTTACGGAATGTGTCGTGGATTGGGGCTGCACGGAATACTCGTACTCTCTTGCCCTTTCTCTTCTGTATCTTGAACCATTGTGTCTGAATGATAACGCTGAGGCTCTCCATAAAGAAGATACCACACAGGATAGCAAGCAGAATCTCCTTGTGGATGATAACAGCACATACTCCAATGATTCCTCCAATGGTAAGTGAGCCGGTATCTCCCATAAACACCTGCGCAGGGAAAGCGTTATACCATAGGAATCCTATCATAGCTCCGACGAAAGCACAGAGGAATACCACCAACTCCTCGGAGTGTGGTATATACATGATGTCAAAATATGATGCATATCCTATATGCGATGATACATAAGCGAGTATGCCCAGTGCCACTCCTATTATTGCGGAGTTTCCTGCACACATTCCGTCCATTCCGTCATTCAGGTTAGCACCATTGGATACTCCTGTAACAATGAATATCGTCATGAAGACAAAGAGAATCCAACCTGCAGCCACCTTATACTCTCCACAGAAAGACATAATATCAGAGTAATTCAGGTTATGATTCTTTACGAATGGTATAGTTGTCTGCAGCGACTTTACCGCCTCTTTCTTATGTTTTACCACAATCTCCTGATTCTGCTGAGTGGAGTTGATGTTTTCACGTACCACAACATCCGGACTGAGCCAGAGTACGAGTCCTACGATGAAACCAATGCTAAACTGGCCTACAATCTTCCATTTTCCCTTCAGACCATCCTTGTTTCTCCTGAAGATCTTGATATAGTCATCGAGGAAGCCAAGGAATCCCAGCCATATTGTTGTTATTATCATCAGTATGAGGTAGGTGTTCCTCAGTCGTCCGAACAGCAATACCGGAACAAGAATACTTACGATGATGATAATTCCTCCCATTGTGGGAACACCTTTCTTCTCTACTCCGAAGGGATCAATGCTTGGGTCACGCTCTGTCTCGAAGATTTTCCTGCGTTTCATCCATTTGATGAAGAACTCACCAAACCAGGCAGAGATAAGCAACGAGAGAATAAGTGTAAGAAGTGAACGGAATGATATATAGGACCACATGTGTGAGCCTGGAATATCGAACTGATCTAAGAATCTGAAGAAATAATACAGCATAACCTTTTTCCTTAATATCCCTTTTTAATTTCCGAAAATCTCCCTGACAACCTCTTTGTCATCGAAATGATGCTTCACTCCTTGTATCTCCTGATAGTCCTCATGGCCTTTTCCAGCAATGAGAATCACATCGCCTTTCTTTGCCATCATACAAGCTGTACGGATAGCCTCTTTTCTGTCGACGATGCTTATCACCTTCTTCATCTGTTTTGCATCGAGACCTGCAAGCATATCGTTGATGATATCCTGTGGCTCTTCAAAACGAGGGTTGTCTGACGTGATGATAACCCTGTCGCTCTGTTTTACAGCCTCCTGGGCCATCAAAGGACGTTTGCCCTTATCACGATTACCTCCTGCTCCACAGACAGTTATCACACTACCCTGACCATCGAGAACCTCATGGATGGCATTAAGTACATTCTCCAATGCATCAGGTGTGTGAGCATAATCTACGATTGCAGTATATCCCTCTGGTGAGTGGATTGGCTCAAGACGTCCGTTGACACTCTTAAGAGTACTCATGATTACAAGGATGTCCTCTGGTTTCTTGCCAAGCATAACTGCTGCTCCATAAACGGCCAGGAGGTTGCTTACATTGAATTTACCAATAAACTGCACTCCTACTTCGTGGCCATCGATATCAAGATACATGCCCTCGAAATGACACTCGATGATCTTTGCCTTGAAGTCTGCCATGCTACGGGTAGAATAGGTCTTTACTGTAGCTTTCGTATTCTGAACCATAAACATGCCGTTCTTGTCGTCAGCATTTGTTATGGCAAATGCATCCTTACCAAGACCATCGAAGAATGCTTTCTTTGCATCACGATAGTTTTCGAATGTTCCGTGATAGTCGAGGTGGTCACGTGTGAGGTTTGTAAACAGACCGCCCTTGAACTTAAGTCCTCCTATACGTTTCTGGGCGATGGCATGACTACTACATTCCATAAAAGCGTATTCACACCCGGCATCCACCATCTTCGACAGAAGACGATTCAGCTCTATCGGATCAGGTGTCGTGTGATCTGCCGGAATTGGCTCACCCTCAATATAGTTACATACTGTAGATAGCAGACCACATTTGTGTCCGAACTTGCGGAACATATTATATAATAAGGTGGCGATAGTTGTCTTGCCGTTTGTTCCTGTTACTCCTACCAGGTTTAGCTTTGTAGAAGGGTCGCCATAAAACTGTGTTGCCACTTCTCCAACCCAGTCTTCTGTTGACTCTACGGCAATGTAAGTTACTCCGGGCACACGCGTATTTGGGAAATATTCGCACAAAATTGCCGTAGCACCTTGTTCAATGGCCTTGGGTATGAATTTATGCCCGTCGGTCTGAGTGCCGGGTATGGCTACGAAGAGGTGCCCAGCCTCAATACGACGTGAATCGATGTTGACACCCGTAATTTCTTTGTCAATGTCGCCGAGGGTATTTAATACCTCTACATTTTTTAGTAACTCACTTAACCTCATATCTTTGTTTCTTTTTTATTCTAGATGTAATTCGCAGGCCATGCCTTGTTTGATGGCTGTGCCACTATATATGCTCTGTGACTTTACCTTACCTCTACCCTTGATGATGGCTTTTACTCCACGACTCTCTAAAAGATAGACAGCATCACGTGCTCCCATTCCTGTCAAATCGGGAATGATGCCACGTTGGGTGGTTACCTGTGTTAGCTGTACATTCTTTGCCTGTCTAACGGCCGTGCCCCACACAGGATTTCCGTTGGAATATGAGCCATTCCAGTTAACATTGGTCTTTACTCCAAGGTGACTTAACACATCATCGGCAGCCATGACATTACCGTTTTTGACATCGGGTATGAATATTGAAGTGGTGTCTCTGGCATCATCCACACTTAGTTTCAGATTATGAGCCATGACTCCTTCTGAAATATGATGGAATACAACTCCACTCATACCGCCACCTGATGCAGGAAGACCTGATTTCTTAAGACAAACGATACAACTGTATCTCGGATTGTCAGCAGGGAAATATCCCGCAAAAGACAACCAGTATCTAGTTGTTCCGGAGTGATATCCTCCATATTGGTCTGCCACCTGTGCCGTTCCTGTCTTTCCAGCTACCTTGAAAGATCTTGAACCCGCCTTCTTTCCAAGACCCTGACTTACAACGTGTTCGAGTATCGTCTGCATGGTCTTGATGGCTTTTGGCTTTGCAATCTGTTCTTTAAGCACTACAGGCTCGAATTCCTTAATAACCTGTCCGTCCTTAACTAGCTGCTTTACAAAACGAGGTTGCATCATCTTACCGTCGTTGGCGATGGCATTATAGAATGCGACAGTATTAATAGGAGCAATCTGTGTCTCGTATCCGATACTCATCCAAGGCAGTGTGGTCTTACTCCAGTATTTTGAGCGATCGGTGGTCTTTGTGTCCGGCATACGAATAGATGGTGTATGGTAACCCATAAGCGGTAACTTAAGGTCCTCATGAATGCCTACACGATAGAGACCTTCAACATATTTCTTAGGATTACTGCCATAGAATTTGTCGATAACATAGCTAACCCCAATATTCGAGCTCACTTCAAGTGCACGTGCTACATTGATATCCTGATAACCTCCACGACGCCAGTTGTGATCCTTCATAGGGCGGCCGTGCATCTCCATGACACCACTTCCAGTATGAATGACAAAACTGGTATCCACAACTCCGTCATCGAGGGCAACGAGGAACGATGCCACTTTGAATACAGAGCCAGGCTCACAACGGAAACTGATGGCATTGTTTACCATCTCATAATACTCACCGTCAGCACCTCGAGTCATGTTGACAATAGCTTTAATATCGCCAGTCTTTACCTCCATAAGGATGGCTACTCCCATCTCACCGTTTATCTCTTTAAGCTCTTCAACAACGGCTCTTTCTGCCAGGTCCTGCATGCCTACATCGATAGTTGTAACGATGTCACATCCATCTATAGGGTTGAGGACAGGGATGTCCAAATATTTCTGAAGAACCTTACGACGATGCATTAATCCATTGGTGCCTCGTAGCTCCTTGTCGAATGCAAGTTCAAGCCCATTCTTTGCACTGTCAATCTCTCCGAAGAGGTCTCCGATGGTTCGTCTTGCCAAGGTGGTGAAAGGCTTACGTCTTGCATTAAATTCCTCCCAATGGAATCCTCCTACACCAGGACGCTCACAGAAGATGGGCAGTTTTCGTACTTCGCAGAAAGTGTTATAGTCCACGCGACGTGGCCAGATAGCCCAGTGGCGTGCTCCGATACTACCGTTCTTCATGACCTTTTTCTTGCCTTCCAGCAGATGTGTCTTAAACTCCTCTGCAGATCTTGAAGGGAATATCTGGTTTAGCTCATGGCATATGGTATCGATATTCTCTGTCCATAGTGAGTCACGTTTGTGGTTTCCTACAGAGTCTGTTGCGCCTGCCTGGAAATCAATAAACAGCTTGTATTCAGGAATACTGCTGGCCATGAGCTGTCCGTCGCAGCTGAGGATGTTACCACGATTAGGTTTAACGGTGACACTGTCTCGTTTCAGACGTGATGCCACCTCGTTCCAGTATTCTTTCTTTGCGGTCATGATATACATTGCCTTGCCGATGATGGCAAAACCTATAAGCGTAAGTACAACCGCAATAGCGAAGTACCTTGGCATGACCTTATCTGTACTGAACCTACTCATCTATATATATTTTATAAGGTGGCTGATCTGCTATATGCAGCAAACTGTCCTTGTTGTTCTTTAAAGCATCAAGCACGTGACTCTCACGACATTTCTCTGTCAGTGTACTCGAACTAGATAATGCCCTGTATTTGGCGTCAAGCAGTTCTTTTTCCATCTTATCGATAGCAATCATATCCTGCTGGCACTGATATCTGAAGGCAACGTACACGATGGTGAACAACACAATGAGTACCATGAGCCATATCTGGTGACGAACCATCTCTGCTGTGAGGAAGTCACCACCAAGAATGGACCGAAGAGTCACGGCCGATGACAGCTTAGGATCTTCCTCCTTTGCTGTTGCCTTGATCTTCTGGATGGTCTTCTTGGCCTGTTCTTTTATCTCAGCAGCTTCTTCCTTGATGCTGACAGGCTCTTCCACCTTCTCTTGTTCCTGTATTATCTCGTTCTCGTCCATGATTACAATTTCTCTGCTATTCTTAACTTTGCACTACGACTACGGGGGTTGCTCTCCTGCTCTGATTCGTCGGGCACAATAATCTTGTTGTTAACAGCCTTGAAAGGAGCCTCTATACGGCCGAAGAAATCCTGGGTTACTTTTCCTTCTGCGTTACCGGCCTTGATGAAGTTCTTGACTATCCTGTCCTCTAAGGAGTGATATGTTATCACAGACAGGCGGCCGCCTTCACAAAGCAGATCCTTGGCTCCATTAAGCATCTCCTTCAGGGCGTCCATCTCGTGGTTTACCTCTATACGGAGAGCCTGAAACAGTTTGGCAATCTCTTTTTTCTCTCGTTCTTTTGCGAAGAGACTTGTTACTAAGTTAAGCAGATCGCCTGTAGTGTCTATTCTCTTAGACTGTCTCGACTTGACGATGGTGGAAGCAATCTTACGGGCATTCTTCAGTTCACCGTAGATATAGAGGATGTCTGCTATCTGTTCTTCGTCATAATCGTTGAGGATGTCTGCAGCTGTCTGTCCTGCCCTTTTGTTCATTCGCATATCAAGAGGAGCATCATAGCGGAATGAAAAACCTCTGCTCTCATCATCGAAATGATGACTCGAGACACCCAGGTCTGCCAATAAGCCGTCAATATGTTCAACCCCATAATACCGCATCCAGTTTTTGATGTATCTGAAGTTGCTCCTGACAAACGTGAATCTACCATCATTGACGATATTTTTCTCGGCATCGGCATCCTGGTCAAAGCTGTACAGATGTCCTTTTTTACTCAGTCTTGTCAATATCTCCTTGCTGTGTCCCCCTCCTCCGAAGGTTACATCTATATAAACACCGTCGGGCTTGATGTCAAGCCCGTCGACGCTCTCCTTGAGGAGTACTGGAACGTGATAAGTTTCAGCCGTTTTAATCATAATGCGTCGTTGGTATTCATGATGTTTTCAAGTTCGGCTCCAAACTCTTCATCTGTCTTTAGCGACTCTTTTAGATGTTGTGGAGACCATATCTCTATCGTGTCGTCTACTCCGATAAACTGGAGATCTTGTTCAAGGGCTGCTGCCTGCTGGAGTCGTTTGGAAATCAGGAATCGCCCATTGCCGTCCAGTGATACTACTTCTGCTTCGGAAACGAACTGTCTTAGTATCTGCTGATGGGCGGGTTTCCATTGTTTCAGCTGTGATTTCAGCAAGTCAACCCTTTGGTTCCATACGCTTTCAGGAAACAATACCAGGCACTGCTGGAAGATATCCTTGCGCAAAACAAGATTTTCCTCGCCAGATGCTTGTAGCACCTTACGGAATACTGCTGGCAGGAAAGCTCTTCCTTTAGCATCTGTTTTTGCCTCTATGTTACCTAAAAATCGCATACGTACATATTCAAAAAAGAATTCGGCAACAAAGTTATGCAAATTCTCCCCATTTTCACCCACTTTTATAAATTAATTCCCCACCGTTTAGTATTTTTAACTTTTGAGGCTCTCTTTTGCTATTTCAGAATTTACATACTGAGGGTTGTTTTTGTGATAACAAAACTTAAACCTGCGAACAAAAAATATTAAATGTGTAAAAATTACATTCTTTTTGAAAGATTTTTTCCGATTTTTGCTCATAATTGAAAGATTTGTGCTATTTTTGCAACTTGTTAGCACAATATTTATGGCAACTGTCACAGAAAAGACGATAGACATCGATGTCATCCTAAAGGAGAAAATGGGCTCTAAGGCGAAGTTTGTGCCTGGGGTGCTCGTTAGTTGGTTGAAGCGTATCATCCATCAGGATCAAGTGAATGCGTTTCTTTGGGATAGCCGTGATAAGAGTGGAGTAGAGTGGCTTGAGGAGTGTGTCAAATACCTAGACATGACACTTGAGATAGATGGTAATGAGAATCTTCCTGACCCAGAAGATGGCAAACTCTACACTTTTGTTAGCAATCATCCACTTGGTGGTGAAGATGGTGTAGCGCTGGGTGCTATAATAGGGCGCCATTATAATGGCAAATTCCGTTATCTGGTTAATGACCTCCTAATGAATCTGCCTGGTCTTGCTCCGGTTTGTATTCCAATTAACAAGACGGGAGGTCAGAGTCGGAACTTTCCTGCTATGGTGAAAGCTGGATTCGAGAGCGACAATCACATGCTGTTGTTCCCTGCTGGCCTTTGTTCCAGGAAGCATAAAGGTGAAATCAGGGATATTCCCTGGTCCAAGACGTTTATTTCAAAGAGTGTTGAGTACCATCGCGACGTTGTTCCCATTCATTTTGGAGGACAGAACTCGAACTTCTTCTATAGGTTGGCGAATTTCAGTGATAAGTGCCTACCTTTCAACCTGGCGATGATGTTTCTTGTCGATGAAATGTACAAAAACGTACATAAAACCTTCCGCGTGGCTATCGGAAGACCAATCCCCTGGCAGACCTTTGATAAGAGTCGGAATGCCATTGATTGGGCCCAATATGTAAGAGAGAAAGTATATACCCTATAATCAATCCCCAACATCACCTTACAAAAATGGAAAAAGAGATTATTCAACCAATTGCGAAAAGTATCCTTAAGAGTGAGTTGACCCCAGAGCTCCAGCTTAGGATGACAAATAAGAGCAATAATGAGATATATATCATAACTGCTCACAATGCTCCTAATGTCATGAAGGAGATAGGCAGACTTCGCGAGATTGCTTTTCGTGAGGCTGGTGGTGGTACTGGAAAGGAAATGGATATCGATGAATTCGATACTTGTGAGAATTGTTATAAGCAGTTGATAGTATGGAATCCTGAAGAAGAGGAGATTATTGGAGGATATCGTTATATCTTGGGTACGGATTGGCAATATGATGATAAGGGACAGCCTATATTGGCAACAAGTCATATGTTCCATTTCTCGGAGAAGTTCATTAAGGAGTATGCTCCTTATACCATAGAGCTGGGACGTTCGTTTGTCTCTTTGCCATATCAATCATCAAGGATGGGTGCAAAAAGCCTCTTTGCTTTGGATAATCTGTGGGATGGTCTTGGGGCATTGACTGTCATCAAACCCAATGTTAAATATTTCTTTGGTAAGATGACGATGTATCCATCTTATATTCGTAAGGGTCGTGATATGATTCTCTATTTCCTCAAGAAGCATTTTGATGATAAGGAAAAACTTATTCTCCCGATGAAACCGCTGGAATTGGAAGCGGATCCATCCGAATTAGAAGCTCTTTTCTGTGAGGATGACTTTAGAGGTGACTATCGTATTCTTAATCGCGAGATACGTAATCTGGGTTATAATATTCCTCCTCTTGTTAATGCATACATGAGTCTTTCGCCAACAATGAAACTCTTTGGAACAGCAATAAACTATGGTTTTGGTGATGTTGAGGAAACGGGTATCCTCATTGCTGTTGATGAGATTCTCGAAGACAAGCGCGTACGGCATATTGACTCATACATCAAAGAGCATCCGGAAGCAATGAAGATAACCAGTGGTGCTAACAAGGTTATCTATAAGGAGCGCAAGGACTGATTTTTTCTATACGATTGGTAGAGAGATACCGCAAATCTTCTGATAGACATCTAATGCATAGACGTCTGTCATGCCGCTGATATAATCGATGACTGCCATCAGACGAGTCTCCAGATTTGGGGAGTCTATGTCGTATTGGCTGCTGACTCTGCTTATCAGTTGCTTGGAATAGAAGCGTTCTGGATGGCGCGCAGCCTCGATGAAATGGGCCATTAATGTCTCCATGATCTTATATCCGGAGAGTTCCACATCGAGTACAGGACGGCTCTTGTATATCCGTTTTGCAGACATCGATGCACAATCCTTATAAGCTTTGCAAGGTGCTGGTGAGATATGATCAATCAATGAACCTTCAAATGTGCCGTTGAGTATGTCCTGTTCATTGTTGCAGAATACCTTTACACACTCACTCTCCAGCAATCCTATGACACAAGCGCGCATATATACTATCTTCTCATTATTGTCGGTAAGACCTTCTTCCACTATTCTGTTAAGTATGCTCTGGCGTATATCGTCTCCAAAGAAACTGAGCAGGATATTTGTTGTCTCCTCGAATGAAAGAATCTTTAATTTATGTGCATCCTCCAGGTCCATTATCTCATAACAGATGTCATCAGCTGCTTCTACTAGATATACCAGTGGATGACGTGCGTAACGCAAGGGCTCACCTGGCTCGGATATGCAAATTATGCCCAATTCATCGGCAACTTTTCGGAATGTATCTTTTTCTTCATGGAAGAATCCGAACTTACCTTTCTTGCTCGGTGCAGATGATGAATATGGGTATTTTACGATACTAGCAAGCATGGAATAAGTCATTACAAATCCGCCAGCTCTGCGACCTTTGAACTGGTGTGTTAATAACCGAAATGCATTAGCATTTCCCTCAAAGTGCGTTATGTCATCCCAAAAGTGATGGCTTACCTCTCGTTGGAGATCGCTGCCAGGACCTTCAGTGAAGAATGTCTGGATGGCTTTTTCTCCACTATGCCCGAATGGAGGATTACCCATGTCGTGGGCAAGGCAGGCAGTGGCAACAATCTGCCCTATTTCAGAAAAGAGCGTATCATTGAGCTCTGGATGCTGTTTGATAAGATTACGGGCCACATCATTGCCAAGAGACATTCCTACACTTGATACCTCAAGGGAATGCGTAAGGCGGTTGTGCACAAAAACACTGCCAGGAAGTGGGAATACCTGAGTCTTGTTCTGAAGACGACGGAAGGGGGCGGAGAAGATAAGACGGTCATAATCTCTTTTGAACTCCGTTCTGTCGTCATGACGCTTGGGATGTCTGTCCTCTTGCCCAAGGCGTTTGTTTGATATCAGTTGCTGCCAATTCATCATAATTGACTGCAAAAGTACTAAAATGGCGACAGATTTTTGCCTTTTTTACTAAAAAATTATATTAATCTGTGTTAATCTGTCTGTTCTGTGCATAAAAATGATTACTTTTGCACATTGTTAAAATGTAATTTTAAAATTATGCTTAAGATAAAAGTCGTCAATAAGGGTCATCAACCCCTTCCACAATATGCTACTGAGCAGAGTGCTGGCATGGACTTAAGAGCCAATCTCGATGCTCCGGTGACACTGAAACCACTTGAGCGGAGACTGATACCTACAGGATTGCATATCGCATTGCCAGCAGGTTACGAAGCTCAGGTCCGTCCTCGCAGTGGTCTTGCTCTGAAGAAAGGGATTACCGTACTCAACACCCCAGGCACCATTGATGCTGATTATCGTGGCGAGATAGGTGTTGTCCTTATCAACTTGTCACAGGATGAGTTTGTCGTTGAGGATGGTGAGCGTATCGCCCAGATGGTGATAGCCCGTCATGAACAGAGTGATTTCGAAGAGGTTGAGATTCTCGACGAGACAGAACGTGGTGAAGGTGGCTACGGTCATACAGGTGTAAAGTGAGAAAGAGTCTCTATAGGGAAACAGTGCTCTTGTGGAGCATGGCTCTGGTGATAGCAATCATCGGCCTGTCTTCGTGTGCAGCAGGGGTCGTAGGGGGCATGGTTGGCGGAGAGGCTGATGTCCCTAGGCTTTCTCCAGAGAATCAGCGCCTCTACGATCATTATTTCCTTGATGCGATGGTTCAGCGTCAGAAAGGAAACAATGATGCAGCTTTCGACCTATTACGTCATTGCCTGGATATCAATCCAAATGCGGCAGAAGCATACTATTACCTCGCCCAGTACTATAGTGCCTTGAAAGATAATGCTACTTCTGTCAGCTACTTCCAGAAGGCATCTGTATTGGCTCCGAATAATGAGACCTTCCTTGAGACATTGGCTCAGGTATATGTTCGCCAACAGGATTATCAGGCTGCAATAAATGTTATAGAACGTCTTTATGATAAAAATAAAGATCGTGAGGATCTGCTCGAGATGTTGTTCCAGTTGTATCAGCAGGTAGAAGATTATCCTCATGCCGTAGGTGTACTTGAGCGTATTGAGAGTATTGACGGCAAGAGTGAACGTATCTCTGTTGCCAAGAGCGAGGTGTATACTCGTATGAACAACAGTAAAGCCGCTGTTGCTGAGATGGCAGAACTGGCACGTCAATATCCCAACGACCTTAACTACCTCGCTATGTATGGTGAGAGTCTGATGATGAATGGTCAGCCGAAGAAGGCATTGGAGATATATGACAGGATCCTGAAAGAAGAGCCTGAAAACAACAGGGTGCTGATGTCGTTGCGTACATATTATCAGGCAATGGAAAGACCTGAAGTCGCCGACTCACTGACTCTCAGAGTACTGCTGGGAAAGAATACCAGTCAGGAAGAGAAGGTTTATCTCATCCGTCAGGTCATCGGTGCCAACGAGAGGGCAGGAGGCGACAGTACAGAGGTGCTCCGATTGTTCCGTAGGGTGATGAATGTCGACACCACCGATGTTGATATTCCTCTGCTTTGCGCTACATACATGGATCTCAAGAAGATGCCTGCCGACAGCATAAAACCTGTATTGCATCATATCCTTGATCTTGCCCCAGATAATTCTGCTGCCCGTCTTCATCTTGTGGGATATGCATGGGCTGATGGTGACAAGGACAGGGTAATAGAACTTTGTCAGACTGCCCGCCAGTATAATCCTGACGACATGGCTTTCTATTATTATCAGGGTATAGCCTACTATCAGCGAGACAGCCTCGATCAGGCATTGTCCACTTTCCAGAATGGCGTGAGTGTCATTAAGGAGGATAGCAATCCTGACATCGTTTCCGACTTCTATGAGGTGATGGGAGATATCCTACATAAGAAAGAGCGTACCACTGAGGCTTTTGCTGCCTATGACTCTTGTCTGCAGTGGAAACCAGACAATATTCCCTGTCTGAATAACTATGCATATTATCTCAGCCTTAGAAACGAACAGTTAGAGCGAGCTGAGCTGATGAGCCATAAGACTATCAAGGCAGAACCCAAGAATGCCACATATCTCGATACTTATGCCTGGATACTCTTCATGCAACAGAGATATACGGAGTCAAAGATATATATCGATCAGGCTCTACAGAATCTAGATACGGTTGTCGTCGATGGAGATACGATAAGCAACTCTGCCATTTTTGAACATGCAGGCGATATCTATTGGCACTGTGATAATCGTAATGAGGCCCTCTCTTTCTGGGAGGATGCCCTTAAAGGCGATAGTGAGAATAAGGTACTCATAAGAAAAATCAAACTTAAAAAATATCTTAAAGAATGAAACCATCAAGTATTTTAAAGATTGCCGTACTGGCAATGCCGTTAATGTTATCTTCTTGTATTTTCCACAAGAAGGCAGTAAAGGAAGAGGCTTCAAAACCATTGACAGCTGAAGAACTTAGCAAGAAGGACTTTGTTGAGAGAGTTCAGGACAATGTTCAGACATCCCGTTTTATCACTTCTAAGGTGAAATTCTCCGTGGAGGTAGGGGTTCAGAAGCTTACTCTCACAGGAAATCTCAAGATGAAGCGTGACGATGTTATCCGTCTGCAGCTGATGGCCTTCGGATTCGTTGAGGCAGGACGTATTGAAATGACAAAGGACTATGTGCTCATCATGGACCGTATTAACAAACAGTATCTCAAGGCTCCTTGGATGCAGATTGACTTCCTTCGCAACAGTGGTCTGAACTTCACCTCTATGCAGGCTCTCTTCTGGAATGAGTTGTTTAAGCCCAACCCAGTGATTGTCGGTAAGAAGGCTCTGGCTGATACCACTGCTACATACCAGACCATTGAGAGTGGCGACGATATGATCTTACAGCTCAATGAGGGTAAGATGGACTATAGCTGGCTCGTTGGTCGTAAGGATGCTCTTATCAAGATGGCAAATATCCAGTATAAGGATCGTTTCAATGCAGAAAACAGCGCTCAGTTAAACTGGGATTACGATAAGTTTGAGACCTACTCTGGTAAGAAGTATCCAATGAAACATGCCATCGCTCTTACTACAGCTAAGAAGGAGGTAAAGCTCGGTATGTCACTTAATTATATTGGAAGTGATACAGAGTGGGAGACACGTACTGAGGTGTCCAACAAATACCGTGAGGTGACTGTCGATGAGATCTTGCGCCGCTTCATGTCACTCTAATGCAATAGGTGAATAGTGAGTAATAAGGTAAGAAGATTGTTTAGGGGGAATTTTATGGTGATAGTGCTTATGGCACTATTCACCTTGTATTGTTCACTTTTCACAACTACTGCCGTAGCCCAGAAGAAGACTACGACAAAAACAGTCTCCAAGAAGCAGCCTGCCAAAAAACAAGCAGTCAAGTCAACAGGAAAACAGCTGGCAACCAAGAAAAAACAGACAAAGAATACTCAACCCAAGCAACCCGCTGTAACTGTCAAAGGTCTCCAGAACCAGCGTCAGCAGCTTCAGAAGCAGATGAAGGAGCAGGAACGCAGGCTTCGTCAGAATGAAAAGGATGTGAAGGCCCGTCTTCAGAATCTGATGATTATCAATACGGAGATCAGTGACAAGCGGAAGACCATTGATACCATCCGTCGCGATATTGTCACTCTCGATGGTAACATCAATACGCTGAACATTCAGTTGGGTAATCTTGAGAAGGAACTTGCTGTCCGTCAGGACAGATTCAAGAAATCAGTGAGATATATGCATCGCAATCGTGGCATACATAACCAGCTTATGTTTGTCTTCAGTGCGAAGAATTTCTCTCAGATGTTCCGTCGTATGCGGTTTATGAGAGAGTATGCTGTTTATCAGCGTGCTCAAGGTGAAGCTGTCAAATCGATGCAGGCCCAGGTGGAGGAGGCGATGGCTGAGCTCTCTACCTCTAAGAAACAGAAAAACGACCTTCTCGTCAGGGATGAGCAAGAGAAGAGGGCTCTTGAGGGCAAACAGGCAGAACAGCAGAATGTGGTAAACTCTCTTCAGAAACAGCAGAAGACCATTCAGAGCATTCTTGAGCAGCAACGTAAGAAAGACGCTGCTCTTAATGCCCAGATCGACAAGATGATTGCTGAGGAGATAGCCCGTGCCAAAGCCCGTGCTGAGGCAGAGCGGAAGAGAGCTGCTGCAGAGGAGGCTCGTAAGAAACGTGAGGCAGAACTGGCACGAAAGAAAGCTGAGGCAGAGGCTGCTGCCAGAGAGAATGCCCGTCGTATTGCTGAGGCCAAAGCCAGGGAAGAGAAAGCAAAGGCCGAGGCTCGTGCTGCTGCCAGGAAGTCAGAGATGGAGAGGGCTGCTGCTGAGAAAGCTGCACGTGATGCTGAGAATGCCCGTAGGGCAGCAGAACGCAAGGCTGAGGCAGAGAAGAAAGCTCACGAGAATGAGATGGCTGCCGCTAAGAAGAAATCAGAGGAAGAATGGTCTGTATCTTCTGAGGATCGTCGCCTGAGTGGTAACTTTGAGAGTAATAAGGGTAGGTTCCCAATGCCTATCATCGGACCCTATAAGATAGTGAATACACAAGGGCAGAACCGTGTTGAGGGTCTGAAAGGTACAACGATAAGGGAATTGCGAGGTATAGAACTGAAAGGACAGCCTGGTGCACAGGTACGTAGTATATTTGATGGTGAGGTGAGTGGTGTCGCACGTTATGGTGATGCCGTAATAGTTATCGTGCGCCATGGAATGTTCTTCTCTGTATATAGCGACCTTAGCTCTGCAAGTGTCAGACGAGGACAGAAGGTCAGTGCACGACAGACCTTAGGAGTAGTAAACCGTGAGGGCACGATGAGATTTGAAATCCGTCGTATATCGGGTGCTCCGGTCAATCCCCTTGCCTGGCTGGCAAGATAATCCTATAGCCTGATATCGGAAAGAAGATTCACGTAAGTCTCTATTGCATGTTCTATCTCTGAGATGCGGATATACTCATTTGCAGAGTGGCTTCGTGCAGACTTTCCTGGTCCCAACTTGAAGGAGCTGAATGGCATAAGTGCCTGATCGCTGAGTGTAGGACTTCCGAAAGGCCTCATACCCATAGCCTTACATTTCTTTATCAGTGGGTGTGACTCTGTTATTGATGATGAGTGCAGACGGAAAGAGCGTGGCTCAAGCCTGCATTTCTTCATCTTCTTACGAAGGAACTCATATAAGAACTCATTCTGGTAGTACTCATTGGTACGTATGTCTATTACAAAATGCAGTGAGTCGGGAATAACATTATGTTGCGTTCCTGCTTCAACAACTGTTACTGTCATCTTGGTCTCTCCAAGCAGAGGACTGACCTTCCTGAATCTATAATCCCTTAGCCATACAAGGTCATCAAGGGCTTCATAGATGGCATTCACCCCCTCGTTTCTTGCTGCATGACCAGATATTCCATCGGCATAACCGTCAATCACCATAAGACCTTTCTCTGCTATGGCTGGTTGCATGCCAGTGGGCTCTCCCACGATTGCTACGTCAATATTCGGCAGCTTTGAGAGTACTCTGCTGAATCCGTCCCTGCCGGAAATCTCTTCCTCGGCAGAGGCCACCCATAGGATGTTGTAGTTACGCGGCTTGTTAAGCATGATACGGTATGTCTGCAACAAAGAAACAAGACCACCGCCACAATCGTTGGAACCAAGACCATAGAGTATGTCACCTTCCTGCACTGCCTTATATGGATCACGAGTCCAGCTGCTTACTGGTTTTACTGTGTCGATGTGGGCATTAAGCATTACCGTAGGACGATCGTTCTGCCAGTCAGGACAACCAACCCACAGATTATTTGCCTCTCTGCCATGAGGCAGCTGCCACTTGTCGAGATATGATGACAACAGATTGGCGGCATTCTCTTCGTTCCTACTTACCGAAGGTGTCTCGATAAGAGCCTTCAGTAGTTCTACAGCGTCGTTCAAAAACTGATTCAGATGTTCCATACGATTGAATATTTCTGCAAAGGTAGTACAAATTGCATTAAAAACAAAATAAAAGGAGAGTTTTTTGATATCCCACAAAAAAAGATGCCACAACTCTCGCGAGCAGTGGCATCAAAAAGCCTATGTTTAACTAAAAATCCTTTTCTCTAAAAGAAATTTTCAGCCTTTCGGCTAAAAATTTGAAAGTTTAAAAGGGAGCTTCACAGCGACCT
>CACYRS010000023.1 GCA_902776935.1 uncultured Prevotellaceae bacterium | reverse complement strand
GAGAAGGAGTTTGGTATCTCTATCCCCGACGATAAGGCTGAGAAGATCGGTACTGTAGGTGATGCTATCGCTTATATCGAGGAGAACGCAAAATAAATTAGGATTATAACATAATGGTTGCTTCGGATTACGAAGCAACCATTATGCTTTAAAATTAGCTTATGGAATTAAAAAGAGTAGTTGTAACAGGCCTGGGCGCTGTAACTCCTGTTGGTAATAGTCCTGAAGAGACATGGAACAGTCTTATCAACGGAGTAAGCGGAGCAGCACCTATTACACTTTTCGATACAACCAATTTTAAGACAAAGTTCGCTTGTGAGGTAAAAAACCTCGATGTGAATGAGTATCTTGACCGCAAGGAGGCTCGTAAGATGGACCGCTATACTCAGCTGGCCATGATTGCCGCCAAGCAGGCTGTTGAGGATAGCAAAATGGATCTCGATACTGAGGATAAAGACCGCATAGGTGTGGTTTATGGTGT
Organism: uncultured Prevotellaceae bacterium; assembly: GCA_902776935.1. Lineage (GTDB taxonomy): Bacteria > Bacteroidota > Bacteroidia > Bacteroidales > Bacteroidaceae > Prevotella. Next base: position 48,961 of record CACYRS010000023.1, on the reverse strand, counting down.
AGGTATCGGTGGAATTAAGACCTTCGAGGAAGAGGTAACATACTATGGTCAGCATGAGGCCGATGGTCCTAAGTTCAATCCCTTCTTTATTCCGAAGATGATTGCCGACATCGCAGCAGGTCAGATTTCTATTATGTATGGCTTCCACGGCCCCAACTATATCACCGCTTCTGCTTGTGCTTCTTCATCAAACGCACTTGCTGATGCCTTTAACCTTATCCGCTTAGGCAAGGCAAATATGATTCTTGCCGGAGGTGCTGAGGCTGCTATCTGTGCTACAGGTGTAGGTGGATTTAATGCCATGAAGGCTCTCTCTACCCGTAATGATGAGCCAGAGAAGGCAAGCCGTCCATTCAGTGCAAGTCGTGACGGATTCATCATGGCTGAGGGTGCCGGATGTCTGATTCTTGAGGAGTTGGAGCATGCAAAGGCTCGTGGTGCTAAGATCTATGCTGAGATGGTTGGTGCTGGTATGAGTGCTGATGCTCATCATATCACAGCTTCTCATCCTGAGGGACTGGGTGCTAAACTTGTTATGAAGAATGCTCTCGAAGATGCAGGTATGAAGCCAGAGGACATCGACTATATCAATGTTCACGGTACTTCTACCCACGTTGGAGATATCTCTGAGGCTAAGGCCATCAAGGAGGTATTCGGCGATGCTGCATTCAAACTGAATATTTCATCGACAAAATCGATGACAGGTCACTTGCTTGGTGCTGCTGGAGCCGTTGAGGCAATGGCAACTATACTCGCAATAAAGAACGATATTGTTCCTCCTACAATCAACCACGAGGATGGCGATGAGGATCCTGAGATCGACTACAACCTGAACTTCACATTCAACAAGGCTCAGAAGCGTGAGGTACGTGCTGGACTCAGTAACACCTTCGGCTTTGGTGGTCATAATGCCTGTGTAGTATTCAAGAAGTATGTGGATTAATAATATTATTGGTTTTATAAAGCTCCCTTTCCGCAAGGAGAAGGAGCTTTTTTCTGCTCTCTACGATATACTGGGATTCTTCCCTCGTGATATCAAATATTATCAACAGGCTCTTATGCACAAGAGCATCGGAAGACGTAATGACAAAGGAAAACCTTTGAATAACGAACGGCTTGAGTTTCTTGGAGATGCTATTCTCGATGCTGCTGTGGGTGATATCGTATATAGGCACTATGAAGGTAAACGAGAGGGTTTTCTTACTAACACCCGTAGTAAACTCGTTTCTCGTGAGACTCTTGGAAAACTAGCCAATGAAATGGGACTTTCTCAGCTCATACTGTCTGCAGGGCGCAGTAATTCTCACAACAGCTACGTAGGTGGTAATGCCTTTGAAGCTCTTGTGGGGGCGATCTATCTGGATCGAGGATATGAGGCCTGTATGTGGTTTTGGGAGAATCGTGTGCTTGGAAAGCATATTGATCTCGACAAGGTGGCTTTCAAGGAGGTAAACTTCAAGTCAAAGTTGCTTGAATGGAGTCAGAAGAATAAGGTACGCATGGAGTACCGCATGCTGAAGCAGAAAAAGGATGATAATGGCAGTCCGATATTCAGTTTTCAGGTGATGCTCGAAGGGGTAGAAGGAGAGTGTGGCTCTGGTTTCTCAAAAAAGGAGGCCCAGCAACTTGCATCAAAAGATACACTTCAGAAACTGAAGCGTGAGCCTCAGTTTGTTGATTCAATCTTTAAGGCAAAGTCTGATCGTACGAAGATGGAGGAAGAGCCAACTATGATGGTGCCTGATCCTGAGAAAGAGCAACAGGACTTTATTATTAGTAATGAAAGTGGAGAGTTTGAAACTGAGAGTGTAGAGATATTGCGTCCCTTAAGTAGCAAGCGAGCAGAGCTCGAGTGTGCAACCTCCCTTGAGGGTAAGTCTACAGGGATAGCTGAAGGAAACTCTAAACTTGATGAAGAATTCGATCTTTCCGATATTACCCACAAGGAGAAGTCTCGCGAAGATATCATTGCTGAAGCTGAGGCTGCTGCCTTTGCTGAGGGATAATATACCTTTGTTTTTATTCCCAGCGTGGGAACATTTCATTCCCAGCCTGGGAATATTTTGTTCCCACACTGGGAATAAATTCTTGGCTTCTTGCTTTTTATACCTTATTATATAAAAAAAACGTAAATTTTTGTGCTGTTACGATGGTTTTGTTTAATTTTGCAGCCAAATATGCGCAAAAATGAGTGTAACAAGTATAGTAAGAAAGGTCTTTGAGTCTCGGCAAAGAGAATTGGAGAAGCATCAGACTGGAGGAGAAGTGTTGCAAAGGGCAGTGCTTAGTAGTTTGATTGCTGAGGCCAAAGATACAGAATATGGACGCAATCACGCCTTCGCTAATATAAAAGGATACGATGATTTTATAAAGAATATTCCTGTTAACACATACGAAGAGCTTAAGGAAGCTATCGATCGCATGCGACATGGTGAATCCGATGTATTATGGCCAGGAAAGGTGAAATGGTATGCCAAGTCGTCAGGTACTACTAACGATAAGTCAAAGTTCATACCAGTTAGTCAGGAAGGTCTTAAGCGGATGCATTATAAGGGTGGTTTTGATGCTGTAGCAATGTATCTGAAGAATAATCCTAAGTCACGCCTCTTTGACGGACGGGCATTGATTCTTGGTGGAAGTCATGCTCCCAACTATAATGTGAAGGATTCTCTGGTAGGTGACCTCAGTGCTATTCTCATCGAAAACATCAATCCATTGGCGAATCTTGTACGTGTGCCAAAAAAGAAAACGGCCCTTATCTCAGATTTTGAGATAAAAAGAGACAAGATAGCCCGTGAGGCGATGAATAAGAATGTTACAAACATCTCTGGCGTACCTTCATGGATGCTTTCTGTACTAACACGTATGATGGAAATATCAGGAAAGAATCATCTCGAAGAGGTATGGCCTAACATAGAAGTATTCTTTCATGGTGGTGTGGCCTTCACACCTTATCGCAAACAATACGAACAGCTTATCACTTCTCCAAATATGCATTATATGGAAACCTATAATGCCAGCGAGGGATTCTTCGGACTTCAGGACAATCCATCTGACAAGTCTATGCTTCTGATGCTCGACTATGATGTATTCTATGAATTCATCCCTATGGACGGGGGTGATCCTGTACCCCTTTGGGCTGTTGAGACAGGTAAGAACTATGCGATGGTGATTTCAACCTGTTGTGGTTTATGGCGATATGAGATAGGCGATACCATTCAGTTTACATCTACAAATCCATATAAGTTTATCATCTCTGGCCGTACGAAGCATTTCATCAATGCCTTTGGTGAGGAACTGATTGTAGATAATGCAGAGAAAGGATTAGCTTATGCTTGTGAACAGACAGGAGCTGAAGTCAGCGAATATACGGCAGCACCTGTATTTATGGATGCTAATGCAAAATGTCGCCATCAGTGGCTCATAGAGTTTGCCAAGCCTCCTCAGGATATAAAGAAGTTTGCTGAACTGCTCGACAAGCACCTGCAAGAGATAAACAGCGACTATGAGGCCAAGCGATACAAGAATATCACCCTTCAGCCACTTGAGATTATCGAGGCTCGGCAGAATCTGTTTAATGATTGGTTGAAGCTACGCGGAAAGCTGGGTGGTCAGCATAAGGTGCCTCGCCTGAGTAATAGTCGTGACAGCATAGAACAACTCTTAAAACTCAACCGATGAAGAAGCTCTTTTATATTTTCTGCATAGCAAGCATCATCGTTGGATGTGCAAGAATGGGTTCGCCCGATGGTGGATGGTATGATGACGATCCTCCAAGAGTAGTTGGTGCCTCACCAGAAGATAAGTCAACAAACGTAAATTCGAAAAAGATAACCATACTCTTTGATGAGTTCATTAAACTCGAAGATGCCACAAATAAGGTTATCGTCTCTCCACCACAGTTGGAGCAGCCTGAGATTAAGGCAACAGGTAAGAAAGTCATCGTTGAGTTGCAGGATACTCTCAAGGAGAACACCACTTACACCATCGACTTCAGCGATGCCATAAGTGATAACAACGAAGGTAATCCTATGGGTAACTATACGTATAGTTTTTCAACAGGAGAACGCATCGATACCTTTGAGGTATCGGGATATGTTCTTGATGCCAGCAACCTCGAACCAGTTAAAGGTATTGCTGTTGGTCTTTATGACGATCTTTCCGATTCAGTCTTTAAGACAAAACCATTTATGCGCATTTCTCGTACTGACGGAACAGGTCATTTCGTGATAAAAGGTATTGCTCCAGGCACTTATCGTGCTTATGCACTTCAGGATGCCGATGCAGATTTCCGTTTTACACAGAAGAGTGAGATGATAGCTTTTAATCATGCCACTTTCGAACCTTCATCAAAGCCGGATATAAGAGTAGATACGGTATGGCGCGATTCTCTGCATATCGATGCATTGTTACAGATACCATATACTCACTTTCTGCCTGACGATATTACATTACTTGCATTTACACATCCTCAGACGGATCGTACGTTGTTAAAGACAGAGCGTGTGGAACCTAATAAGATATCAATGTATTTCACTTATGGTGACTCTCTGTTGCCACAGATAAAAGGTATTAACTTTAATGCAGACAGTGCCTTTGTCATCGAAGCAAATGAGAAACGTGATACTATCCACTATTGGATTCGTGATACTACGTTAGTAAATCAGGATACTCTCAGAATGGATCTTACCTATCACGTTACTGATACTCTTGGTAATCTGGTGCTACAGACAGACTCTGCTATTGATATTGTCCCAAAGGTTTCTTTCGAGAAACGTATGAAAGAAAAAGCCAAGGAGATGGAGAAATGGCAAAAAGAACAGGAAAAGAAAAAGAAGAAAGAAGAGAAATACGATAGTATCTATCCTGTAAAGGCTCTTGAACCAAAGTTTGCTGTTCCATCATCAATGATTCCTGGTGAGAAGATAATTGTCGAGATGCCAACACCTTTAATAAAATGCGATACATCGGCAGTTCATCTATATTCTCAGATTGACTCCCTATGGTATGATGCGGAATTTGAGTTCCGTCCTATGGAGAATAATATCCGTAAGTATGAGATTGTAGCAGATTGGCGACTTGGGGTGGAGTATAGTCTTGAAGTCGATTCTGCTGCATTTGTAGATATCTATGGATTGGTTTCAAAACCATATAAGCAGGGTATAAAGGTTAAGGCTCTTGATGAATTCAGTTCCATTACTATGAATATCAGTGGGGTAGAGGCTGTCGATACTACTATTATCGTTCAGATGCTTTCTTCTCAGGATGCTGTTACCAGAGAGGTGAGAGTAAAAAATGGCAAGGCAGAATTCAAGTATGTCACACCAGGAAAATTCTATCTCCGTGCATTTATCGATGCTAACGGCAATGGTATTTGGGATATTGGTGACTATGATTCCGACAGACAGCCTGAAGATGTGTACTACTACTCCAAGGAACTGGAGTGTAAGGAGAAATGGGATGTCACAGAATCGTGGAACCTCACAGCAACACCTCGACATCGTCAGAAGCCTCAGGCTATCACCAAGCAGAAACCTGATCAGGCAAAGAAACTAAAGAATCGTAATATTGAGCGAGCCAAACAGCTCGGTATAGAATATATGAAATCCAAAGGCGTTAATTTAGAGAAAAAGTAAGAATATGAAAAAGATATTATTGATATTATTCACTATACACTGTTCAATATTCACTGCTTCAGCACAGTGTGGTATAGAGAATACGGCATTTAAGTCAGGAGAGATGCTTGAATATGACTTGTATTTCAACTGGCAGTTTATATGGGTAAAGGTTGGTTCTGCTGAGATGGATACCAAGATGACAAAGTTTGAAGGCAAGGATGCCTGGAAGTCATATCTCATCACAAGAGGAAATAACCGTCTTGACAAGTATTTCATGATGCGTGATACTCTGTTGAGCTATTGTAATCCAGACCTTTCTCCACTCTATTTCCGTAAGGGAGCACGTGAGGGTGACAGGTATTATATCGACGAGATATGGTATTCATATCCTAATAACTATTGCCAATTGAAGAAGCATCGTGTTGATGCTGATGGAGAACAGCATTGGAAGACCAGTACTTACAAGAGCTGTATCTATGATATGATGTCGATATTTCTGCGTGCAAGAAACTTTGATGCTACTAACATGAAGAAGCATCAGACCATTCCTATGCCTGTTAGCGATGCCAGTAATCTTACCAACTCCTGGCTTGAGTATCGTGGTAAGGAGAATTTCAAGATGAATGGCACTAAGGAGAAGTTCCGTTGTCTGGTATTCTCGTTCTATGAGCGAGAAAACAACAAGAGCCATGAGCTCATACGATTCTATATTACAGACGATCAGAATCATATCCCAGTGCGTTTGGATATGTTCCTCTCTTTTGGTTCAGCCAAAGCGTTCTTGAGGAGCTATTCTGGTGTACGCAGTCCTATGACGTCAAAGATACAATAGACTATGGCTTCGACATATCCTATTGTAAACCGTCCGGAAGAAGGTACGGTGCTTTATCCATATCGCAGAATCCAAAGGGTTCGTACTGGTCGTCTGGAAGCATATTTTATTCAGTACATCCGTAAGGTGATGCCTGAACAGGTTCAGATTTTGCAGGATGTATGTATTAATGTATCAGAATCCTTGCCTCCTTACTATCCTGATATTACTCTTCTGATAAATGGACGTCCTGATATCCGTATCGATGTTGAAATCGATGAGCCATATACTATTGATCGCAAACCTATTCATTATCTGTCATGTGGTGATCAATATAGAGACTGTCTCTTGAATCGTCATGGGTGGACTGTGGTGCGCTTTGCTGTTACTCAGATTCAGAGAACTCCTTTGGAATGTGCAGAATATCTGATTAATCTGATTAATCCGGATACACTGATTACTCCTACTATTGTTCCAGCGATTCCACGCTGGTCTCGAAGCGAGGCTTTAAAGATAGCTGCCAGAGGAGAGCAATACCCGGAGGAGGTCCCATCTCCAACAAAGCTACTGTCTTTCTCAGAAGAAGAAAAGAGGTGTAAGTCATTAGTAAAGCCCTTACCTCGTACAGGGGATATGACAGAGAAGATGTCAACGTTTACAGATGCTGGCGTATATGCTCAGGATCAGTTTATTGACTTCGAACCAGAAGAGCACATCTACACTTATGCAGGTCAGGAGCGATTCCTTCCTGTAAGTTCGCTGATAGCTTATTTCTTCGAGGAGTTTAATGCATTAGCTGCTGCTGAAAGAAAATATGCCCGTTATCATATCCCAGTAGAAGAGAGCCTAGAGCAATGGGATAGGATAGGACGTATAGCCAGCGAGGTTGGTACATTTGTTCATCTTCAGACAGAGAACTATTTCCAACGTGGATTCTTTGAAAATACTTGTCCTTTTACATATAATGGTAAGACGGAAGAGATAAGTGTAGAACGCGAGAAGCAGCATTTCCTCCATTTTATCGAGGATTACAGAATTCGTCCTTATCGTCAAGAGTGGCCTGTATATGACAAAGAGCTAAATATTGCAGGCACCATCGACCTTATCTGTCGAGAGAGCGATGGAGAATTTACTATCTATGACTGGAAACGTAGCGGTAAGGTAGTAAATACCCTAGGTGCTCCTATTGTAGAGGGCTTTGGAGGCAAACGTGGATTTAATGGTATCAACCTGCCTGATACGTCTTTCTATCACTATTGCATCCAGCAGAATCTATATCGTTATATGCTTGAGACTCATTATGGTATACGTGTCAAGGCAATGAATCTTGTAGTGCTATGTCCTGACTATTCCACTTATTATGTAGCCTCTGTGCCAAAGATGGATGAGGTTATACAGCAGATAATATCTGTTTGCCAGGAAAAGGACTTGGGGCACCGTCTTCTAAGTTGCTAAAATCATCTTAGTTAAAGATATTTTACGAAAAATTTGGCTATTTGGGTGATTTGGTGTATCTTTGCACCAAAGATATGAATAGCGAGACAATAACACTACAGAACCTAAGCATCGGATATCGGGTTAAGAACCACGACACAAGGGTTGTGGCAAGCGGTATAAATGCATGCATAAAGAGAGGTGAACTTACCTGTCTTCTAGGTGCTAATGGTGTTGGAAAATCTACGTTATTACGAACTCTTTCCGCCTTTCAACCAGCATTGGCTGGCGATATCATCATCTACAATCCTCTCACTTTTCACTCATTACCTCTCACCTCTTATTCAGACAAGGAACTGAGTCGTGTGATAGGTGTTGTACTTACAGAGAAGCCTGATATCAGGAATATGTCCGTTCGTGAACTGGTGGCATTGGGTCGTTCGCCATATACAGGATTCTGGGGAACACTTCATGAAGATGACTGGAAGGCAGTTGTCGATGCCATCGAGGCGGTAAGAATCGACAACCTAAGTAAACGTATGATACACACCCTTTCCGATGGTGAGCGTCAGAAGGTGATGATAGCAAAGGCTCTGGCACAACAGACACCCGTAATATATCTTGATGAACCAACGGCCTTTCTTGATTTCCCAAGTAAGGTAGAGATGATGCAGTTACTAAGGCGACTGGCTCAAGAGAGAGACAAGACCATCTTCCTCTCCACTCACGATTTCGAACTTGCCCTCCAGGTGGCAGATACTCTTTGGCTAATGGAGAAACATGACGATGAGCAGCCTATTCTACATATCGGCACTCCACAGGAACTTGCTTCTAATGGTGCTTTGGCTCGATATGTGGAGCGTCCTGGTATTACATTCGACCCCCAAAATTTATCTGTAACAGTAGCTAAATAACTATTTATGATATACGGACACGGAGACGACACATACCGGTATGGCGAAAAGATAAAGATGAATTTCAGTTCAAATATCTACCAGAAGGCAGATCTTACAGAACTGAAGCAATACCTTACCACACGTCTTGATGCTATTGGCAACTATCCTGAGCCCGAAGCTAAAGAGTTGGAGGAGCTGATAGCCGAAAAGCTGGAGATACCTGCATCGATGGTGATGGTTACCAATGGTGCCAATGAGGCTATTTATCTTATTGCACAGCTTTATCGTGGTTGGGCCTCTGTCATTCCTCAGCCTACTTATACAGAATATGCTGATGCTTGCAGGATGTTCGATCATATCATCTCGTATGAACGTACAGACGAGTTGAACTTATTGCCTGAGGATCGTATCTACTGGATCTGTAATCCAGACAACCCTACGGGTAATGTGATGCTGAAACAATTGCTGGCTTATGTGATAAAGAAACATCCAAGATACTTGTATGTTATTGACCAGAGTTATGCTGACTATACTTTACAGCCTATGCTTAAGCCCAAGGAACTGTTGGATTGTTACAATGTGATGATTCTTCATTCTTTGTCGAAGAAATACTGCATACCAGGATTAAGACTCGGTTATATTACCGCATCGCCAATAATAATAGAGCGTCTCAGGGATATCCGTCAGCCTTGGACAGTAAACACTTTGGCTATCGAGGCTGGTAAATGGCTTATAAAGAATAGCCCAAAGGTGCTTCCTGACCTTAAGGGATATATTGCTGAGGCCCAGAGACTGAGAAATGAGTTGCAGGCGATAGAAGGATTGATGGTTATGGATACTAAGACTCACTATATGCTTGTGAATATCGACTGGGCAACAGGTATAGAACTGAAAAACTGGCTTATTGAGAATCATGGTATCCTTATTCGCGATGCATCTAATTTTCATGGTCTCGATGATCACTGTTTCCGTGTTGCCGCACAGAGTCCTGAAGAGAACGATGCTATCATCAACGCAATAAAAGAGTTTAAGGATGGAGGTGAGCATTGACCAGACAAAGTGGTATGACCGTATATTAGCATCGTTTATTTTCTTTACACGATTGCCGTTTTGGAGATTACATCAACCACCAGTAGCCTGCTATCAGACAGTTGTAGAGCACTGGCCTCTTACAGGTTGGCTCACAGGTGGAGCAATGGGTCTGACTCTATATTTCGCCACTCTTATTTTTCCTGGATATATTGGGGTGCTGTTGGCCATCCTTGTGCGTATTCTTATCACTGGTGCCCTGCATGAAGACGGACTTGCTGACTTCATCGATGGCTTTGGTGGAGGAGGCAGTGATCGCCAGAGGATTCTCTGCATCATGAAAGACTCCCATATCGGCACTTATGGTGTATTAGGGCTGATATTCTATTTCCTGATTCTTACGGCAGCGATTTATTCTATTCCTCCATACATCGCAGCCGTGCTGGTGTTTGCTGCCGACCCTTATTCTAAGATGGTGACATCGCAGATGATACTGATGATGCCTTACGCCAGAAAGGAAGAGGAGGCAAAGTCGAAGACTATCTATCGTAAGTTTGGTCCTTGGGCAGGGCTAAGTCTCGCAGTACAAGGTCTTCTGCCGATGATAGGCTTTATCTTTATTATGGGTTTCTCATGGGAGGCACTTATCTTTCTCCCTGCTGTCGTTATGTATATGCTCTACTTGTTTATTTGGAGCAAACTACGAGGCTATACTGGCGATTGTTGTGGGGCTGTGTGCCTGTTGGTAGAACTGTCGATTTATCTGTATGTCTGTGCATCAAATTATTTGTGGCCGTTATGAGCAGAATAATTCTTATCACTGGAGGTCAGCGTTCTGGAAAGAGCAGCGAGGCAGAGAGGATGGCCCTGAGTTTCTCAGATAAACCTGTATATGTGGCAACAGCTCATATATGGGATGAAGAGTTCCGTGAGAGGGTTCGCAGACATCAGGAGAGAAGAGGACCTCAATGGACAAACATAGAAGAGGAGATGTATCTCAGCCGTCACGATCTCTCAGGATGTGTGGTATTAATAGACTGCGTGACTCTCTGGCTTACGAATTTCTTCTTTAATAGCGAATCTGATGTAGACAAATCGTTGGAAATGGCAAAAGCTGAATTCGATGCCTTTACCTCTCATGATGCTACTTATATCTTCGTTACGAATGAGATTGGTAGCGGAGGTGTGAGCGAGAATGCCATACAACGGAAATTTACTGACCTCGAAGGCTGGATGAACCAGTATATCGCCTCTAAGGCTGATGAGGTAATCCTAATGGTCAGCGGAATACCTTTAAAGGTAAAAGGGTAATAAAGAATAAAGGTAAAAAAAGAAAGGGGAATGAAGACGTTTTGCATAAAAAGCCCTGACAAGGCGATGCAACAAGATATTCAGGCTAAGATAGACAACCTCAATAAGCCTAAGGGCAGTTTGGGACGTCTTGAGGAGCTTGCCATGCAGGTTTGTCTTATCCAGCAGACATTAACTCCTTCTTTGGCTCATCCTTGTCATCTTCTGCTTGGTGGTGATCATGGGATAGAGCGTGAGGGTGTGAGTGTATCGCCTCGTGAGGTAACGTGGCAACAGATGATTAACTTCACTCGTGGTGGTGGAGGAGTAAACATGTTCTGTCGCCAGCATGGTTTCAAACTGCGTATCGTTGATGTGGGAGTAGATTATGACTTCTCTGGTATAGACAATATCATTGATTGCAAAATTGCCAGAGGCACCAAGAACTTCCTTTATGAGCCAGCCATGAGCGAAGAAGAATTTGATAAAGCGATACAAATAGGCTCCGACCTTGTGGATGACTGCATAGCAGAAGGTTGCCAGATCCTCTGTATTGGGGAGATGGGCATTGGCAATACATCTCCTTCGAGTATCTGGCTTAGTCTTTTAGGTGACTTCCCTCTAATCGACTGTATTGGTGCTGGTGCAGGTCTCGACGCTCCTGGCATCCGTCATAAATACGAAATCCTTTCTAAAGCATTATCCCATTACAAGTCTAATCTCTCACCTCTCACCTCTAACTTCTCACCCCTAATCTACTTTGGCGGCTTTGAGATGATTGCAGCCATCGGGGCTATGCTTCGTGCTGCTGAGGCGCACATTATTATTTTAGTCGATGGTTTTATTATGACTGCTTGTGCTCTTGCTACCATCAGACTTTATCCAGACTCCCTGGACTATATGATTTTCACTCATTGTGGAGATGAGAAGGCCCATAAGATGATGCTTGAGATGGTAGATGCCAAACCTCTGCTTAACCTTGGTCTCAGGCTTGGTGAGGGTACTGGTGCCCTCTGTGCCTTCCCAATTGTTGATTCTGCTGTGAGGATGATTAACGAAATGAACAACTTCGACAATGCAAAGATTACAAAATATTTCTGACCTCTTTATCGATTTCGATGATACACTCTATGATACTCATGGCAATGCTGTGATTGCTCTGCATGAGCTTTTCGATTTGCTCCACCTTGAGCGATATTTCCCAAACCCTCAGGTTTTCTATGACGAGTATTGGAAGGCAAATATCGACCTCTGGACTCGCTATTCAAAAGGAGAGATAACTCGCGACTACCTCATTGTGGAGCGTTTTCGAAGGCCTTTCAGCTTTGGAGATGGTCTTAGCACAGATGAGGCTTACTGTCTTGAGGCAAGTGATCGTTTCCTTGATTTCTGCAGTTGCAAGCCAGGCCTTGTTGAAGGAGCTAAAGAACTTATGGATTACCTTCGTGACAAAGGCTATCGCATGCACATGTGCAGCAATGGTTTCCACGAAGTGCAATACAAAAAACTTCGAGCATGCGGTCTTTACGAATACTTCGACACCATTATCCTTAGCGAAGATGCTGGCTATAACAAACCCGCCCCAGAGTATTTCGATTACGCCTTCAAAAAATCGGGCGCAAAGAAAGAGTCTACCCTTATGATTGGTGATAACTTCCAGACGGATATCCTTGGGGCCAAGAGGGCTGGTCTTCGTGTGGCTTATTTCAATCGTTATCCTGAATATCCTGCCACAGAACCGATAGACTATGAGGTTAGCTCTCTGCGTCAGCTGATGGATATCCTGTAATCAAAAAAATGCCGCCCAAAGACTTACGGCAAGAACGATAACCATCATTAATACTTCGGCAGTACGATTCACACGTACTGCTTTTTTCATGTCTTCTGTGGTGAGGACTCGTTCATTCTCCCCAATATATGGTTTGTCGAAGAGCTCGCCAAAATAGTAATGCGGTCCCCCAAAACGGCAGTTCAGAATTCCTGCAAGAGCAGCTTCTGGATATCCGCTATTTGGCGATGCGTGGTTTCTGCCGTTTTTCCAGACGAATTGCAGCAAGCCTAATCGCCCAGAGGCAAGAACCATTAAAATGGCTGTAAGACGGGCTGGGATATAGTTGGCGATGTCATCGATATGCGCAGCCCAGCAGCCGAAGTCCTTATATTTCTCCGTCTTGTAGCCTATCATCGAATCGAGCGTGTTCACCATCTTATATGCCAGCATGCCTGGAGTACCAAGCAGTGCGAGCCAGAATAGTGGGGCTATCACTCCGTCGCTCAGATTCTCTGCAAGGGTCTCAAGGGCAGCTGTGCGTACCTCCTGGGCAGTAAGCTCTGATGTGTCGCGACCAACGATACGGGCCACCTGAGTCCTTCCTTCGTCAAGCGATCTGTCTAATGCTAGAAACACCTCACGGACCTCTTTAATCAGCGTTGTTCCTGCGAGACAGAAGAAAACCACAATTATGTCGAAGATGTAGAGGAATATAGGAATCTGATGAATGGTCTGATTGGTACCATCAAAGATAAAGAGTGCGAAGATGCCCAACACATATCTTATTGCCCATGCAAGACCAAACACCAGCAGAATTAGCCCAATAGCCAATATTGCTCCCTTTGCTTTGCGAGCATTACCTTTATTCAGCCTGTGCTCCCCAGCAGCAATCATCTTCCCAAACCACACAATAGGGTGGGGAAGTCTCTGCGGGTCGCCAAAGATAAAATCAAGCAACCATCCAACTAATAGTGCAAACGGATTTGTTCCCATATATCAAACAGATTTTTTGTCGATTCCCCCAAGCATTCTTATCCAAATCCAGCGTGGGATAAGCCGCCAGAAGAATACCAATATCTTATATCGCCAGTCGATGGTGATAATAGAGCGTCCCCGTTCCAAAGCATTTACTATTTGCTTGGCCACCTTGTCGGCTTTAAGCTGCATTGGATAGTTACTACCACTTATTAATGGAGTACGGACAAAACCAGGGCGGATATCGTGGATGCTTATGTTTGTGAGCTTTCGGATATGACTCAGCTGAGTGAGACATTCCAGATAATGACTTGTGTATCTCTTGGTGGCAGAATAGGCCGGAGCAGGGCCTAAGCCTTTGGTTCTTGCGATACTGCTTATTACGGCTATCTGGCCTTTCTGCTCAGGATGTTCAGTATAATAGTGGAATGCGGCACCAACCATACGAGTCATTCCCAAGGCATTTGTCTCTACAGTAGCCAACTCAAGGTTCATATCAAGTTCTGTGTTCTGATATCCTATGCCAGAACTGTGGAAATAGAGATTCATTCCTCCTGTCTTGCCGATGAGTGTCTGTAGGCGCTCTGGAGCATCTGCTTTTGTTACATCGATACACTCTGTGGCTACGATGTTCAGATGCTTACGTTGCAGCTGCTGAAGCAGTTCCTGCCTTCGTCCAGCGATGCCCACCAGCCAGCCTTTTGATGCCAATACCTTCGCCACTTCCATGCCTATTCCTGAAGTAGCTCCAATGACGATTGCCTTTCGTTGTCTATCCATAACAATGCAAAGGTAACCATTTTTAGCAATATCAGCAAGAATTAAAGAGTTTTTTTTCTTTGCAGACTCCTTCATATTATACAAATCGTTCTCAGAATTTACAAAAAATATTTATTTCTTTCAGAAATAATACATTTTCTGCGAAACAATTAGTAACTTTGTCAGCAAATTGTACTTTTATGAGAAAAGTTTATCACCTTTTTATTATATTATCCGTGCTACTAACCTGTGTAGGTTGCAAGGATAAGGCCTCTATAAAGCGTATATCCCATTTGGGTAACACGCCCTTTCAGCAGGACACGATATTAGTTGTATATGTAAACGATCCTGAACGTGCACTTAAACTGCTCGACTCAGCCAAGGTCCTAGGAAATATAAGTGACTATCGCGAGCAGTTCATCCGTGCCAAGATCTACTGTAAGTCACTCATGGAGCAGCGACAGGATTCCGCCATCCTGATCTGCAAGGCATTGCTCAACCACGACTCCGTACGCAACGAGCCCACAGAACAGCAGAACATCCTCGACATGCTCATTGCCATCAGCCGTGCCAAGACCGACTATGAGCAATATATGCATTGGGCCACACAGAAGGCCGAACTCTGTCAGAAACAAGGGCTGGAGACCGAACGCTGGCGCAGCGAAGCCGAAGTAGGTTTTCTGATGACGCATTCCTGGCAGCATCGACCGCATGGATGCCTTTGTCGTTGCTTGTAAGCGTAAGATCAATGCGCTCAACGGACTGCAACGCTACAACGAGGTTATCCCATTGGGACAACGCATCCTCGATCGCTTGGACCACTTCGAGAGTCATATCAAGGACTATGCCGAAGACAGCTACCGTCTCTCTTGGAGCGAGCACCCCAGCGACCGTGACCGCTATCTGGACTTCAGTCGTGCCCAGGCCTGGGGTTTTATGGCTACAGCATATAGCCATACCAAGAACCCTCCGAAGGGCGAAGAAAGTAGTTACCTAAGCCTGGCGAAGAAATACCTGTCGCTATATGACAACAGCGGCTACGGTAAGACCTTTGCAGCCCGACGCTTTATTGCCTCCACGCAGATGGCGCTGGGCATGTATGACGAAGCACTGGCCACCTACGACGAAGTAGAACGTCGCATGGCTGCCGACACGCTCAATGAGGACTATGCCATCATTCTCCGTTCCCGTGCTATCGCAGCACGTGAAAAGAAAAATTACGCAGAAGCTTACTACTACCAGACTCGCAACGCTGACCTCTCGAAAATACTCAGCGACAGCCTCATTAAAGGCAAGGCCCACGACTATGCCGCCCGCTATCACGCTCAGGAGCAGCAGCTCGAGATCCAGGAGAAACAGGCCGAAGCCAAGCGTTCACATATCATCAGTCTGGCTGTGGCCGCTATCGCCCTGTTGGCTGTGGCCTTTGCCGTCTATTTTTTTCGTCAGAAACGTATCGTCAGCGAAAAAAACCGTGTTTTGGTTCGTCTGATAAATGAACAGCAGATGCCAGAGTCTGCTCAACCTGTTCCTGCCGGCTCGTCTGAGCCCTCTATTTTCAATGATATCGACCAGAAGATACGTAATGAGCATCTTTATAAGAATGTCAATCTGCAGCGTCAGGACGTCTGCGACCGATTCGGCATCAGTCGTCATAATCTTAATGACCTGTTGGCAGAACATGCAGACGGACTCTCTTTCCCACAATATATTAACTCCATCCGATTGGAAGAGGCTCTCCATCTGCTTCGCGATGAACCAACAAAGACTATCTCTGCCATCGCTGCTGAGGTGGGTTTCACCCCTGCCAACCTTCGTGAACAGTTCAAGCGAAAATATGGTGTAACACCTGGTGAATATCGCCAAAATTTGTAATGAAATATCCTTTTATCCCGTTTTCGATGCACGCATTTGGTATACGGACCAAATGCGTGCATATATTTTCTTCCTAATCCAATATATTATTTGTACTTTTGTGGTCGAAATTATAAACCGGCAATGGATAAAGACTTATTTAAGACCATCGACATAATTATCCGCGAAGAGCGTCTCTACGCACAAGTTAATCTTATGCGTGAAGATATAATGGAGCGTTTCGGTATTGGCCGACATCGTCTGAACGACCAGCTGAATGCCTTTGCCGATGGAATGTCTTTTCCCCAGTATATCAACTCCATCCGTATGGAGATAGCCTACGATTTGCTCACCAACCGCCCTGAGATGAAAATCACAGAGATAGCCCGTGAGGTAGGTTTTACTGCTCCAAACCTTCGTGAACAGTTCAAACGTTGCTACGGCATCACACCTGCAGAATACCGTGCCGGCCTAGCCATTGACGACGATTAATCCCCATTCCTTTTTAACAGATGTACGCGTATCAGAGTATTCAGGACACCCTCTTTCTTATGCTTTATGGTGGGGTGACTATTTTTGCTCTGGTAGCGAGTCTTTATCTGTCGTTGAGGAGCAGCAATGCCATTGTTTTCGACGTTACTCCTCCGAGGGCTTTGCGCTGGTGGACTTCAGTTTTCTTCTTTATGTCGGCGATGAGCCACGTGTGGTGGTATGTGTTAGGTACCTATTGGATGGCTGATGACCGTCTGACACGTAACATCATCTGCATAATGCTCGATCATATCATGCTGGTACCGCTTGTGATGGCATTGCTACTTCGTATCTTACAGGATCGCCCGCGTCCTATTTGGCCATGGTTCATACCCCAAGTGCTTGTCATAGGGGGAGCCGCTATGGGAGTAGCCACTCACAACGAATACGGCTTGGACCTGATGCACAACTGCCAGGTGGTTATCGTCGCCATTTTCGGCATCTATTATATATATGCACTGGTGCAATACAACCGCTGGCTGAAAGAGAACTATGCTGATCTGGATCACAAGGAGGTGTGGCAGAGTCTGCTGTTTGCCGTTGTTCTCTTTATCGTCTATGATGTCTATTCTACGAATCCGGGAGAGATGTACAGAGAGTATCTGTCGCAGGTGAACACAATTCTCATTATCGGCTTCCTGCTCTGGCGAGTGGAGACGTTGCAGAAGTTGTCAGCAGATGAAACTAGCACTCCTGATGTCGAGGAGGATGATGTCTATAAACCCGCAACAATAGATATCGGAGCACTTCTCCAGAGATACTGTGAGGAGCCGAAACTTTACCTACAGCACGACCTCACATTGGCACAGCTCAGTGAGGCCCTTGGCACCAATCGTACCTATGTCAGCCAGTATTTTGCTCAGCAGAGCATCACATACAATACCTATATTAACCGCCTGCGCATCGAGCATTTTGAGCAGATCTATCGTGAGGCAGTCGAGTCACTACGACCCTTCACAGCCCAACAGCTGGCTTATGATTGCGGCTTCAATAGCTACAGCACTTTCGCTGCCGCCTTCAAGTTCTTCAATGGCCAGACCGTTACGGCATGGATGAAGCTTCAATGATGCACGCATTTGGTACATAGCCCAAATTTGTGCATTGTTTTTTTCTGAATACCGATTCTTTTTGTTATCTTTGCAAACGAAACGGTTCTAAAACTATCTTTGTTTTTGATTTATTGCTAACGGCATTACAATAGAGCGTATGAAAAGAGTAATGAATTGGGTGCTAGCCGCCATCCTGACTATTTGCGGCTCAAGTGTGTTTGTAGCGTGTTCGAACGACGACAACCCTGTGGCACCTCAGAATAAACCGCTGCCTAAGGTCAGCAAGGTCTATTCCTCGAGTATGGTTAAGGCGGAAAGCAATGTGGCGGGCCAGTGGACGACTCTCTATGAAAAAGTTAACGAACGTGCACTGCTTTATGATCTTCAATGGACGGGTGACCGTTTGGAAAGCATACAGACCACTGAAAGATCATGGGTGCTGACCTATGATGACAATCAGCACATCATTAACGCCAGGCTGAACAGAACACGTCTCAACTATGCTTATGAGTACGATGCCCAGGGGCGCCTTGCGCGAATGGTAGAGACCATGCCATACGATGACACTATAGACCACATCTACTACACCACCTATTCTTACAGCGGTGACAAGCTGGTGAAGACTGAGGAAACCAATGAATTCACCAAGGGGAAAGAGCCCAACCCGACTTCATCAGCAAAAGAGGTTACAAGCTACGAGTGGAAAGGAGACAACGTCGTATCCAAGACTGTCGAAAAAGAACTGTATAATGGCAGCCACGCCACCGTAAACTATTCCTACGAGTACACCAAGTTGCTCAATCCTTTCTATAATGACATATTCTTATTGACGGGTATCTACTCTGTGGGTGGATTTAACGACGGTTTTGTCATCAGCAAAAATCTGGTAAAGACCATGACCATTGGATCTTCAGTTTACTACTACGACTACACCACCGCAGGCGACCGTGTGGTTTCCATTATCACGGACTACACCGCCGAAACCTCAGCAATGCGCATTACCACCCATTCAGCCTATGACCTGGAGTACGCGAAGTGATGATGATTGCCAAATAACGAAATATTGCATATGAATCTATATTATTAGGGTGGTCATGGCGACGTGAACCTGCCGCTGGTGATGGGTGCTAATATTACTATTGACGTGCGTGCAGACGGAGCCACCTTGCAGTTCAACATCGATGGCGACCAGCAGATAGTAAAAACGGCCGGCATATCCGCTCCCACAATGTCATCCGCTGGGCGCATGCGACTGGCAGGAAAGTTGGAATAATCCGAAACGATTCTTGCTACGGCTGGTTCACTGTTTCAGAATTTACAAAGTTGTTTCAGAAATAACAAATATTGCGGTAGCAAAACAAAAAATTTTAGGGTATAATTTAAAAAATGATTATCTTTGCAAGAATTAATTATGTTTGTTAATGAGTCAAGGTAAAAAGATTGTCCAACCACCCTATCTAAAGGCGGGAGATAAGGTTGCTCTTATCTCTCCTGCATATTGGGTGCCTCAAGAGGCACTCCAGATGGCTGCAGAGGTAATCAAAAGCTGGGGCTTGCAGCCAGTAATAGGCCCACACACAAATAACCTTAATGTAAATGCCTACGCAGGAACAGCCGATGAGCGTGCTGCCGACTTGCTATGGGCACTCGAAGACGATACTATCAAGGCTGTCATCTGCTCGCGAGGCGGATACGGTTCTATTCATCTGCTTAACCGCATACCAGTGGAATACTATCAGCAACACCCCAAGTGGCTTGTTGGTCATGGCGACATCACAATGCTTCTCTATGCCATCGCCTTTGCTGGTGTGATGTGTATTCATGGTCCTATGGCGTTTCAGATAGCAAGTGCCCAGGAGCCGGCCACCTCTATCATCCGCAATATTCTCTTTGGAACGATACCTCAATACAGGATTCAAGGTAATGCATATAATAGAGTGGGGCATGCGGAGGGTATCCTCGTAGGAGGCAACCTGTCAAGCTATTCTACTGTAGCAGGAACGAAGATACATCTCGCATGCAAACATGATATCATCCTCTTTATCGAAGAGGTTGAAGAGTCGCTGCACGATATTGACCGATTGTTTTATATGCTGCGTTTGCAGTATGACTTTGAAAGATTAAAGGGTATCATTTTCGGCACGTTCAACTCCATCAAGTACGATCTTCAGTATGGCAGCGTGGAACAGATGCTGATTGCTCATCTTCATGACTATGATATTCCTGTATGCTGTGGTTTTCCGGTTGGTAGCAACAGTTGTATCCCCCTGATTGAAGGAGCACCATGTTCGCTTGATGTCTCATTAGACAAGGTTGTACTTACTTACAACATCAAGGGAAATATGGAACCTTATGAGGTAAACATAGATAAATCTCAAATAGTGAGGGAAAAAGAAGAATAACGCTATATGGACGAGAGGGTAATCAAGATAGTAAACGAGGCGCGCTGGACTGACGGCCTGAATGTAAGAAACAGGCTTGATGATATCACATACAATCCGATGCGAAGTCAGGAAGATTTCGTTATGAGGCTCTTGCGCGAGAATGCCAGGACGGAATATGGAAGCAAGCACGGCTTCAGAAACATCTATAGCGTGGATGAATTCAAACGTTATATCCCTCTGACAGACTATGAAGACTATACATCGTATTTCGAACGAATAGCCGATGGCGAGAAAAATATCCTGACGACCTATCTTACAGAGCATTTATCTATTTTGGATGGATTCAGGAAGATGCCTCAGTCAAGATGGGGTGTGCAGGTCAATTATGACTACAGCTTCTGCTCAGGATTCTACATCGCTGGTAATCATGGATTCCTCACTGAGGGAATGACCCTTAATCTGGTAGACAACAGCGTGGAACGTCTGCCCTCTGGGATAACCATCGGAAACATGCTTGGCCGACTGCTTGTAAAGCGGGAGTTCGACAACGATCAGGTATATGTAATACCAGTTGAGGTTACCAACTATCCACAGCGTAACGATATTCTCTATATGCAGTCGCTCTTTGCCCTCAGGCAGGAACACATATCACTTGCCATATGCGACCGTTATGACAATCTTATAGAGATGCTCAGATATGTTGAGAAACACTGGCCCACTCTGGCTGATGACATTGAGCGTGGAAATCCATTCATCAAGCCCGACCCGGAAAGGGCTCATGCTATTCGTGAGATCATGGAGGCCCACCATATCGGAACACAGATGGTGGAGCAGCTGTGGCACGGACTTCACTGCATAATAGTTTACGACGTCGATCGTCTTAGTGCTGAATTTGAGTTGCTGCGCACATATTGCGGCAGTAAGGTGCATTTCGTGTTTACAGGCATCAGTTCGCCAGAAGGAACGTTCTCTACAGCCCTTAATCTCGATGACCCGCAGACGGTGCTCATACCTGATAGTGTGTTCTATGAGTTCAAACCGAAGGATGCACCAGACTATAATACTCTGCTCACCCTCGACCAGTTAGAGATAGGCCGCAGCTACGAATTAATAGTAACCACCCTGTCAGGTCTATATCGCTACAAGACAAAAAAGACCATCCTCGTTGTAGGCCGGTATCACGATACCCCTACCGTTATCATCGATGGGTAATAGAGAAGAAAATTAATACATCGCCATGTTCTACGAGACTCAGACATGGACACGAAAGAAATAAATTACACAAGTTTGAAATGACGGAGAGCGTTTAAGATTCCGTCATCATCGACAGAGGTTGTCGTAAAGGCAGCCTCTTTTTTTAATGAGTCAAGGGCATTACCCATTGCCACACCAATACCTGCCGTACGAATCATCGAAGCATCATTGCCACCATCGCCAAAAGCCATAGTGTATTGCGGATTGAGCCCGAAATGCTTTGCCATAATCAGCATGCCCTCACCTTTGTCTGCACCTTGTGCCGTAATATCCGTAAAAGCAGGATGCCAGCGTCCTGAAGTGCAACTTGGAATGCGAGCCATCAACTCGCGCTCATAATCGGCTGAGAAGAATGGCGTAAGCTGGAGGATACGCTGCTGCATGACATGCTCCAAAGGCTTGACCTGATCCAGATTCTCGACTGCAATCTCCTGACGGAATATCCTGTCGACCTCACTATGAGGGTCGAGCACAGCCACATCCTTCTCGCCTACAACAATCACGCCATAATCCTTCTCCTGGGCATCGTCAACCACTAGACGAGCTGCATCATAAGGGATATCCTTACAACTTACTATCTCGTTGCCTACAAAGCATAGGGCACCATTGATGGTGACATATCCATCGATAAGATGCTCTATAGCACCCAAATTGGTGATAATCAGCGGTGGACGGCCTGTGGCAATAAACACCTTATGACCATTGGCCTTGGCCTGAGTTAGTGCTAAAATCGTGGAAGGCGGTATCTCGTGAGTCTTAAAACTAACAAGCGTTCCGTCAATATCAAAAAATAAAGCGTATCGATTCATTGTCATTCTTATAGCTTTTCACCGCATTGTGAGCAATATCGGTCTTTGGTGCGAACTTTGGCATCACAACGTGGGCAGTGACCATCCTTGGGTTTTTCCTTCACCTCATCGATAATATTTGCCGTAACAATACCTGTGGGTACAGCGATAATAGTATAACCCAGCAGCATGACAAACGCAGAGAGCAGGCGTCCTATGGGAGTTACAGGTGTGATGTCACCATATCCTACTGTTGTCATCGTGACAATGGCCCAATATACAGATGTGGCCAAATCGGTAAATTGCGTATTTGGCTGTCCGTTCTCAACCATAAACATCAGCGTACCAAGACAGATGTCCAATATCAGCACGAAAAGGAAGTAGACAGCAATCTTGGCGAGGCTCTTCTGGAGCGAGCGCATCAGCATGTAACCCTCGTTGATGAAACTGAACAGCTTGAATATGCGGAAGATACGTATGAAGCGGAACGAACGCAACAGGATCATATACCTCGCATTGGGCAGGAAATAAGAGAGATAAGGCGGCAGGATTGACAACAGGTCGATGACGCCAAAGAAACTCAGCACGTATTCACGAGGACGTGGCGAAGAATAGACACGGGCAATATACTCTACCGTAAAGAAGAAGGTAAGCGCATATTCCAATATCTCAAGCACCAGCTTAAAAGTACGTACCAACGAAGGAACAGTCTCGATAAACGAGATAATGATGCTCAGCGATATAGCTATTATCAGAGTGATGTCGAAAATGCGTCCAAGCGGAGTTTCCGACTCGAACATAATGCTATATAGTTTTTCCTTTTCAAGCCACTGAGGTTTCTTCATACTTCCCAACTTTCTGTTGCAAAGATATAACTTTTTCGTGAAACAGCCAAGAAAAGACTAAGATTTTTAAATATCAAAAGGCGTGGCTCATTACGAACCACGCCCTTATGAGCTGAGAATTATCTTACCTTACTATCCACTCAAACAGACCTGCAGAATTGTCCTCTGGCAGAACAATTTCCAGACGCAAAGCCTTAGTGTTTACAGGGTCGAAGTTGACAGTGCAGGCACTACCCTTGTCTGTCGGATAACGATCGGCTCCTGTTACTGGCTGCCATTGGCCCTGAGCATCCTGATAGAGGATTCGCCATGACTGAGGCACACGGCATCCACCCCAAGGGCCATCATCATACCAATAGACAGTAGCGCTCTGAACAGTGCTCTGCTGTGGGAACTCATAGCCGAGCCACTCTGTTGTGCCGTTCTTTGGCCACCAATGGGTATAAGGAACAGAGCGATCATTCTCATCCTTTGGCACCAGGCGGTCGTTGATAGCAGATAGGGCTGGCATCTTCTCCGTTGAACTGCTTACCTTACTCTCTGAGGCGAGTGTGGCAGGCTGAGATGGGTTGGTGGCATTCAGATCCTGAGGCAACCATACTCGCATCTTTCCGCTGCCACGATGACACCATGCATAATATGGAATAAGCTTGAGAGTCTGATCCTGAGCCTCGAGCTTACCCTGCTTATTGAAATTCAAGGTCTGGGCATCGGTAGTAAGAGTCAGGATTGGCGTACCAGCAATCTCGCCCTTGCCAAGTGTGAACTTAGGTTCCTGATTGATGAGGGCACCCATGATATCGAAGTTATTGTCTGGATGCTCAGCACAATAAACCAGAGGTCCACGTTCTACAGATACCATACCACGATCAGCTTCCACCTTATTGTTAGCACGAACGGTACGAGGCTCCATATCGAAGTGAATCTGCACCTTGTCGCCCTTCTTCCACTTGCGGTCGATGGTGTAGTAGCCATCAGAGGTCAATTGACCATTAACCTGTTTACCATTAACCATTAAACTATAATTAAGGCGCTTGCCATCGGTATACTGATAGAGGTTGGATGGAACCACCTGATTCTGAACCCAGCCTGGGATACGGATCTTCATGGCGAACTGGCCTGCTGAGTTCTTATCTACAGATACAGTGATATCACCATTCCAAGGATACTCAGTTGTCTGGTTCAAAGTTACTTTCTTGCCAGCTACATTAAGTTCGCTCTTATTGGAAAGGAAAAGGTTTACATATACGTTCTTATCCTTTACGGCATAGATGTAACCAGGCAGCGATGGGATGAAACGACAGATATTGCTTGGACAGCAGGCACATCCGAACCAAGGCTGACGCTGATGCTGGCCCATCGACTCCAGAGGATTGGGATAGAAGAAACCATTTCCTTCGAGAGACACACCACTGATAAGACCGTTATAAAGTGTGCGCTCAAGTACATCGTAATACTTAGAATCACCATGAAGCAGGAACAAGCGATAGTTCATATAAACATTGCCAATAGCTGCACAAGTCTCGCAGTAAGCGCTCATATTGGGCAGTTCGTAGTTCTTGCCAAATGCCTCGCCATTAGAGGTAGCACCAATGCCACCAGTGATGTAGAGCTTCTTGGTAACGATATTGTCCCAGATAGCATCTATGGCCTTGATATAATCCTTATCGCCAGTAAGTGCAGCCACATCTGCCATGCCGGCATACATATAGGCAGCACGAACAGCATGTCCTACAGCCTCATCCTGATCAATAACAGGCATGTGAGCCTGAGAGTAATCGTGAACAATCGTTGTCTTTCCACGATAATCGAGGAAGAACTTGGCCTCATCGAGGTATTTCTTGTCACCTGTTACCAGATAGAGCTTAGCCAAGGCCATCTCTGCAATCTGATGACCTGGTACTACACAGGCCTGACCAGGATTAGGACCTACCTCCTTGCAAACCACATCGGCATAACGGATGGCGACATCAAGGAACTTACGGCTACCTGTAGCCTGATAATGAGCGATGGCACCCTCAACCATATGACCGAGGTTATATAGCTCATGACTCAAATCTTCCTCCTTGCTCCAACGCTTATCACCAGCCCACTCATGTGGTTCCTTTGGATTCTGGGTGCGGGAAGTATAGAGGTATCCGTCAGGCTCCTGAGCAGAAGCAATAACATCGAGTACTGAGTCGATATACTGCACAAGCTTCTTATCAGGATAGGTCTGCAGGATATAGCTGGCACCCTCGATGGTCTTGTAAGGATCAGTATCATCGAATGCCAGTCCGCCAACCTTGAACACCTTTGATGGATCTTTCAAGTGCTGGGCAGCATTAGAGAAGTTTGTGTAACGGCCCGTCTCTTCGCACTTTGAAAAAGCGAGGGGGATGGTAACCTTACGACTGGCTTCAAGTCGCTGGCCCCAGAAGGTGCCTGGGGTTACTTTAACACTGGTAAAAGGCACTGGGCTGATAGGATATCCACTCGCCTGTTGCTTCTTCTGAGCCAGAGCATGGCCGAATGATAAAGAGCAAATTAGAAATGATAAAACTAACTTTTTCATATTGTTATTGTTTTGATTGATATTTTACTGATAAATGATGAAGTCGCTGAGTTTCACCCACGAAGGATTGTCATTGTAGGTGGTCTGATAGACTCCAATACTGAGTTTGGGAGTGTTTACTTCGATGGGCGAGCCTGGCATATTGGTCCACGTTTCGCCATCCTTGCTGGTTCGGGCAAAGAGCTGGTTGCCACGACGCTCGAATTGTAGGATGGGGTCAAAATCATAACCCATATAATTGGGGAACTGAGGACGACCTTCACTACTTAGAATAGTAAGCATGTTGCCACAATTATAAAGCGGAAAGGCTCCAAGCTGGACGATCACGGGGACAGGTCGCTTTATTGCGGCATTGCCGCTAATCATGGACCTGTCCCCGTGATCGTCCCCATGATCGCCGCAGCCATTACAGATAAGAATGCCCCCCTCATTATATGGTTTGATGTCGCGAGCTGACAGACCTTCAATGTCTGCCACACGAGCCATTACGACGAAATCGCCCTCTACCTCTTTATATATAATACCACCATTTTTCAGCGGGTCTTCGTTAAAAGCTGCTTTGCCATCAGATAATGTTATCTCGTTCTTATGCTCAAAGATTGGCTTCATGGCTGGCGATAGTGTAAACTTGCTGTCAGGGTCAATCTCTTCGAAATCGTCATCACCAAGCGATGCTATGGGAGAAGTCTTGCTTACGGAATCATAACAGGCCTTCACTTCTTCAGCAGTCATTGCCTTGGGAGATATATTCAGCTGGCTGATATAGCCCATGAAGTTGTTAGCACCAGAGCCATCGGCACCAATGGTGATATGCCCTTCAGGACGAACCATCAGGAAATTGTTCTGCTCATGGACGAGTTCGCCATTCATATATACACGCTCCATCCAACCATCGAAGGTTACAGTCCAAAGAGCCCAACGACCCATTCCATCGCTTCGCTCGCCTACCCGTAGCCTTTCAGCGGCCTTTATTACCTCTGGTGCTCCATAGCTCTCAAACGAACCGTTATGGTTGAGGATTCCTGTCTTTGGGTCTGTTCCCAGACGGAATTCTGTTGTGGCCAAATCTGCTCGCGATGTTGATAGTGAGACAACAGTAGAAACTGGACCTGCCTTCGTCTGATATACGAGGGCCGAAATGGTATATGGAGCATTGTAACGATAGTCCTCAGCCAGAGGCTTCTCGCTGACCAGACGCTGTGTACCATTAAGGAACATTGCCCAGCGGCCATCCTTCACACGAACACGAATAGGCTTGTTGGCCTTGAACTGACCTACTTCAGTGATATCGAAAGGCTGAGTAGCACCCCTTGTGGTTGCTAATGAGGCCACATTGAAGTCGATAGTGGCTGAAGATGCATAGCGAGCGGCAGACTCCACATCCTTCTGATGCATGCCAGGATAACCATCATTAGTTTCCACATTGATTTCTGGCAGTTCAGGAGCCTGCTCCCATACCTTGATATTCCAGATGGCAGGCATGTGGCCGTTCTTCTGGGTGTCTGTAATGGTGATGCGTATGAAACGAGCCTTTGCTTTACCTTTGTCTATCATTGGCGAGCCCTGCATAGTGTTGCTGGTACGATCAGCATAGAGCATCCATTTCTTGCCATCGAGCGATGTCTCAATGCGATACTGGTAGAAGAAAGTGGCATATTCGAACTGTGTCCACACCTCATTGAACTTCATAGGCTTGCCAAGGTCTATCTGCAGCCACTCGTCTTGATGCTGTCCTTTGCCCCAATTAGTGTTGCAAGCCTTCCATAGAGTTGCGTTGTTATCATCGACAGCATACTCTGGCTTAAACCACTCATCATAGTAAGAAGAAGCAGTAACCTTTGCACCTAAAACAAGATTCTTGCATCTTTGATGCTTAAAGACTGTTACATTCTTGGCATCATGAGTTGGGACCACAGGAAGAATATTGCCATTGGCATCAAACTTCATCTCATCGATACAGATCTGACGATTAAAGCCATGTACACTACGAGGCAGATTGTGGCGATGATAGACTATATAATATTTCCCTTCCTGCTCAAGAATAGAGTGATGACCAGGACCATGAACAGTCTGATCAGCATTTGTCTTAAGGATACATCCTTTATATTCAAATGGTCCCATTGGTCCTTTTGTGGATATAGCATACTGCACTCGATAAGTATGATCGTGACATGAGCCTGACGAATATGTGAAATAATAGATACCATTGTGCTTGAATACAAATGGAGCCTCGAAGATATCCTTCAGTTCTGTATTAGGGATGAGGCGCTTTTCAGAGAAGAACTTATCGGCTGCTATTGGGAATGGGGCATTTTCATTCCACGTTCGGGCATCTTGAATCAAGGGGACAGGTCCTTGATCTACGGCTCTGCCGTCAGAATCAAGCGACCTGTCCCCTTGATTCAGCTTCGCTACACCACAGCCAAAGCCTTTATATATGCCCCAAGTAGTGAAATACAGATACTCTGATCCGTCATCATCGCGAAACAGCTGTGGATCGAGAGTGATAACATTATGGACATAGCGGTCTGGAACCATCACAGCATCTTCCTTACCCAATATATTCTTCCAAGGGCCTACTGGCGATTTGCTCTCACCAATGTTAATATTGCATGGCTCGCAATAATAGTAGCGGAAAGTGCCGTCTGGCTGCTGCACAACGTCAGGAGCCCATACCACTTCGGTTGTGGGCCAGTTCATTACGATGTTCTTCCAGTTTACAAAGTCTTTGCTTACCCACACCTGTGCAGGGCCATAGCCATTGCCTGTGCCATCGGTAGTGGCATAGAGATAATAGATATCGCCAAACTTACGGATTGTAGGATCTGCGAAATATCCTGGAATAAACGGATTTGCCGCAGATGGGTAGTCATGGAGACAGGCACCTGGGTCTGCGACCGCAGGAGCCAGTCCCCATGCCAACAATGCGAGTGTTACTATAGATTTCTTCATTGCCGTTATTGCTTTTTCAGGATAACAACAAATCCGCCGCCAGATGCCATCTTGATGCATAGCTTTTCCTGCGCCCTTATGCTTTTATTCTCGATGCGGTAGTCCTCGGCATGATGATTGGCATTGATACCATCAGTTACAATGGTGGTCTGATAACTACCATCGTCCAAGAAACTTAACGGAAGAGTGATATCACGTCCGTCCCAGTTAGTCTGGCCTCCGATATACCAATCAGCGCCTTTTCTACGAGCTGTTACGATATACTTGCCCATCTCGCCTTGTAGGATTCGAGTCTCATCGAAAACTTCAGGAATGGAGGCTATGATATCTACTGATTCCTGCTCCTTCTCATAATTCGTTGGCGTGTCGCAGAGCATGGTGAAAGGCGAATCCTGAACCACATAGCATGCCAACTGATGGCATCGAGTACCCATAGACACAGGATTCTGATAACACTCTACCCAGTTATGTTTCGTTCCATTGCGCATGGCTCCAGGAGTAAAGTCAACTGGTCCTGCCATCATGCGGATATATGGGAAGGTAACATCGTAGAGGGGCATATCAGTATCCTTCTTAGCCCAACGCGCCTCTTCCATACCAAACACACCTTCGTAGTTTAGAATGTTAGGATAGGTGCGATTCATGCCCGTTGGAGTAAAATATCCATGATAGTCTACAAATAACTGATATTTTGCACAAGTCTTGGCCAGACGCTCTGCCATCTCTACAGCATTCTGGTCGTTACGATCCATAAAGTCTATCTTAAAACCCTTTATGCCCATTGCCCTGTACTTCTCACAAGCCTCAACCAGATGTTCATCGAGCACATTGAATACAGTCCAAAGCACTATGCTTACACCCCTCTGCTTGCCACAATCGATAAGTCCTTGCAGGTCGATGGCATCGATGGGATTCATAATATCACCCTTCGAGGAGTTATACCACCCTTCGTCGAGCACCACGTAAGGGATATGGTTCTTGGCAGCAAAGTCTATATAATATTTATAGGTACGCGTATTGATGCCAGCTTCGAAGTCAACACCCTTCAGGTTCCAGTCGTTCCACCAGTCCCAAGCCACCTTGCCTGGCTTAATCCATGAGGTATCGCCTATCTGATTAGGAGTGGCAAGTGCATATACAAGGTTGTTTACTGGCATCTCAGTATCATTCTCCGTAATAGCCATCACTCGCCAAGGGTAGGTTCTCACACCTGTTGACTTCGCAATATAATCCTCTGTTTCAGCCACATAGCTCATACCACGCCACTTGTAATAGTCCATTTTCTTTGGATATTTGGCAAACGCAGCCTTAAGATGATTGTCTTTTGCCTTCAGAAACATGCCTGGATAGCTACGAAGATCGCTCTCAAGTATAGTTACCTTCACATCGCCACTCTGGATAGTAGCTGGAAGGAAAGCGTATTTATCCTTTGCTTTGCTTAGTTTGGTCTCATCATAGAAGTTCTGAAAGGCCATTGCGAAGGGCTTCTCATCGTTGGTAGAATAAGCCAGCCACGCCTTGCAGTCATCTGGGAAGCAGAAATCTGCCTCTTCATTTTCTATGATGGTTTCCTTCTTATTCCTGGTATAAAACCTATATGCTACGCCCTCATCATACACTCTGAGCTGTAATCCGATGTTCTTACCCAAGTGGAAATCCATCTGCTGACCTTCCATTTTGAATGAAGCCTGACGATAGAAAGGAGAAGAGATGCTTTCCGACAATTGTTTCTTGCCGAGAAACTTTTTGTTTCCTGCTGAGAAAACAATAGTTTCCTTACCAGAAACTATCGCAGGCCTTACTGTAAGAACAGTTTCCCCTTGGTGATTAATTATAATCTGGTCGCCATCACTTATTGTTGCGGATAGTTTTCCGTTTGGCGAAGTGATGGTGTAGTCCTTTGCTTGCATGCTGCCCACTATTATAAATATGGTGGCAAGCGTTAGTAGTCTTTTTAGCATCATTTCATTATTATTTTGATTGACGGTGCAAAGATAACAACTTTCCGTGAATCTCGCTTAAAAAATAGTCTAATACCAATGATAAAATCGTCTAAAAAAGCTTTTGCAATCGGGGTTTAGACGATTTTTATATCTTCTTGGATTATTTTGGCATTCCCTTTCCCTATTTATTAGTTATTTTGCAATCGAAATCAAAACTTTTATAAAATTAGCAATAGAACCAAAACCAACAAACGTATGGAAAAAAGAGCATTATTATTAATAGGTGTGGCTTCGCTTACCCTCTCAATGAGTGGTGTCCAGAAGCAACAGCCTATAGCTCCTATTCAGGAGGTGAGCTTTACTCAGGTTCACCTCAACGATGGTTTTTGGGCTCCACGTATCGAGATTAATCGTACGGTGAGCATCCCTTCAGCCTTCCATGAGTGTGAGGTAAACGGACGATTTGATAACTTTGCGCTTGCAGCTGGTCTTATCCAGGGTGAGCACAAGGGCGACTTCTCGTTCGACGATACCGATCCTTATAAGGTTATCGAGGGAGCCAGTTACTCGCTCGCTGTACATTATGACAAGAAACTGGACCATTACCTCGACTCAGTTATTAATATCATTGCCAAGGCTCAGGAGTCTGATGGCTATCTTACCACCTGCGTTACTAATAAATGTACGCGCCTGAGTGGCTGGTGGGGCACTCATAAGTGGGAGAAAATCAACTCTCACGAGCTCTACAACTCAGGTCATCTGATAGAGAGCGCAGTGGCTCACTATCGTGCTACTGGTAAGAGAAACTTCCTTAATGTGGCTATCAAGAATGCAGATCTCGTTTGCAAGACCTTTGGTCCTAACGAGGGGCAGATTCATCGTCCTGGCGGACATCCTATCATCGAGATGGCTCTTTGCAAGCTTTATAAGGTAACAGGTAACAAGAAATACCTCGAAGGTGCAAAATACTTCGTTGAGGAGACAGGTCGCTGCACTGACGGACATAAGCCCAGCGAGTATTCTCAAGACCACATGCCTATCCTCCAACAGGAAGAGATCGTTGGTCATGCCGTTCGTGCAGGATATCTTTATAGCGGAGTAGCTGATGTGGCATCCCTTACTGGTGATAAGGCATATTTTGATGCTTTGGAGCGAATCTGGGAGAACATGTCCAGCAAAAAACTCTTTATCACTGGTGGCATAGGCAGTCGTCCTCAGGGTGAGGGCTTCGGACCCAACTACGAGTTGAACAACCATACTGCTTATTGCGAGACATGTGCTGCTATCGCCAATGTTTATTGGAACTATCGCATGTTCCTTGCCACAGGCGAGAGCAAATATATTGATGTATGCGAGCGTGCATTATATAATAATGTGATGAGCGGTGTATCGCTGAGTGGAGATAAGTTCTTCTACGACAATCCACTCGAGAGCGATGGTGAGCACGAGCGCCAAAAGTGGTTCGGCTGTGCTTGCTGTCCAGGTAATATCACTCGCTTCGTTGCCTCTATCCCAGGATACATCTATGCTCAGCAAGGCAAGGACATTTATGTAAACCTGTATGCCCAGGGAAAAGCAAAGATCGGTAAAGTCGAGTTGGAACAGACCACCAACTATCCTTGGGATGGAAAAATCCAGGTTAAGATTACTAAGGGCAGTGGCAAGTTCGCCATTAAGCTCCGTATACCTTCTTGGCTTAAGGATTCGCCTACGAATAACTCTCTCTACAAATATATGGATGCAGCCCCTGCCTACGCCATTTCTGTTAATGGCGTACAGGTGGCAGCAGAAGCTGGCGACTATGCTACTATCCAGCGCAAATGGAAGAAGGGCGATGTCATCGAACTCAGCTTGCCAATGAATATCCGTAGAATCATTGCAAACGACAATGCAGAAGACGACAGAGGTAAGATTGCCTTAGAGCGTGGTCCTGTGGTATTCTGCCTCGAAGGCTCTGATCAGGCTGATGGTAAGGTGTTTAATAAGTATATCCTCAATAGTGCTGATATCGCAGCCCACTACGAGGCAAACCTCCTTAATGGTGTGATGGTACTTGGAGGCTCTGCAAAGCAGTTGGAGCAGAATGGTGATATCAAGGACATAAAGTTCCGTGCCATACCCTACTCTACATGGAATAATCGTGGTCCTCAACAGATGGAGATATGGATAGCCAACACACCAGCAAAGGCTGTAGCAACCCCTCTCCCCTCTATCGCCTCGAAGGCACAGACCTTCTGCAATCGTGGTCCTATCCAGAATGATGCTCCAGAGACAGCACCTGTTGACTCTTGGGCAGGAGGCACTAACGACCAGTGGGAGCCCAAACGCTCATCAGACACTTCTAAGCCATACCACTACTGGTGGCTTAAGTTTGGTACTACAGAGGCTATCACCTATCAGTTTGATAATGAATACGAGGTGTCAAACGTACAGGTCTACTGGCTCGACTTCGACCATTACGACGGAAACTTCCGTACACCAGAGTCCTGGAGCCTCTACTATAAGAATCAGAAAGGCGAATGGCAGGAAGTGACAGATCACAGCCCATACACTGTTAGCAAGGATTGTTACAATAGTGTTGACTTCGCCCCTGTAAAGACCACTGGTCTTAAGATTCTCGCCAAACTCCAGAAAGGCGAGTCAGGTGGTGTACTTGAATGGAAAGTAAACAAATAATTAATAAGTAAATCAAAATTTAAACCTAAAAAAACAAATTGGTATGAAGAAACATTTTCTATGTTTGCTTTTGCTGAGTGGTGCAGGCTTTGCCTACGCAGCAGCAGAAGTTTCGCCAGACGTCGCTGAGACTACCCAGCAAGGCGTCGTTGTAAAAGGTGTCGTCAAAGACGCGAAGGGTGAGCCGATCATCGGCGCCACTGTCACTGAAAAAGGCACCAAGAACGCAACCGTTACAGACTATGACGGTAACTACTCTCTGAATGTCACTAATCGCAACGCAATGCTTGTGATTAGCTACATCGGTTTTGTATCTCAGGAAGTCAAAGCCGGAAACGATGTAACACTTCAGGAAGACAATGCGCTTCTGAATGAAGTCGTTGTCATTGGTTATGGCACCCAGCGTAAGGGCGACCTTACCTCTGCCATCACAAGCGTTAAGGCAGAAGACTTTGCTCAAGGAAATATCCGAGATGCTGGTGATCTGATTAAAGGTAAGGTAGCTGGTCTTAATATCGCTAATGGTTCTGGTGACCCTAATGCAGCTTCTTCAATTCGCCTCCGTGGTATTATCTCGATCGAAGGTGGTAACTCACCATTAGTACTCGTTGATGGACTGGAGGGTAGCCTGAGCACAGTATCCCCTGAGAATATTGAGAGTATCGACGTCCTCAAAGACGCATCTGCAGCAGCTATCTATGGTACTCGTGGTGCTGCTGGTGTAATTATCATCACTACTAAGGCAGGAAAGCGTGAGACTCGGACTACAGCCAGCTACAGCGGTTATGTTTCACTCTCTTCTTTCGGAAAGAAACTTGATATGATGGATGGTTCTGATATCCGTGCAGGCTTGACAAACTATACTGATCGTGGCTACGACACGGATTGGCTCGACGCTGTTTCACGTACAGCTCTGACACACAATCATAACGTAAGCATCAATGGTGGCAACAAGAGCACTTCATATAATGCCGACTTTACTTATCGCGACCAGCAGGGTGTGTTCATCAACACTTATGGAAAAGACATACACTTCAATGGTAGTGTATCTCACTGGATGTTTAACGATATGCTGAAGGTGCAGTTTAACATTCTAAAGAGTTGGCACGAGAATGGTCCTGTAGATGCAGCAGGTCAGATGGTATACCGTCAGGCAATTATGCGTAACCCAACAGAGCCTATCTACGGCGAAGATGGTGATTATTACGAGAACTTCGGTATCAACTACTACTATAATCCTATCGGTATCCTGAAAGAGAAGACTGGTGAGTGGAAGACTGAGAGTACACGTCTGACAGGAAATATTACTGTGGAGCCTATCTACGGATGGCAGACCAACCTGATGCTCTCAACAGAGCGCTATAACGGTCACGATTCTGGATATTATACTTCTAAGCACTATGGCCAGAAGAACTCATATACTACAGGTTATGCTACACAGAGCTACAGCTATAGCAAGACTGATAACCTGGAGATCACCTCTACATATAAGCACCAGTGGGGCGACCATCGCTTCGAGGCTCTCGTAGGTTATAGCTACCAGTATTCTATGGATGAAGGCTTCAATGCCAACAACACCAACTTCCTTAACGACTTCTTTGAGTATAACAACCTCGGCGTAGGTCAGTACTTGAAAGATGGTAAGGCAGGTATGGGCAGCTACAAATCAGACGATAAGCTCGTTGGTTTCTTCGGACGTATCAGCTACGGCTTCAGCGATAAGTACAACGTACTGCTTTCTATCCGTCGCGAGGGTTCTTCTAAGTTCGGTGCCAACCACAAGTGGGGTTCTTTCCCATCAGCATCTCTCGGATGGACAATCTCTAACGAGAAATTCATGGAGAGCACAAAGTCTTGGCTCAACAACTTGAAGCTTCGTGCCGGATTCGGTGTAACTGGTGTCATCCCAGGAAGTCGTTACCTCTCTCTTACCACATGGGCACTCGGTTCTCCTTACTATTACGACAATGGTACCTGGAAGCAGGGTCTGAGTGTAAACCAGAATCCTAACCCTGACCTGAAGTGGGAGAAATCTACAGAGTTCAACATCGGTCTCGACTGGTCAGTACTGGGCGAGCGCATCTGGGGTACCATCGATGTCTATCGTAAGAATACTGTTGACATGCTCTTTATGTATGATGTTCCTGTTCCACCAAACCTCTATCCTCAGACAATGGCAAATGTTGGTGAGATGCGTAACCAGGGTGTTGAAGTTGCAGTAAATGCAATTCCTGTCCGCACAAAGGATTTCGAATGGAAGACAACAGCTACCTTCTCTCACAATGCTACTAAGCTAATCAGCCTTAGCAATGATCTCTATGAGACAGCCAATCGTCACTATGAGGCATATCTTGGTGAGCCTATCTCACTCTCAACACAGATTATGGAAGTAGGTAAGCCTCTCGGCCAGTGGTATGGTCTGAAGTCTGTAGGTGTCAGCGAGAATGGTCTCTGGATGATTGAGAACCCAACAACAGGCGAAGCCGTTGAGTTCAACGACAATATGCTGACAGATAAGGAGACATGGTATCAGAACCTGGGCAATGCTATTCCTAAGTTCTATGTAGGATGGAGCAATACATTCAAATATAAGGACTTTGATCTTAACATGCAGTTCACTGGCCAGTTCGGCTTCAAGATCCTGAACGAGTCTCGTGCTTACTATCAGAACAATGCTGTTACTTACAACCGTATGAAGGATGCAGCTATCGCTCCTTATGGCGATGGTAATGTACTGAAACCAGTTCAGAAGCAGACATTCGTTAGCTACTATCTTAGCAATGGTAACTTCCTGAAGCTCTCTAACATCACTCTGGGCTACAATGTTCCTCTTAAGGAGAACAAGTTTGTAAAGGGCATCCGTGCTTATCTCTCAGCTGATAATGTGTTTACTATCACGGCTTACAATGGTCTTGATCCGGAACTTACCAACAGCGACCCACGTTACTCTGGTATCGACAGCCGCGACAAGTATCCATCTATCCGTACTTATACACTCGGTCTTAACGTAACATTCTAAAAAAGATACTACAATGAAAGCAATATATAACAAAGTCATCGTTTCTGCTATGGTAGGTGCCACAGGCCTCACCATTGCCGGATGTACAGATCTGGACGAAACGCTATATTCTCAATTGGCTTCTGAAACTTATGAGTTCACGAATGCCGACCTCGACGCTACCATTGCTCCTGTTTACAGCAGCATGCGTGATGTGTACTGGGGATGGTTCGGTATGGCCGACATCATGGACGAGAGTTCTGATGTATGGGGTATTCCTAACCGCATCGGTATCGGATGGGGTGACCTTTATATCTCTATGCACAAGCATGAGTTCAATGCAGGTATCGGGCACTTCGAGGTAAACTGGAACAATAACTACTCAGGTGTTAACGCCTGCAACAAGATTCTTGCCAATGAGCAGGTTGCCAGCAATGACCTTATCAAGGC
Source organism: uncultured Prevotellaceae bacterium (assembly GCA_902776935.1). Classification (GTDB taxonomy): domain Bacteria; phylum Bacteroidota; class Bacteroidia; order Bacteroidales; family Bacteroidaceae; genus Prevotella. The sequence goes on along the minus strand of CACYRS010000023.1, from coordinate 12,100 downwards.
TCAGGTACGTGCCTATCGCGCCATGTACTATTATAACCTGCTCGATCTCTTCCGTAATATCCCTCTTGATACGACCTTTGTACACCCTAGTGGATGGACACCAGAACAGGCTGATCCTCAGGTTACTTATAAGTGGATTGAGAAAGAGTTGAAGGATGTGGCAGAGCAGTGCGGAGAAGACGTTTCGCTTGGTAAGCTCAGTAAGTACACCGCTTATATGCAGTTAGCTAAGCTCTATCTTAACCACGATGCTTGGTTCCCAAACAATAAAGACAATAGCTATTATCAGAAGTGTATTGACGCTCTTAACATCATTATCAACTCTGGCAAGTTCTCTCTGGCTGCCAACTACAGCGACAACTTTATGGAAGACATCTCAAGTTCACCTGAGATTATCTTCGGCATCCCCTTGGAGAATAAGTATGCAGGCGGTAACTTCATGGCCAACCTGTGGATTCACAATGCAGGCCGTGCACGCTGGAACTTCTCTGGTTGGGCTACTGGTGGCGGTGTAGTATTTCCACAGTTCCTCGACATTTATGAGGAGGGTGACACTCGATTCGACAACACTTGGACAGGTGGACCTCAGTACGCAATGGACGGTAGCCCTATCCTACTCGATGGTGAACCTCTCGACTATACCCGCGAGTTGCACAGTATCGACAATCCTGGATGCTATCCCATGGAGAGCTATCGCTTGATAAAGTACGAAATCAAGAGTGGCGACTTTGGTACCAGCTACGACGACGTGCCTTATTACCGTTACGCTGATGTACTGCTTATGAAGGCAGAATGCCTGCTCCGTCTGGGTGGCTACAATGGCGAGACAGAGGATGATGCTGCAGCACTGGTTACTCAGGTTCGTGCACGTAACTTCAAGAGCGATCCTGCCAAAGCAAAGGTTACAGCCGCACAGCTCAAGGGTGGCAGTAAGTATAACTACGGACACCGTGAGAATCAGGGCGAGCTTGGTGGCGAAGACAAGTGGGTAGAGAACTATCAGGGTGGCGATGATATTGAACTCGGTGGACTGCTTGACGAGCTGGCACGTGAGTTTGTTTGCGAGGCCCACCGCCGCGACGATATTATCCGCTTCATGATTAAGGGAACCAACATGAACGTATATTGCGGTAAAGGCTGGTTCTGTAAGGACCCAGAGGCAGATCGTCATACCGACATCTTCCCAATTCCACAAACAGCTCTCGATGGAAATCCCAAGCTGAAGCAGAATCCTGGCTATACAGCAGCCAACTAATTCACAGTTCACAATTAAAGAATTAACAATTATGAAAAAGAACATATTATATATAGCAATGGCTTGCCTCGCTTTGGGTTTCAGCTCTTGTAGCACAGATCCCGAAGATGCAGTCAGCAAGCATGTATATGGCCCTGATGAGGCACCCTATCTGCGTGCCGACGCCAATGCGACAATAGCCGTTAATGCAGAGTTCCGTAAAGGACATGTTTCGCCAAAGACAATCTATCTGAAAGACTATGCCGAGCAGATTCAGACTAAGATGAAAATGACGGTCGACGACATGATTGCCGGTTTGGAATCTGGAAAGGTGGTTTTCTATAATATCAACACAGCCCGTGGCTGCTGGAATAAAGCAGCTGCAACTAAGGGCAGCAATGGTTGGTGGTATAACACCGCTGGTGGTGTTGCAGATGCAGCCTCTGGTATTGCAAGCATCGAACTCGACAAGGCAGCCAAAGCGCTTATCCTCAATGTCCCAGAGGAGTCGGCTGCAGGTGTCTCTGTTGCTGCAAATGTAGGATTTGCTATCGATAATGGAAAAGATTATGATGACTATATCCGCTTCAATGTCAGCTTTGCTGTTACCGACCCTGGTACGATTATCCTGAATATAACTATTCCTGCGGGCGACTATGCTGCCTATGAGGTACAGTTCGCAGGCATGGAAAATGCTATCAACGCTTGCTTCGGTATGAGTGTTAGCGACTTCAATGCTGCTGTTCAGGATGCAGGCGGCGACATCGCCATGTATATGGTTGATGAGGCAGGTAACTGGGACACCACCTCTAATTATACTGCAAACGGTATCGGCTATTGGCTTGATGCATCAGGCAAGGTAACAACTTGGGGCACCGATGGATTCAGTTTCTTTGTTGAAACTCATAACGGCTCAGTAGGTATCGGCCGTGCACCTGGTCTGGCTTCAGGTACAGAGGCTAAGCTACACTTTGTATATGCCAGCAAGAGCGATAGTAGCAAATATATCGAACTCGTTATCAATTCAACATTAGAGTAATCATGATTATGAAGAATATTAGCAGACTTATGAGCAAGAGCGCCCTCGTAGCGCTCTTCGCTCTCGGCCTCTCCGCTTGTTCTAGCGATGACGAAGTAATCGTTGGCAACATCACTATCGCAGAGAGTGAACTGAACAAGACCGTTAACTGGGACGAGGTGGAGAGTACCATCACGTTTACAGCTAATACCGACTGGACAGCATCGGTTAGCGATGTAACCACCCGTGCTGCCAATACAAAGATCGACTGGCTTACCCTGACAGTACATTCTGGTAAGGCAGGTGAGATAAAGATGCCGTTCTATATCAAGAAGAACGACTCTGAGTTCTACCGTTACGCACAGATTGAGATTAAGTGTGGCGATAAGACTTCTATCATCAATGTCCATCAGAACCAGAATCCCGATGCTGTCCACACAATGGATCCGTCTCAGGTGGCCAACTTCGACAAGTATATATGTCCTGGCAAATGGAATGAGGGCTTCGAGAAGGGCGTTAACCACATGCTGCGCGACGATGCGAAATGGTCGTTCTGGCGCATGAAGCAGAGTGAGCACTTCTTCGTATTCTGGGAGCCAGGCTTCGGCTACGATCCCAACAGCAGTGATGTACCTGCTGTACTACGCGTAAACATCGATGACCTGCTGCTGAAGGCAGAACAGTTCTATACCACCAACGTTGAGAAACTGAAGATGGTGACTGTAGGTCAGGGCAAGTCACAGCTCGACAAGTATAAGATGCAGATCTATCTCCTCTATCAGCAGGACTGGCTCGCTACCGGCTCAGGATATGACAATACCATTGGTGCTCTTTGGGTAAATCCAAGTACCTGTCAGCCTGTTGGTTCAACCATTGCTCATGAGATTGGTCACTCCTTCCAGTATCAGGCAGGTTGCGATAAACTGCTCAATGGCGAGGCACAAGAGACTGAATATGGCATGAATGGCGGATTCCGCTATGGCTTCGGAGAGAATGGTGCAGGTGGCTGTGCTTACTGGGAGCAGTGCGCTCAGTGGCAGTCGTTCCAGGATTATCCTGAGGAGTGCTTTACACAGGCTGCTCATCCAACAGTATGGCTCCGCACACATCACCGTCATTTCAATCATGAGTTCATGCGCTACGCTTCTTACTGGTTGCCGTATTATCTGACGCAGAAACACGGTATCGAGGCTTATGGACGTATCTGGCAGGAGTCAACATTCCCAGAGGATCCCGTACAGACTTATGCTCGTCTGTTCTGCAGTAATGATATGGAGAAATTCTACGATGAGTATTACGATTATGCAGCCCGCTGCGTAAACTATGACTTCAACGCTATTCATCAGTATCTCGCTCTGAACCCAGGTGCAGCCAACTACTCTACTAATATGTTGCCTAAGGATGGTGGTTTCCAGCCAACATATGATAATTGTCCAGGAACAACTGGTTTCAATGCTATCGAACTGAATATTCCTGCTGCAGGAACAAAGGTTAAGGCAGACCTGAAGGCAGTGGCTCCAGGTAGTGAACTCGTCAGTGGTGACGCAGGTAAGGTGGTTGATGGCGATGGAAATACAAAGGGTAATGTAACAACCTACAACCAGCAGTCGAACACCTCTTCTGCTTACCGCATCGGCTTCGTAGCTATCAGCGGCGACAAGGCTACCTACGGCACGATGGCTAAGGGCAAGGATGCTGTGGCAGAGATGGAAGTACCTGCAGGTACAGAGAAACTCTATCTCGTGGTTGTTGCTACTCCTACAGACTATCAGCGTCAGGGTTGGGATGATGACGAGTCCAACGACCAGCAGTGGCCTTACAACGTGAAGTTCGAGAACACAGGTGTAAAGGGATTCGTAGAGATTCCTGCCGGAGATCCAGAAGATGTGGCCATTACCCACAATATTACAGGTCTTGATGCCGCCTATGAAGGTTATGCCGTAGCTGACATTGACCTTCTTGGAGAAGGCTATATGGAGCAGATTGCCAAAGCCTTCAAGATTCAGCCCGCTGAGATTCTTGCCTCAATGGTACAACGCGAAGGAGATGCGGTCGTACCTGCTGAAGGCAAAGTAGCACTTGGTCTGACACAGCCTGACGGCACAATTAGTTATGCCTGCTCGACTAATGGAATTGGTCCATGGATTAATGCTGAGGGCATGGCTGCTACATGGGGTGAGGGCCAACTATACTACGAGTACAGCGGCTCTAATTACATCCTCCCCGTTGGCTTTAAGCCTGGTACTGTAGAGGCTGGAAAAACTTATACGATGAAGCCTACCTTCGTTTACACAAAGGATGGTAAGCAGTATAAGGCTGTATTGACTATCAACTTTTCATTTTGAATCATGCTATGGTTAGTTATAATTGTTAGTTAGTACCATTTTTTAGGTTAGTCACGAGGGGCTGGGTCTGTGATTAGATCCGCCCCTCGTTAATTATAGCCGTAAGCTCACCTGGCATGAGCCGTAACCTCGTTAAATCGTCCATTCCATAGCACAAAATGAGTACTTAGACGATATTTGTATCATTTTGGACGATTGTGACATCCTCTTTTGACAAAGATTCTTACCTTTGCAGCCATGAATATGAAAAAGATCCTTATATTTACGATGGCGGCACTGCTGGTAGCAGGTTGTTCATCAGAGAATGACGAGCCGGAGAAGGAGGACTCTCAGAAGAAGATAGAAGCAGTCGATAAGACTGTCTACCATGCTGACGAATTCGCAGCATACCTCCGCTATAACGAATCCGGCAAGGAATGGGTAATCCAAGTCAATACAGAAGAAAAGAACCCCTTTCCCTGGGGAGATGAGCTGGGTGTGCATATCACGGTAGGAAACTTTAAGGAGGATTTCCGCCAGTATCAGGATCAGAAAGTGGTGTTGTCGGGATCCTATCAACAACTCTATTCGATAGTGATACAGCCGGGCTTGGCCTCAGTCATCTATTATACCTTCAACGTAGAAACCATACGGCTTTGGGAAGAAGATAAACCTGAGGAAAAACAAAATTCGCTGCCAGCACGTTACCAAGTTGCAAAGATGACGATTACGACAGATAATGGTGCGAAAGTCGACTCTAAGGAAAAAGCCGACTATCGAGCATGTACCATTAAGATTGAATCAGATACTGCCGTCTGGAACTATGAGGGCAGAGGTCGCATCAGAGGTCGTGGAAACTCCACATGGCTCTGGTATCCCAAGAAACCGTATCGTATCAAACTCGATGAGAAAGCCTCGATACTGGGAATGGCAGAAGAGAAAGACTGGGTATTGTTGGCCAACTATCGCGACCCGACACACCTGATGAACACCTTTGTCTTTGCAATGGGACAAGGACTCGGCGTGCCTTATACCAACAGCAACCGCTACGTAGAAGTGACGCTCAATGGCGACTATGTCGGACTCTACCAACTGACAGAGCAAGTAGAACAAGGCAAGAGCCGTGTGAATATCAACAGCAAGAAAGGTTGGCTGCTGTCGCTAGATGTGGATGACGGTCCTGAAGAATCACCAAAGGCTGGTGATAATTTCTGGTCGAGTGTATATCGTATGCCCGTCTGTGTAAAGAGTCCTGATGCAGAGGACTACGCCACACCTGAAACCCTCATCGAAGACGCTAAAAAGGCATTCGGCGATCTGGAGAACATTATCCACAGCCACGACTATGAGGCATTGGCAAAGGTCTGCGATATCCCTGTGATGATAGACTACCTGCTGATACAGGAGTATATATATAATGTGGAACTCTCTGCACCTCGCAGTATTTATATCCACAAGGACAAGGATGCTGACTCGAACGGACGGAGCAGCGAGAGCCATCAAGCTCGCTTGAATGGCCGAGTCGCGTCGGACGAAGGCGAAGCCAAATGGACCTTTGGTCCGCTCTGGGACTTTGATGCCAGCTATGACTTCGACTGGAGCCAGATGACGACAGGGCATAAATTCTTCAGCGACTATCTTGAAACAGTGCTTGGAACCGATCCTGCAAACCACGTTAGCAACTACACCTACACGCCCAGTTTCTTTACCGACATGTGGAAGAACAAGAAGTTCGTCAGCGAAGTAAAGAATCGCTGGAATGCACTTATGCCAAGAATCATGTCAGAATTCTGGCCAGAAGCAAAAAAATATGCCGACGCAGCTGCCGAAGCTATGGAGCGCGATGCCAAGCGCTGGCCCATCGACAAAGATTATAAAACGGAGATTAATCGCATGGAGAAATGGCTAAACTCTCGAGCCATCTATATGGACAATATCGTCAGGAACTATCCTGCAGGAAATTAAAATTGAAGCATTATGATTAGATTTATTGTCGGATTAGTGTGTGTGGTGAGTGGTTTATCAGCACAAGCCCAGAAAAAGATATTCATTCCTGAAGACTTGCGAGGCATGGACTTGCAGGCTGACACCTCGAAGTGGAGTTTCAAACGGAGTATTGAGACTGATGATATCATCTTTATGTGGGAGCGCGGCTTCGGCAACGACACCAGCAATCCGCCTCAACTCGAGGGCAAACCCATGAGTTTCAATCTGGAGAATCTGAAGAATCGCGTACAGTCATTCTATCATTTCTTCCGCGATACGCTGGAATTCTCAAAACCAGGTTCCAAATGCGATAAATATAAGATGATGGTGATGGTCATGTACTCCCTCGATGGAACAGCCTATGGCGGAACCTACGATAATTTCATCGGTGCTCTTTGGGTTGCACCAAACCGCATACAAGATGAGAAGATGAACTGCATGGCTCACGAACTGGGCCATAGTTTCCAGTTGCAGATCCCTGCCGATAGCGTGGGCGATGCCTGGGGAGGATCAGGTTTCTTTGAGATGACCTCGCAATGGATGCTCTGGCAGGTAAATCCTAACTGGCTGACGGATGAGAATTACCACTTCGAAGCCTTCAAGAAACTCACCCACAAGGCATATCTGCATCTCGAGAATATCTACCACTCGCCTTATGTCATTCAGTGGTGGAGCGACCTTCATGGCAAGAAGACTATCGCAGAACTGTACCGTCAGGGAAAGATTGGCGAAGATCCTGCGATGACATATAAGCGGATGTATCGTATGACGCAAAGCGAATTCAATGACGAGATGTTCAGAGGATATCAACATCTGGTAAATTTCGACTTTAAGCATGCAAGAAAGGAGACGAGGAAATATGCATGTACGTTTGATACTGAGTGTAATGGTGAGAAGTGGCTGCGTCCAAAGGACGATCCGGAGGAATATGGCTTCAACGCTTTCATGCTCGATGATATAGTGAACTTGAAATCAAAGTGTTTCGACCTGCAATTAAAAGGTGACCATCTGCGATATGGATTTGTAGGCGTGACTACGGATGACGAGAGTATCTACTCCCCTGTCAATGCAACAACCTTCGTAACCCCTAAAGGCAAGACTCTCAAACATCTTTATCTGATAGTCATGGGAGCACCCGAACAGCACTATCATATTCCCATGCCCACAGAGGCAAATCCGGAGCCTAAGGCAGAACTCCTGCAGTTCCCCTATCAGTTCAGAATATTGACAAAGAAGTAAAAAAGTGGCAAGGTTATGAAGAATTCTCAAAATTTCTTTGTACCTTTGCCTCCCGATGAAACGAATGATATTACTGCTCTCAGCACTTATGGCACTTTTGCCGTTCTGGGCAAAGGACGATTCCCGTTATCGCAGAATTACAATGGATGACGGCCTGCCATCTAATGCTGTCAGAAATATCGTTCAGGATGATTTCGGTTTTATCTGGTTTGGTACAGATAATGGTCTCTGCCGGTATGATGGAACAACGATACAACAATATCGTATACCAGAACTAGGAACTAACCAATATATCTCCGCCTTATTATCTTCTGATCGAAGCGTTATAGCAGGAACGGACAAAGGTGTGTTTATCTTTGATTTCTCAACACAAGGACACGGGAAACTCAATCATGTGCCGATTGATATTCATTCCACTGTTACGAGTCTGGCGCATGACAAAGAAGGTAACCTTTGGGTATCTACTATGGAACAAGGTGTATGGTGCATCCCTGAGAACAAACCAGCAAAAAACTACAATTTTGAATCGTCTCGTGGTGCTGTGGCACAGATATTTATCGATCGTGATAATCAGATATGGGCACTGACCAATTGGGGAGGCCCCACCTTACAACGTTTAAACCGTCTGCATGATATATTTGAACCCATAGATCTCACCTTCAATAATCATTACAACTCTCTTCGCATGCTTCAGACCAAGGACGGCAGATTATGGCTCGGTTCGTGGGAGAATGGTCTGTTGCTCATGCATAGCGATGGGCATTTGGAAAAGGTGCTCTCTCCTACTATTGCAGGCATTGGCTTGCATATCCACACTCTCTTCGAACGCAGTGGAGATTGTATATGTATCGGTTGTGACGATGGTGTTATCTGCTTCAATACCAACACCCGTGAATGGTATCGCCTACTCGACAACAATCAGAATCGCCCAAATAATCTTGGTGATCGTTTCGTATATGCTATAACCAAAGATAATGAAGGAGGTTTATGGATTGGAACTTTCTATGGTGGCATTAATTATGTATCACCTGTAGGTAAACGTTTTGAGGCGTTTTCCAATGATGGTGGCGATAATAGTCCCGTTGGCAATGTCATCTCCCGTTTCTGTGAGGATAAAAAGGGGCATATCTGGATTGCCAGTGATGACGGTGGACTGATGTGCTACTCCCCAAAAGACCATCGCTTCCTCAATTATCCGCATAAGGATGTCCTCTCTCGTAAAAATGCCCATGCCCTCTGTCTGGACAGTTACAATAATTTGTGGTTAGGAACCTATACTGACGGTGTGATGGTACTGAATGTAGAAAGCGGCTCCTTGAAACAATATATGCAGACCGGTGATCCAAAAAGCCTTGACAACTCCAATTCCTATGATATCTACCTCGACTCTTATGGTAAGATGTGGGTAGCTACAATGGAAGGTCTGAATCTTTACGACTATCAGCATGATAATTTCACTCGTATTGGTAAGACTGGTGCCATCATAATAGACATCGACGAAGACAAACATGGCAACCTGTGGCTGTCAACCCTTGGAGAAGGTTTGTGGTGCTACAATCGTAAGAGCGGTAAACTGAAACAATATACTCATACAGATAACAATGAAACAACGCTTCCGCACAATGAGGTTAACTGTGCTCACGTTGATGGAAGCGGCAAACTCTGGGTAGCTACACTTGGCGGTCTATGCGCCTACGATTCAGAACATGATAACTTCAAATATGTAAGTTTGGATGGTAGAAGCCAGAGTGTGATGAGTATCATTGAAGACAATGGAGCATTGTGGCTTGCCACAAATCATGGCATTCTGAAATATGTTCCAGGTGAAGGCATCCAGCAGTTTACACGTGAGGACGGTTTGGTGGGTGAACAAGCTCAACCCAATGCTGCAATGAAGGCCAGTAATGGTCAAATATATATTGGAACCACCAATGGCTTTAGTACTTTCTATCCTTACCGCATCCTGGCCAATAGCGTGATGCCGCATGTCTATATTACCTCATTGGCTATCAGTAACAAACAGGAATTTACAAACGAAGGTCTGCCCGTTGACTTATCCCAGACGAAAGAAATTGTCTTCGGCTACGACGATGCCCAAATGGTAAGCTTTTCATATGCAGCCCTGAGTTATTGTTCGCCTGAAAAAAACCAATATGCCTATAAACTCGAGGGGTTTGATCATGACTGGAACTATGTGGGCAACCAGACCAAGGCCACCTATACCAACCTGCCTGCCGGTAGTTATACGTTGCGAGTGAAAGCAACAAACAATGACGGAATATGGTCAGATAAAGAAGCTGTATTAAAGGTCATCGTCCATCCGCCCTTCTGGTGGAGTTGGTATGCAAAACTCTTTTATATAGCTTTGATTATTGCTGCCATTTGGTACTATGTCCATCTGCGTCTCAAGCGTGCTGACCAACGGCATCAGCAAGAAATGCAGCGGCTTAATGAACAGAAGGAGAAAGAGGTGCGCGAGGCACGACTTAACTTCTTTACGATGATAGCTCATGAGATACGAACACCCGTATCGCTTATCATTGGTCCCTTAGAGAAGATCATGAAAAGGGGAAATGCCTCTGATGACATGAAGGTAATCGACCGCAATGCACATCGTCTGTTGGAACTCGTCAATCAGCTGCTCGACTTCCGAAAGGTAGAGCAACAGAGTCTTATCATGCACTTTGCTCCCCAAAACATCCATGAATTAATAGAGTCTGTCGGTACTCGCTTTGCACCCACTTTTGAGCAGACGGGCAAGAGCTTTACCATCGAATACCCTGATGAGCACTTTACTGCAATAGTTGACAAAGAGGCTCTGACAAAGGTGGTGAGCAACCTGTTGACTAATGCCAACAAATATACAAAGGATGAGGTTCGCCTGTCGTGTTTGACAGAACCTGATGGCGAACATTTCCGTATTGTTGTAGCCGACAATGGAGTTGGTATCCTAGAGGAGGATCGTAAACGTATCTTCGAACCATTCTTCCAGGCTCAGGACAACAAGCCTGGTACAGGTATAGGCCTGAATATTGTGAAGAGTATTGTGGATCGTCATCATGGCATGATCTCCGTAGAATCAGAAGTTGGCAAAGGCTCTGTATTCACAGTTTTACTACCGGTTGCGCAAACAGAGATAAGTAATGAGGTGGCAGCAGAGGAAAAAGTTGTTGATAAAACACCTTTGCCTATGAGGCAAGAAATCGTTTCTACCACTACTGCTTCTATGCTTATTGTTGACGATAGTGAGGATATGGTAGATTTCCTTAGGAGCAACTTCGGTGGTAAGTATCAGGTAATGACAGCTGGTGATGGTATTGAGGCTCTCGATATATTGTCGAAAAACGAAATCAGCATTATCATTTCCGACTGGATGATGCCACGTATGGATGGAGCAGAATTCTGTCGTCAGGTGCGTCGTAATCCTTTGACAAGTCATATCCCGTTTGTCATGCTTACCGCCAAGACTGATGACGACTCAAAGGTGGAGGGTATGGATGTCGGTGCTGACACCTATATTGAGAAACCTTTCTCTGTACAGTATCTCGAAGCATGTATCCGTAACATCCTGGAAATGCGTCGCAGGTTCATTGAGAAATTCTCAACTCAGCCCTTAGAGCCTGTAACTGAAATAGCCAGCAACCCCACCGACAATGAGTTCCTTTGCCGTATGAACAAACTGATTGAGGAGAATTTCTCTAATCCTGATCTTAATGTGAATTTCCTTGCAGACAAACTGAACATCAGCAGAAGCGGACTCTTTGCCAAGATTAAGACCCTGGCTGATATCACTCCAAATGAGATGATACAGATGGTACGTCTCAAACGTGCTGCCCAACTGTTGCAAGAGAATAAGTATACCGTCAGCGAGATCGGTTATATGGTTGGATTCTCTAATCCTTCATATTTTTCAAAGTGCTTCCAGAAACAATTTGGCATCCGCCCCGTTGATTTCATGAAACAGAACACTCTACTCAAATAATCCTATACTCTGACGATATTCCAGAAGTTTGTTCTGGTAGTCGGCATAGGCATCAGTATGCTTGTCGCAAATCTGCGACATAACAGGTTTTCCAAATCCATCATTTTTTGGCAAATACGTCAAAGAGCATTTTGGCATGACTCCGATAGAGTTTCGGAATGCTTAGTCAAAATCACATAACATAACAAGGTGCGACAACAATGTTGCACCTCTTTTTTGGTGTTGACGCGACAGAGATTTGGGGGATTTGTGGGGTTTGTCGCAAAATGGCGCGTATGTCGCATGTAGTTGACAAAGAAATCAGAAAAAAACTTGGA
>CACYRS010000022.1:687-37979 GCA_902776935.1 uncultured Prevotellaceae bacterium | reverse complement strand
AGCCGGTGACATCGGCAAGTATCTGACTGGATTTGAGGTGCTGAATCCCGATTTGGTGATTTGTCATTTAGATTCCAAAGCCTCGATGCAGATTGACCTTACGATCAACAAAGGTCGCGGATATGTACCCGCTGATGAGAATCGCGAGTTCTGCACCGACGTTAACGTAATCGCAATCGACTCTATTTACACACCTATCCGTAATGTGAAGTACACCGTTGAGCCATATCGTGTTGAGCAGAAGACCGACTACGACAAGCTTGTGATGGAGATCACTACGGACGGTTCCATCCACCCGAAGGATGCCCTTAAGGAGGCAGCCAAGATCCTTATCTACCACTTCATGCTGTTCTCTGACGAGAAGATCACTCTCGAGAACTCAGAGACAGAGACAAACCAGGAGTTTGATGAGGAGATCCTGCACATGCGTCAGCTGCTCAAGACACGTCTTGTTGACATGAACCTCTCTGTTCGTGCCCTCAACTGTCTGAAGGCTGCTGATGTAGAGACCCTCGGTGATCTCGTGCAGTATAACAAGACCGACCTTCTTAAGTTCCGTAACTTCGGTAAGAAATCGCTCACTGAGCTTGATGATTTGCTCGAGAGTCTGAATCTGTCGTTTGGAACTGACATTTCAAAGTATAAACTGGACAGGGAGTAAGTCTGCGAAGACATGCCGAATGCCCAATAAAAGTAAAAAACAAAAATGAGACATAATAAGAAATTCAATCATCTCGGTCGTACTGCCAGTCACCGTAGCGCCATGCTTGCCAACATGGCCATCTCACTGATTGAGCACAAAAGAATCACTACGACCGTAGCTAAGGCAAAGGAACTGAAGAAGTACGTTGAGCCCCTTATCACAAAGGCTAAGGACGACTCTACGAACTCTCGTCGTGTAGTATTCAGCTACCTGCAGAACAAGGAAGCCATCAAGAAGCTCTTCGGAGAGGTGGCTCAGGCTGTAGGTGACCGTCCAGGCGGATACACCCGTATCATCAAGCTCGGAACCCGTCAGGGTGACGCTGCTCAGGTTTGCTTCATCGAGCTCGTTGACTTCGATCCCGATATGGCTAAGGATGGCGGCAAGAAGAAAACTCGTCGTAGCCGTCGTGGTGGCGCTGCTGCCAAGGCTGAGGCTCCTGCTGCTGAGGCACCTGTTGCTGAGGAGGCTGCTCCTGCTGCTGAAGAGGCAAAGGCAGAATAAGCATAACACTTATCTCAATAGTAATCCCCGTTCTCATTCCGAGAACGGGGATTTTTTCAGCCAGGCGTTGATTGCCTTGTTACTCCTCCATCTCGTCGTCGAGGCGGTTGGCCCAGAGGTATTTCTTCGTTTCGCGGGCAGCAACACCGCTAAGAAGCAACAGGGCCACGAGGTTTGGTATCGCCATCAGGGCGTTCATGCAGTCGGCAATATTCCAGATGATATCCAGGCTGATGATGCTGCCAAAGAACAGGAATACGATATACAATATACGGTAGAACTTGTTGATGTGGCGCCCCTCGATATAGTTTACTGCGCTCTCGCCGTAATAGCTCCAGCCGAGGATGGTGCTGAAGGCGAAGGTCAGGATGCCGAAGGTGAGCAGTGGCGCTCCCACATAGGGGATCTTCGAGAAGGCTACCTTGGTGAGTGCTGCACCGTCGGCGTATGTGATGTCAGGGTAGGCGATGATACTGCTTACGAGCACCAGACCAGTGAGTGCGCAGATGACTACAGTGTCCCAGAAGGTGCCAGTGCTCGAAACCAGGGCCTGGCGCACTGGGTTGCGTGTCTGAGCTGCTGCCGCCACGATAGGTGCACTACCCATACCACTCTCGTTGGAGAATAGTCCTCTGGCGATACCATAGCGCGCCGCCATCATCACCGTGGCTCCCACAAAGCCTCCGCCGGCAGCAGAGGGGTTGAAGGCAGAATCGATGATCAACTGGATGGCTGGCCATACGTAGTTGCCGTTGATACATAGTATCATGATACATCCCAGAACATAGAGCAGTGCCATGAATGGTACGAGCACGGTACATACTTTCGCAATTGCCTTCACGCCACCAAGAATCACCGATGCCGTGAGGATACATATGAAGATACCTACTATCCACGTGGGTATGCCGAATGTCTCATGAGCAAGGAGTGCGATAGAGTTTGCCTGAACGGTACAACCTATGCCAAACGATGCCAGGGCGGTGAACACGGCGAAGAGTATGCCGAGCCACTTCATGTTAAGACCTCGCTCAAGGGCATACATCGGACCTCCGTACATCTTGCCGTCATCACCTTTCACACGATATTTCACTGCCAGAAGGCCCTCGGCATATTTCGTCGACATACCGAAGATGCCCGTGAGCCAGCACCACAGCACAGCCCCAGGACCTCCAAGAGCCACTGCTGTTGCGACACCAACGATGTTACCTGTTCCGATGGTTGCAGCCAGAGCTGTGGCTAAGGCTCCAAACTGGCTCACCTCGCCCTCGGCCTTGCTGTCTTCCTTTACAGAGAGACGGATGCCAGTAAGAAGTTTACGCTGTGGGATGCGCAATCGGAAGGTGAGAAATACGTGGGTGCCAAGCAGTAGAATCATCATTGGCCATCCCCATAGAAATGAGCTCAGAAGCGAGAAAAATTCGTTAATCGGTTCCATATCAGTTTAATTTGTGTCTGCAAAGTTAAGCAAATTTAGGGAATTTCCTATCATTTTTCGGGAAAATCCCTTTGTATGTACCAAAATAATATCTACCTTTGCATCGTGGAACAATAAAAACGATACGATTATGAAGAAAGTTTTATTGATGTCAGTTGGTGCACTTCTGCTTTTGAGCAGCTGTGGTACATATACAGCAGACGGTGCGGTAACAGGCGGTTGGTTCGGCTCTGTCATCGGTTCTGCCATTGGTGGTATCTCTGGTGGACATAGAGGCAGTCATATTGGTAGTCTTATCGGTATGGCAGGTGGTGCAGTGATAGGTGCTTCGGTAGGTCAGGCGGCCGATCAGGCGGAGCAGCGTAAGTACGAAGAGTATAAGGCTGCTCGTCAGCGCACTAACAGCAACCGTAATAATGACTATTCATATCGGGACAACAGCGGATTCGACGCAAGTAATAGCGGTGATGACCGTCTCTATGGTTTCGGAGAGGATTTCTCTTCTTCAAGCAGTGGCGTTGCCGAGGGAGGTCTTGAGATTCGTAATGCCCGTCTGTTAGACTCCAGTCGTGACGGTGTGCTTATACGTGGTGAGGAGGCTCGTATGGTGTTTGAGATTTATAATACCTCTGACAAGGTGATACGCAGTGTTCAGCCGGCAGTGGCAGAGGTTACGGGCAACAAACATATCCATATCTCTGAGAATATACTTATCGAGAGTATTGCTCCTGGCAAGGGCGTGAGGTATACAGCATCGGTAAAGGCGGATAATGGTCTCAGAGACGGTGAGGCAGTGATTCGTATAGGAGTGCTGCAAGCTAACAGGGAGATTACTTCGCAGACAAGGAACTTCACAGTTACGACTCGAAAGAAATAGAAAAAGGGAGGCTAAACCTCCCTTTATTATTTGTTTAACTCTTTTTTCCTCTGTTCCTTCTGTCTCTTGTCGAGATCTTCCTTCAGTAGTACCCAGACAGGCTTAGTGTCAGGGCCATCGTTGATTCCTATCTCGAAATCGGGCAACTCAAGGATATCCTCAGGACGGAATGGGATAACTGCCTCGCTGAATTTCTCGACAATCACCGGAGCTATCCCCTGTGCTATTATACCTAACTCACGGGCAGCACGTATGGAGAGGTCTATGATACGGCCTCTGACATAAGGACCGCGGTCAGTGACTCTTACTATCACGTTCTTGCCGTTGGCGGGATTGGTTACCCTCAACAGAGTACCAAAAGGATAGGTGCGATGGGCACAGGTCAGTGAATCGTGGTGCAAACGTTCACCACTGGCAGTTTTCCTACCGGAGAACTTTTTGGAGTAAAAGGAAGCCTTACCGCTCTGAACCTGAGAAAAAAGAGGTGAGAGGTGGGTGGTGAGAAGTGAGAGAATTACAATAGCTGTCACACAATACCAGAAGTATTGTCTATGGATAATCTTACCAGCTACAGCTATTCTCTTATCTCTCACCACTTGCCTTTTACTTCTCAACACCAATTATACTATACCTTGTGCGAGCATGGCCTTTGCAACCTTCATGAAGCCTGCTACATTTGCACCCTTCACGTAGTTGACATAACCATTCTCCTTACCGTATTTCACGCACTGCTCATGGATGCCAGACATGATCTGATGCAGACGCTGGTCAACCTCCTCAGCAGTCCAAGCCATACGCATGGAGTTCTGGGTCATCTCCAGACCAGATGTGGCCACACCACCGGCATTGACAGCCTTGCCAGGAGCGAAGAGCTGACCTGCGGCAATGAACTTATTAACTGCATCAGCGGTACATCCCATGTTAGATACCTCGGCTACGCACAGAGGCTTCTGAGCAAGGATCTTGTCGGCATCATCACCGTTAAGCTCATTCTGAGTAGCGCAGGGCAGATAGATGTCGGCCTTCTGTTCCCAAGGTTTCTTACCGGCAAAGAACTGGCTTCCGGGGAACTCTTCAGCGTAAGGCTCGCAGACATCATTACCGCTTGCACGCAACTCGAGCATGTATTCTATCTTCTCTGCATCGAGTCCCTCGGGGTCATATATATATCCGTCAGGACCAGAGATGGTGATGACCTTTGCTCCCAACTCTGTTGCCTTCTTGGCAGCACCCCATGCCACATTGCCGAAACCGGAGAGAGCCACTGTCTTGCCCTTGATGTCGAGTCCGTGAGTCTCCATCATGTGGTGAACGAAGTATAGAGCACCGTAGCCTGTTGCCTCAGGGCGGAGGATTGAGCCTCCCCATTCCATACCCTTACCTGTGAGAGTTGCTCCATGGAACTGGCTGGTGAGTTTCTTGTACATACCGAAGAGGTAACCAATCTCACGTCCGCCCACGCCGATGTCACCGGCTGGAACGTCCATGTCAGGACCGATAACCTTATAAAGCTCTGTCATGAATGCCTGGCAGAAACGCATAATCTCAGCATCGCTCTTTCCACGGGGAGCGAAATCAGAGCCTCCTTTACCGCCACCCATTGGCAGTGTGGTGAGAGCATTCTTGAATGTCTGCTCGAAACCGAGGAACTTCAGAATACTAAGGTTTACAGAAGGGTGGAAACGCAGACCGCCCTTGTAAGGACCAATGGCACTGTTGAACTGAACGCGGTAACCGATGTTCACCTGTACCTCGCCCTTATCGTCAACCCAGGGCACACGGAATGTGGTGATACGCTCCGGTTCTACGATGCGCTCAACAATCTTTGCCTTTTCAAACTCGGGGTGCTGGTTGTATACGTCTTTGATTGACTCCAGTACTTCGCGAACTGCTTGTAGGAACTCTACCTCGCCTGGGTGCTTGCGCTCCAGGCCTTGCATGATTTTCTCAACTTCCATAGTGTTGTTTCGTTTTGATAAAAAGTTTTTAGTTTGCAATATGTTACTTTTGATGCTGCAAAAATAGGAAATTTTCCGATTCCCTCCAAGTATTTTCGCGAATATTTTTCTTATAGAGTTACATTTTGTTAAATTATATCTATTTTACTACCTTTTTTCCACCTATTATATATATACCCTTGGGCAGATTGTCGAGAGATGAAGAATAGATCTTACGGCCGTTGAGATCGTAAATGGCTGGATCTTGTTCTTGTTTGGTTGTAGTGATGGTCTCTATGCCTGTGCTCTCACCGAGGATTGCCGTCAGGGTCAGTTGACTGCACTTTGGCATGTCGAAGGTATATATGGGACTGTCCACTTGTGTCGTGGTTCCGTCCTTCGTGACCTTCCAGCCCTTTACTTCTCGGCCTTCGCCTGCCTTGCCCTCAACAGTAAGTTTTCGTCCTTCGAAGAACTTGCCGTCGAAGTAGCCTTCCTTTATTTCTATTCCGTTAACGATGGTCTTTACCTCTTCTGAAGCGTCCTTGTTGATGACGAGTGGGGTAGGAGTTCCAAGCTTGTAGTAGTCGGCAAGCTGCTGGTAGAAATTGTTGGTACGCTGACTTAGCCAGTTGCGGGCATTATTCAGCTCCTGGTTGTAGTTGGGCCACCACTGGTTGATGAGATTCCTGTGGTATGTATATTCTGTCTTTATCATATCGTACATTGGATCCCATACAGCGCGTGTTCCTTTTTCATTCAGGAAGTCTCCCATATAAATGGCGCAACGGTCGATAAACTCACGATTGAAGTCGGCATCTTCCATCAGTCTGCGGAAGAGTCTGGTGGCTTCATAGCTGTTGGCACCCCAGTTCAGTCCTCCATCGTAATTGGGATTGTGAAGCCATTCCAGGATTTTATAACTGGCAGCACACTGTCCATAGAGTCCAAATGTGTAGTCTGTATCTTTCATGATCCAGCGCCAACGGCCACCTTCTGCTGTAGGTCTCCACATAACGATATTGTTGCCGGGGAAGTCAACGTTGTTATAATAGAGATTGACTGCCATCAAGTTGAGAAACTCCTTGCAATCCATCCATTGCTCATACTCGGCCATAGTGTGACCATGCTCATTATAGAAAGCTTTGAAAGCGTCGTAGTTATCCCAGGTGCCTTCCTTAAGTTCACCCCAATTCTCAAACATATCCAAGTCTTCCAGACCATTATAGTTGGTATAGATATTATCTTCATTGGAGCGTTCACGTATGTTAAGCATGCCTCTATACTGACCATTGATATATACGATAGCGGGTTGCCAGGCCTGCCAATCTATATCCAAGTGGCTTCCTGCATTACGTTGGATTATGGCATCGCGCATATACAGATAGTCGAAGTCATTTCCTGCATTTCGCAGCATAAGTGACTTAAAGTCTTTAAGTCCTGGTTTCTGGTCGGGGAAGAACTCATAATTGAATCGCTTCTCACCAAATCGTTTGTTGGCATAAATGGCCATCGATTTCCTGGCGGCTCCTCTTGTTGCGCCTCCGCACACACGTGCTTCGATAAGTTGGTTAAGTGTGCTGGCGTTCATGTCTTTCATGAAAAACTCAATATTCATCGGACGACGCCAATTGTGCTTGTAGTTCTCTGTCCCATCGTAGGCCTTGTTATCAGAGTAAATTCCAATCTTTGAGTCATTGAAGTATCTATTGTCCGTATTGATGGAAATGACTGGTAGTGTTATGTCTCGTCCATGGAAGAGATAGGAATGAGTTGTGGAGCGGGGGGAGAGTTTGCCATCGCAGAACAACTTGGCACGGACAATCTTGTTTGAATTGAAGCTCAACTGACTCTGATATAGCAGACTGTTCTTTGTTGGCTCCGAACCGTCGAGAGTATAACGAATCTCTGTACCTTCAGGTGATCCCTCTGGTAGAGTTAGCGTCAGGGTTATGGTTTCTTTATTACTCATGACGCAGCCCTTTATGCTGAATATAGGCTCACCCAGAATATCTTCGGCCTTACAAGTCATGCCGGTATTTGCTTTGCCAGGTGTCGGCTCAAGTTGGTAGCCCCACTCATCGCTGCCATCTGTTTTGCGCCCATAGGCGATGTTTGGGGCAGGTTGTGCAGCAAAGTCCTCTATTTTGTCAATGGTATCATCGCCTTTGAATAGGAAAAGACTACTCTTCTTGCTAGACTCCAGACGGAAGTTGGTATGGAGGGCGGATACCCCCTCATCCTCGCCAGCCTTGTCGCAGTAGATAATCACATACTGACCGGGTCCTACCATATTGTCTGGCAATTGCCATGCATTGGCAACCTTTTTCTTGGTACCAATCTTATAGTCTTTCAGATTGACGGCTGTATTACCAGGATTATATAGTTCCACCCAAGAGTCAGGAAAATCGTTAAGGTCGTCCATGATACCATCGATATTCGACTGCATGAATTCGTTGATTATCAATGTTCCATTTTGGTTATTGTCGTCAGCGACAAGAGGGAGGCTTGCTCCAGTTAACAATGTTAGAAAAAGTAATTTCTTAGAATAATTCATAATGGTTTAAAATTCTGATTTGGATGCAAAAATACAAATAAATATCCATTAACCATTCAATATTCTAAATAATTTTGTAACTTTGCGGCAAAATGTAACAATAAAGAAAAAATATGAAACGATTGATGACATTGTCATTGCTGATGCTGGCATTTGGAGCATCGGCGCAAGTGAAAACGGATATCCGTGAGTTTAACCTCTCAGGTCCCTATGCAGTTAATACGCCACTGGCTTTTGACACTGTAGATGTGAAAGGAAGCAAGTTTGACGAGAAGTCGCTTATGGGCAATATAGCACTTACATCACCTGTGACAGGGAAGTTCAGTGGCGAGGTACTTCCATCGCTGACAGACCAGAAGAGTGTTGGCTTGTTGTCGTTCTATATCAACAACAGCGATTATCTGAAGGGAAAGATTGAAATTAAGGGCCCAAAGAATTACAAACTTTATATCGATGGAACTGAGGCAGATGGAGAACTGAAACTTGCCCCCGAGCATCATACTTTCACGATACGTTATCTTGCAGAACCCAAGGATACAGACTCGATAACGGTGTGTATTGATGCCAAGAAGTCTGTGGCATATACCCTCGACAAGAAGCATCCTTATATGGTTCATGACCTGACTGATGGCAAGCGTGTGCGAGGCATTTCACTATCTGCCGACGGATTGTTTACAAGCATTGCATATCAGACAACGGATCGTGGGGGCAGTTCCCGTTGGAACTACGAACTCCGTGATACAAAGACCCAGCGTCTGATATCCCAGCCACAGCGTAATCCCCAATGGATGCCGAAGACATCTGCCTGGCTCGAAGAAGAAAAGGAAGGTGACAAGCGTGTGTTGTATAAGGTATCCCCACATACAGGTGTGCGTACACTCTTTGCTTATGATATCCCAGAAGGAAACTACTTCGTATCGCCCACAGAAGACTATCTTATCATCAGTGCTGAGGAAAAGGGTCCAAAGGAGGACAAGGATGTGTTTGAGGTTGTTGAGATGGACGACCGTCAGCCAGGTTGGCGTGACAGAGGGTATCTTGCGAAATACGATATCAAGACAGGAGTTACTCAGAGAATTACCTTTGGCTCGAAAGGCGAGTATCTTGAGGATATTTCACTCGATGGTACCAAGCTGTTGTTGGCAACGTCACGTTCTCGTCTTACAAAGCGTCCAACTACTGTACAGGATGTGTTGATAATGGATATACGTACTCTGAAGGTAGATACGGTATTCGTTGGCGCTGAGTTCCTTGGTGGAGGAACGTTCTCTCCTGATGGTAAGCAGATTCTCTTTACAGGCACTCCTGAGGCCTTCGATCGTATAGGTTGTCAGCTGCCTGCAGACGTGACACCGAGTATGACGGAAAATGAACTCTTCCTTTATGATATTACATCGAAGAAGGTCACTCCACTTACGAAGGACTTCGATCCATCTTTAGACAAGGGCCCGGACTGGTGTGCTGCTGATGGAATGGTATATTTCACTGCTGAAGATAGAGACTACGTGAATCTCTTTATGCTTAATCCAAAGACGGGTAAGATAACAAAACTCGCAGCTAATGGTGACGATATCTACCGTTTCGACAAGGCTTCGAAAGCACCTTATATATCATATCTGTCATATGCCACGATGGCTCCTGCTTCTGCCTACGTTATGGATCTTAGGAATCTCAAGAAGACTCAGAATATCAGGTTCTTCGATGGTGTCTCTGCTCTCGGTGATGCAGAGATCGGTACATGTCAGGACTGGAACTTCAAGAACTCTAAGGGTGATACTGTATATGGCCGACTGTATCTGCCGAAGGAGTTCGATGCTTCGAAGCAGTACCCCATGATAGTATATTATTATGGAGGATGTTCGCCGGTAAGCAGATATTTCGAGTCGCCATACGCTCCTCAGTACTGGAACTCGCTGGGATATGTGGCATATATCATTGAACCAAGCGGAGCAACTGGATTCGGACAGGAGTGGGCTTCGCGGCACGTTAACACAGCAGGAAGGGGGCCTGCTGAGGATATCATCGAGGGTGTAAAACAGATATGTGTCGAACATCCGTTTATCAATCCAAAGAAGATTGGATGTATGGGTGCTAGTTATGGCGGTTTTATGACTCAGTATCTGCAGACACAGTCAGATATCTTCGCAGCAGCAGTATCTCATGCAGGTATAGCTAATCATACAAGTTACTGGGGTGAGGGATATTGGGGATATAACTACAGTGAGGTGTCGATGGCCAACAGCTACCCATGGAGTCATCGTGACCTGTATGTAACCCAGTCGCCTCTCTTTAATGCAGACAAGATCCATACACCTTTGCTCCTGCTTCATGGTAATGCCGACACCAACGTGCCTCTGATAGAGAGTCTGCAGATGTTTACGGCTCTGAAGCTGCTGGGGCGTGAGGTGGCACTTGTAGAGGTGGAAGGTGAGAATCACCATATCCTCGAATACGGGAAGAAAGAGAAATGGCTTGCCACACAGATGGCATGGTTTGCCAAATGGCTAAAGGATGACCCCACGTGGTGGGAGGCTCTTTATCCAAAGAAACACTTATAAAAAGAAATATCGCGGCCCATTCATCGGACCGCGATATTTTTATTTCGTATTGATATTTATTGTCTTTTGCAGGCCTCTCTGACGGTCTGTAACTTTCAGTCTTATTGTGCCAGGGGTCTTATTGCTACGAACGATAACAACTAGTTGTCCGCTGAATAGTCTCATTGTAGGTTTCTTGAATGACTCCAGGCTTGTAGCATCGCCATTGCATACTGCCTCAAATGATCCGGCACCAGTAACCTCGAATGACAGCTGGTCAGAGGCATATGGAATGAATGTTCCCTTGGCATCTGCGAGAGATACAGTTACAAACGCCATGTCTTCACCATCAGCCTTGAGGGTTGGCGAGTCGTGCTGAGTCCAAACATCGAATTGTATCTTTGAAGGCTTACCTGCTGTGCGTATGGTCTTTTCACCAGCTTTATTGCCCTGCTCATCGTATACCACAACCTTAAGCTCTCCTGACTGATATTTTACATCGTTCCAGCGGAGGCGATATCTGTCGAGGCGCTCTGCGGGATTCTTTGAGATCTTACCCTGACTCTTACCATTCACGAAGAGCTCGGCTGTAGGATAGTCGGTGTAGCAGTATACTGGGGTGATTTTCCCCTTACGCTCCTTGCCCCAGGACCAGTGGGGGAGGAGATGGATGGTGTGCTCGTCCTTGTTCCATCTTGAACGATAGAGGTAATATCGGTCCTTAGGCAGTCCTGCCAGGTCACATATACCGAAGTAACTACTGCGCGCTGGCCAGTACTCGTCGTAAGGTGTGGGTTCGCCGAGATAGTCATAACCTGTCCAAACGAACTCACCGATTACCCAGTCCTTGTCATCCTGCCATACCCAGTCGTCATCGGGAAGATTACTCCACGAACAATACTCAACATCATAGCTCGAACACTGTCCGTCGGCATTAAGGATGGCTTTGGGGTCATAGGTCGGTGCCCATGAAGCATATTGGGAATTGTCAGTAACCTCAACGGGGAACTTATATACACCTCTGGAACTTACTGTTGAGGCAGTCTCTGAACCAAGAAGGAATCCCTGATGCAGTTGCTTGATGCTATTTCCATATTTGTGTACTCGGTAATTGAATCCCGGCACGTCCATAGCTTTGGCAACACCACTCTCTATTGATGCCTCTGCATGGTCGAGTCCTTGGGTGACAGGACGGGTGGGGTCAAGAGCATGACAAAGTCCCTGCAGACGTATGGAAATCTGTCTGCCTTCTGCGCTGCCCTGTTCTGGAATCTCATTACCGATGCTCCACATCACGATACTGGGGTGGTTGCGGTTTGCCACTATAAGATTGGCGAGATCTTTCTCTGCCCACTCCCTGAAGAATCGTGCATAGCCATTCTTGCACTTAGGATAGATCCACATGTCGAAACTCTCTGCCATCACCATCATACCTAATGAGTCGCAGATATCCATCTGCATCTGACTTGGCATGTTATGCGACGTACGGATAGCGTCACATCCCATATCCTTCATCGTCTTAATCTGACGGATAAGAGCTGCTTTGTTGATGGCTGCTCCAAGAGGACCGAGGTCATGATGCAGGCATACGCCCTTTATCTTTCGCGTCTTGCCATTGAGTTGGAAACCACCTTCACGGGATACCTGTACGGTACGGATACCTGTCTTTATCTCCTTTGTATCCAATGTTTCGTTATCAGTGAATACTTTTGCCTGGAAAGTATATAGATTAGGTGTTTCAGGTGACCATAGCTGTGGATTCTTGATGGTAAACCTCCCGTAGATCTTTCCGTCGTCCTCTATGCGAGTATCTCCGATGGAGAATTTCTCTCCGTCGGGTGCTGTAAGCATCAGCGTTGCAGTTCCTTTGACTGGATTAACGACCTTGACCTCTGCCTCTACGATAGCTGTGTTGTCCTTTATTTCTACCGTGCGGACAATGATGCTCCAGTCATCGATGTACGTCTTTTTCGTCAGTATAAGTTTCACGGGGCGATATAGACCTGCACCAGGATACCAGCGGCTGCTCTCCTCGACATTCTTAAGGTCTACCTCAAGGAGATTGTCGCCTGCTTTCACGAAATCCGTGATATCCACGCGGAAGGCATTATAACCATATGCCCAGTAGCCTGCCTTCTTTCCGTTGAGGCTGACGGTAGGTTCTGCCATCGCACCATCAAACACCAGTTCTGCGCGTTCAAAACCTTCAGGGATGTTAAGTGTCCTTTTGTAATGACCTTCGCCTATCCAAGGCAGAGCTCCAGAACGTCCACTCTTCTCTGTGGCTTCTGTCTCACCATTCTGTTCGATGGCTACTTTCTGGAGATCCCATTTCTTGTCAAAGGGACCAGCGATAGCCCAGTCGTGAGGGATGATCACATTCCTCCAGGATTTCTTGTCCTGAGAAAACTTCCATCCTTCAGATAGTGAAATGTCCTGTCTTACCTGTGCTGAAACAATCGTGGTCGCAAATAGTAAAATAGCAAGTAGTCTTTTCTTCATTTCCTTAGTAGTTTTTATATTTTATCATATTGTTATCTCTCCAGAACCCAGACATCTGTGGTGATTCTCATCGTAGATCACACAGAACTGTCCTGGTGCCACACCATGTATCTTGTTCTTGGCATGCACGATAAACTCTTTCTCATCCGTCCACTCCAGTCTCGCGGGCAGATACTCCGGTGTATGTCTTATCTTGAATGTGACCTCACAAGGTGCCTGTCCCCCTGTGAGGTGATGGAAATCGTGAACCTTGAAGTCTTGTTTGTATGCTGTTTCTGGGTCATAGCCGTGAGATACGTAGAGGATATTCTTCTCCACATCCTTCTTTACCACAAACCAAGGACCACCGCTGAAACCCATACCCTTTCGTTGTCCGATGGTGTGAAACCACAGACCTTTATGTTCTCCGATATGTTTTCCTGTCTCCAGTTCTATAACGTCGCCTGGCTGTTCTCCCAGATAACGACGGATATAGTCATTGTAGTTTATCTTACCCAAGAAACAGATTCCCTGTGAATCCTTTCGTCTGGCATTCACCAGATGTTCGCGATCTGCTATCTCACGAACCTCATCCTTCATGTAGTGGCCTATGGGGAAAAGGGCTTTCTTAAGTTGCCAATCATAGATCTGTGCTAGGAAGTCAGTCTGGTCTTTCACAGGGTCAGGACTCGTACAGAGCCATTTCTGTCCGTTCTCATCAATCTCTGTCTGTGCATAGTGACCAGTAGCGATGAGATCATATTCGTGACCTCTTTTCTCATTGAAGGCTCCAAACTTTATCAGACGGTTACACATCACGTCGGGATTCGGAGTCATTCCTGCACGTACCTTGTCCATCGTGTATTTCGTAACCTGATCCCAATATTCCTTATGACAGTCTATCACCTCAAGCTTGCAACCATACTTATGCGCTACAGCAGTAGCCATTTCAAGATCCTCCTCAGAAGAACAGTCCCATTCCTCTTCTTCCTCTGGACCTATCTTTATATAGAAACAGTCTGGATGGAGCCCGAGTCGTGCAAACTCGTACACCACAACACTACTGTCTACACCTCCAGACAAAAGTATGGCTATTCGTTTATTTTCCAGTTCTGATATGTTCATTGTTTAAGTATATAATGTGACAGTACCACCATCACTCTGACAGTATTTCCTTAGAAGCTCCTGA
Source organism: uncultured Prevotellaceae bacterium (assembly GCA_902776935.1). GTDB lineage: Bacteria > Bacteroidota > Bacteroidia > Bacteroidales > Bacteroidaceae > Prevotella. Next base: position 23,759 of record CACYRS010000022.1, on the reverse strand, counting down.
ATGAAATGTGCGTTGGCGAGTACCCTCTCTTTATTACCGTCATAGCCATTGATGAGTACTACGAGATGTGTTGTGGCAAGGGTCATCTTCGTCCGTTCATGATCACTTGTCGGAGTTCCTACACCTCCCTCTGCATCGCGGTATACGGGCAGGCCTGCGATATTTATGATGCCTCTTCCTATTCCTTCGTATGGTTCTCCCTCACGTCCCACACCCAATGTAAGAGTATCCCCTACGAACTTATCGGCATCGAAACCTCCAATGCTGTATCCATAAGCGATAGAAGCGAGGTTCACGAGGTCTACGAGGGTGTCTATCTGATATAGCTCCTTACCTTGAAGCATCCGTCGTATCAGCTGTTCACTGGCAGGACGATAACGTGAGGGGTCTTTGCCACAAGCCTTATAGACACTACGTGTAGCGGCTATACTAGGCAATTCTTTCAAAGAATCTGTGGTCAGGTCTTTACGGAACTTCTCTTCGAGAGTATGAATCTCATCCCAAAGGGGTTGGCAGAACTCAGAGTTTACCACCTGTGCCTCTACTGCCGCCCCTACGAAAGAGGGACATACACTCTCTATCTCATTAGAAACCACAACCTTCATTCTGCGAATGTCCTGAAATAGTCTATGCAAACTTTTCTCCACTCCTTGGCATTCTCCAGCTGGTGTTGCATACGCTCATCAACTTCCTTCCATCTCTGTTCGTCGATATTTGGTTTTGCCTCCTGCCAGATAGCATAGAAGTCCTCTACCTCTTTGACACCTCTGTCATAACGTGCCTGAATCTCTTCCCAGAGGGTATTGCCGCTCTTCAGACGATATGTCCAGGGTACATGATGGAACCACAGGAGATATCTCTCAGGACAGGTGTTGATGTCATCGTATAGCGAACAGTAAGGCTCGTTGTATTGCGATGTGGCATCTGTGCCGGTATGGCTACGATTGAATCCCACTCCTTCCTTGTCTGCCTTGTGATAGTATACAGGGCACCACTCCAGAGGATAGCTGGCAATGAATCCGTCTGGTTCAGGACCATAGTGATGGTCGAAAGCGAAGATGTGGTGTAGGCCTAATGGCATCATATAGTCGACACATGCCTCACGGGAGCGAAGCATCATCGACAGAAGTTTATCATTTATCATTTCTCCTTTATCATTTCTGAATGTCTGCTTCAGCCATTCATCGGCTATCTCCTCACTCTTAAGGTAGGGGTTCCACGCAAGACGTCCGAATGCATACCAGTTAGCCTGTGCGAAATGGTGTCCACACCAGTTCTTGTCTAATCCGATATTCGCTACACCTGCAACACCCACCAGTCTCTTAGGACTTACCAATCCAAAGAACTCCCTCCACATAGGAGCGAGATAAACCAGATGGCGTGAGTGACCCAGATACTCCTGAGTGATCTGCAGTTCAACCATCTGGGGAGTCTTTCTCATATTGTCGAAGATAGGAGCATATGGCTCACGTGGCTGGAAATCCAGAGGACCGTTCTTGGATTGGAGAATAACATTATCCAGAAACTTACCGTCGTCATTCTTAAACTCTGATACAGCCTGTTTTACTCTGTCTTCTCCTTTATGGTTGGCACCATATACGAAACTGCGCCACATGATGATTCCTCCGTAGGGCTTTACAGCTTCCGCCAACATATTAGCTCCCTGAGCGTGGGTGCGCTTGTAGTCACCAGGGCCGGGTTGTCCCTCGGAATTGGCCTTAACGAGAAAACCTCCGAAGTCGGGTATCTCCTTGTATATCTCTTTCGCCTTTGCCTTCCACCATGCCTTTACCTTGGAATTCAGAGGGTCAGCGGTCTTGAGTTTGCCAAGTGCCATAGGCGATGCGAAGTTAACAGAGAGATACACCTTTATTCCGTAAGGTCTCAGTATCGCAGCTATCTCCTTAACCTTTTTGATATATGGTGCGGAAAGCATCTTTGGTGATGCATTGACGTTGTTCAGCACTGTACCATTTATGCCGATGCTCGCATTTGCCCTCGCATATTCCTTGATGAGCGCAGGGTCGATGGCCTTAGGATTATTCCCGTCGAGATCCCAGAAGATGCTTCTTCCTGCATATCCTCTCTCGATGCTTCCGTCGAGGTTATCCCAGTGATTAAGCACCCTTATCTTGAAGAATGGCTCAGAGGCTCCCTGCTCACCCCTCAAAAGAGCGTAAGCTCCATACATTAGCCCTCGTTCTGTCTTTGCCTTGATGGTGCTGCCGTCGATGACATATCCCTCATCATTTCTGATTGACTGATCAAGTACCAATGTGGCCTTATCACCAGGATAGTAATTACGGAGTTCCTCTGCAGCGATACACTCGGGACCGTTTACCTGTGCCTTATGCACCTTGTCATATCTCAACCACAGACGACTTCCGTCCTCTGCCATCATACTCACGCAACTGGCTATTGCCAGCATCAGCAATGCAATCTTTTTCATTCTTATAATAAAGTCAGTTATGTTATTCTGCTGCAAATATACACAATAATTCTTAAATCTGAGCCAATTTGCCCTTTTACCTTCTTTCTTTTTTGTTTTTTTTCTTATTTTTGCATCTAAATTATAAATATTGACTAACGATATGAAGAGATTACTAACGATGTTCGTCATGATGACGACACTTTTCTCCTTATCTGCTTATGCTGGCGATTTTACTGTTGGCAAAGGTACGTTCCTTCTGAATGGTGAACCTTTTATCGTCAAGGCTGCAGAAGTGCATTACCCCCGTATCCCCCGTCCTTATTGGGAACATCGTATCCGTTCCTGCAAGGCCTTGGGAATGAATACTATCTGTATCTATGTGTTTTGGAACATCCATGAACAGCACGAGGGACAGTTTGACTTCTCTGGCAACAACGATGTGGCAGAGTTCTGTCGTCTTGCCAAGAAGAATGGCATGTACGTCATCGTACGTCCAGGTCCGTATGTCTGTGCAGAGTGGGAGATGGGTGGCCTGCCTTGGTGGCTCTTGAAGAAGAAAGATATCCGTCTTCGTGAACAGGACCCATATTTCATGGAGCGTGTGAAGATCTTCGAGGAAAAGGTAGGAGAACAACTGGCTCCGTTAACCATTCAGAATGGCGGGCCTATCATCATGGTTCAGGTTGAGAATGAATACGGTTCCTATGGCGAGGATAAGGCATATATCTCTGAGATCCGTGATTGTCTGCGTGGTATCTACGGGGATAAGATGGCACTCTTCCAGTGCGACTGGTCAAGTAACTTTGAGAAGAACGGCCTCGACGATCTCGTATGGACCATGAACTTCGGTACAGGTGCAAATATCGACCAGCAGTTTGCACGTCTTAAGGAGTTGCGCCCTGATGCTCCTATGATGTGTTCTGAGTTCTGGAGCGGATGGTTCGACAAGTGGGGAGCACGCCATGAGACCCGTCCTGCTGATGATATGGTAAGCGGCATCGACGAGATGTTGTCTAAAGGCATCAGTTTCTCTCTTTACATGACTCACGGAGGAACGAGTTTCGGACACTGGGCAGGTGCTAACTCTCCTGGTTTCGCTCCTGATGTCACCAGCTACGATTACGATGCGCCAATCAACGAGTATGGTTGGGCTACGGAGAAATATTTCAAGTTGCGTAAGGTCCTTCAAAAATACAGCGACAAACCTCTGCCAAAAGAGGTAAAGTCTCCTGCTAATCTTATCAGCATACCAGAGTTTGAGGCAAAGGAGTTTGCTCCTATCATTCTTGGTACCGACAGTGTCGTTATGGATTCTCCTCTGCTCACTATGGAAGAGATGGACATGGGTTGGGGTTCGATGGTATATGTCACCACACTGCCAGAGATTGCCGTATCATCAGTGCTCACACTAAACGATGGGCACGACTATGCACAGGTGTTTATTGATGATAAGTATATCGGAACCATCGATCGTGTGAAAAACGAGAAGAACCTCATGCTTCCTCCTGTTAAGAAAGGTCAGGAACTGAAGGTCCTTATCGAGGCCATGGGCCGTATCAATTTCGGACGTGCCATCAAGGATTATAAGGGTATCACAGAGAGTGTGACAATCACGGCAGATATCGATGGCAATGATGTAACATGGAACCTTAAGCGTTGGACTATCCTCACCATTCCCGATGATTATTCCACAGCAGCCAAGGCCCTTGCCTCTGCACAGACATCTGCAGCTAAACCTGCAGCTGACAAACGTGGCTACTATCGTGGCTACTTCAGATTGGGAAAACTAGGTGACACTTTCCTGAATCTCTCTAACTTCGGAAAGGGGCAGGTGTATGTCAACGGGTATCCTATTGGCCGATTCTGGAACATAGGTCCTCAGCAGACTCTATATGTCCCTGGATGTTGGCTTAAGCGTGGACTTAACGAGGTGGTGGTACTTGATGTCGTCGGACCTAAGAGCACAACTCTCTGGGCACAGGATAAACCCGAGTTAGACCAGCTTAATCTGGCTAAGAGTGTCACCCATAATAATCCTGGCGACAAACCTGATCTTAATTCCGCTACTCCTGTGGCTGAGGGAAGTTTATCTTCAGGCAATGGTTGGCAGACGGTTCGCTTCTCTACTCCTGCCAAGGGCCGGTATATCGCCTTCCAGGCTCTGTCTACCCATGATGGTAAGGACGTAGTATGTGTTGCAGAGGTATATGCTCTCGGCAAGGATAGTAGACGTATAAGTCGTGAGTCTTGGACGGTGAAGTATGCTGACAGCGAAGAGACTGTTCGTGGTAATAATCTCGCTGACAAAGCCTTTGATCTCCAGGAGTCTACCTACTGGCGTACCGTCAAGCGTACAACCCTGCCTCACCTGATGGTTATCGATCTTGGTTCTGTTCAGGAACTCTCAGGATTCGAATACCTCCCCCGTGCCGAAGAGGGTGCTCCTGGAAGCATCAAAGATTATAAGATCTTCGTGTATTGATAATAAAAATCCCCGCAACCGCGGGGACTTTTTATTTGATGATCATTCCACCATTTGGCTGAATAGTAATCTTTGTCTTGCCTTTCTTGTCTTTCTTGAGTTTGGTGAGTGTTGGCTCTAACTTCTTGTTGTCGATATAAATGTCAGAAAGCGAATACTCCGAGAGATCGAGTGTCAGCGTAAGTGGTTCCTTCTGCGCGTTGAGGCCTGCGATATACCATTTGCCGTCAGTAGCCTTGCGGGCTAGGACTACGTATTTCCCAGGATATCCGTCGATAAAACGTGTCTCTTCCCAAGTGGTTGGTAATCCGCGAAGGAAGTCAATCTCGAATTGTGGCAGTTCATCGAGGTTGTTAGGCTGCATTGCTACACACTGCACTGATGTCTGCATGATGATTCCTGATGCCATCTCGAAGATATCTGTAGTCTTACGGGTATGGCGACTCTTATTGTCTCTCGACATCCATTTGTTCATGATGATTCCTCCCCAGTCCATTGAGGCTGTGGCATTACGGCAGAAGGGATGGAGTGTGAGATCGAAGCCTTCACGGATTGTCGCTCCCTCACCAAAGAACAGGTTCTCTGATGCCAGCACAGCCTCTGAGGCCACATAGTTAGGATACATCCTCTCCCAACCACGAGGGATGGTACATCCGTGGAACACCACCTGCAGACCATAACGGTTTGCATCCGAGAGAATATCCTCATACAGACGCATCGTCTCCTGTTTGTCGCCTCCGAAGAAATCGACCTTGATACCCTTTACTCCGATGCTCTGGAGCCATTTCATCTCCTTCTCGCGTGCGATGGATGTGTTCATGCAGTTACGTGGGGTCTGTGGGGCATCGTTCCAGAAACCATTACTGTTATACCATAATAAAAGGTGTACACCCTTCGACTGCGCATATCTCGACAACTCCACCATACGCTCGCGTCCTATCTGAGTGTCCCACCAGTTGTCTACGAGACAGTACTCGAATCCCATCGTCGATGCAAGGTCTATGAACTTTACCTGATCATCATAGTTCACAGAGTTATCCTGCCAGAGCAACCAACTCCAGGTGTATCGTCCTGGCTTATAGTCTGTCGATGGTTCATAGAGGGGTTTTACTACATCATAGCTGATAGTTGTCTCAACGATAGGTTTCAGCGAAGTTCCCAAGGTGATAGTGCGCCAAGGTGTCTCTCCTGGCAGTGGGATAGCTGCAAAGTCAGTGCCGTAGCCGTTGTTCTCGCCTCTGTCGGGATAGGCAACAGTATATCCCATGCCTGCCTGATAGTCAGAGAGATGACTTCCGCAATATGCTGAGCTTACGCCTGTCTCACTGACGAGAGCCCATCCGTTAGGCAGATGGAAGAGGGCTGGGAAGATATATCCGTGTCCGAACTGCGAGGGCTTGTCCATCGCTCCGTCGGCGCTATAGCCTTCCTCGTAACTGGGTTTTGTCTGTTCCCATCCGCTCTCAGGACCTATCTGTGGTGAAATGAACGTAGTCGTTCCCTCTGAGAAATTGAAACTGCTTGCCTCGGAGAGAATCCTTACACGTTTCATCTCCTTCTTCTGCCATTTCTGTCTGGACATCTCATAACGGAAGGCGATGTCGTTGTTGCTCACCTGAAAACGGATATCGAACTTTACGCCGTCTTTGTTCTTGATGTTTAAGATAAGTGCGTTGGCGTTGTAGTTGCCTTTTGAGGCCTTGGTGCCTCGCATGGTGTACTGTTCGTTTACAACTTCTTTCTTCGATGCTGTTATCGAGAGGTCTCTTGTCAGGTCACCCATGCTGGTCTTCAGTCCCAGTGCTGATGGCAGGAGCATATCCTGTCCGTCGTAGGTCACAGAATAATACAATCTGCCTCCTGCATCACTCACTTTTACCTGCATTTTCCCATCAGGTGATGTTACCACAACATCTCCAGCCTTGCAGAAACATGCTACTAATAAAAAAACTACTAAGTTAATCGTCCTATTCATATATTCTGAAATTAAAAAAAGGAGACAGGAACCCCGCCTCCTCTGAATATTTTTTTTCTTATTTTTTATTTAAAGGAGCTGATCGCTCTCAATATCCTTGAAATACTTATAAGTGCTAACCTTCAGTTCGTCGGCAGCATCCTCATCGCAAACGATGATACCATGCTCGTGCATCTGGAGTGCGGAGATAGTCCACATGTGGTTAACGCTACCCTCGATGGCAGCCTGCATAGCGCGAGCCTTACCATGGCCATTTACGAGAATCATCACCTCACGGGCATCCATAACGGTACCAACACCTACTGTCAGTGCGTGTGCAGGAACACTCTCGGGGTTACCTCCGAAGAAACGGCTGTTGGCAATACGTGTGTCTGTTGTCAGAGTCTTCATTCGAGTACGGCTACGCAGAGAACTGCCTGGCTCGTTGAATGCGATATGGCCATCAGGGCCGATACCTCCGATGAAGAGGTCGATACCACCAGCCTCTAGAATCATCTCCTCATAGTGCTTGCACTCAGCTGCGAGGTCAGTGGCATTACCATTGAGGATATGTATGTTCTCCTTAGGGCAGTCGACATGATCGAAAAGGTTACGTGCCATAAATGCATGGTAGCTCTCAGGATGGATCTCTGGCAGACCTACATACTCGTCCATGTTGAAGGTGATCACATTCTTGAATGATACCTTACCTGCACGGTTAGCCTCTACAAGGGCATTGTACATGCCAACGGGTGAGGAACCTGTAGGCAGACCCAATACGAACTTGTGATCTGGCGTAGGATTAAAAGCATTGATACGCTCGATAACGTGGTTAGCTGCCCACTGAGACATCTTCTGATAGTCTGACTGAATAATAACTCTCATAATTTGTTTTATTTTAGTTGGTTTTAATTTGATTGCAAAAATACATATAATTCTTTTTCCTTATGCACGGATAGCGTTGATTTTATATTTTTTTTAGTGTTTTTTTTCAAAATATCTGTCACAATCTGTGTAATCTGTATCTTTTTTCTTATCTTTGCACCCAATATGAAAGAATTTGTAATTTCCGAGGCCAAGGCTGAGACTGCAGTCCTTGTGGGTCTGATAACGAAGGATCAGGATGAGGCCAAGACAAAAGAATATCTCGACGAACTGGAGTTTCTTGCTGATACTGCGGGTGCTGTCACTGTCAAGCGTTTCACTCAGAAGGTGGGAGGTCCGAGTCAGACAACATACGTGGGTTCGGGTAAGCTCCTTGAGATCAAGGCTTACATAAAACAATGCCAAGATGCATACGATGAGTGGGTTGACGCCCAGGATGCATCGCTGTTTGCTGAGGGACTGCTTGATGATTCCAACGCTCCTCAGCCTGTGGGAATGGTGATCTTCGATGATGAGCTCTCTGCCAAGCAGATGCGTAATATCGAGAAGGAACTTCAGGTAAAGATCCTTGATCGAACCTCTCTCATCCTCGATATCTTCGCCATGCGAGCACAGACAGCAGAAGCCAAGGCTCAGGTGGAACTGGCTCAGCATCGTTATATGTTACCAAGACTTCAGCGCCTGTGGACTCACCTGGAAAGACAGGGTGGCGGTTCCGGCTCTGGTGGCGGAAAAGGCTCCGTAGGTCTTCGCGGTCCTGGTGAGACACAGCTCGAGATGGACCGTCGTATCATCCTTCAGCGTATCACTTTGCTGAAACAGCGCCTCTCGGAGATCGACAAACAGAAGACCACCCAGCGTAAGAATCGTGGCCGTCTTATCCGTGTGGCCCTCGTGGGATATACCAACGTTGGAAAGAGCACGATGATGAATCTGCTTGCCAAGAGTGAGGTCTTTGCAGAGAATAAACTCTTCGCCACCCTCGATACCACAGTCCGCAAGATGACCATCGACAATCTGCCGTTTCTTCTGGCTGATACCGTAGGCTTTATCCGTAAGTTGCCTTCGGACCTTGTGGAGAGTTTCAAGAGTACCCTTGATGAGGTGCGCGAGGCAGACCTCCTGGTACATGTGGTGGACATCTCCCATCCTGACTTCGAGGAACAGATCCGCGTTGTGGAGAACACTCTCAAGGATCTGGGTTGTGCCGACACTCCTTCTGTTATCGTCTTTAATAAGATCGACGCCTATACCTGGGTGCCTAAGGAGGAGGACGACCTCACCCCTGAGACAAAGGAGAATATCACTCTCGACGAGTTGAAACGCACGTGGATGGCCCGTTCTGCAGAAGCCGGCCATTACCTGGAGTGTCTCTTTATCTCTGCGAAACAGAAAGAAAACATTGATGAGTTGCGTGAGCATCTCTACAAACGTGTAAGAGAGCTCCACGTACAGAAATATCCATATAACGACTTTTTATATCAAGACTATGAGTGATTACAGAAACTTGACACAGGAAGAGGTTGAGGTCCTTGAGCATAATGTATGTTGGGCAGAAGACTGGCAGCGAGTGATGGTGGCAGAAGGTTTTAAGCCGTATAACTTCCACCGTGTGATGTTCTACGGAGATATCCGCCTGGGAGAGTTTAATAAACAGGTAGAGGTAACCAAGGGCTTCTTCAAGCATTCCGGCATTAACGACAGCACACTACGTAATGTCTCCGTGGGCAATGACTGTCTTATAGAGAAGGTCGGCAACTACATCAATAACTACACTATCGGCAATGATTGTTACATATCAAATATATGTACCCTCGAGACTACCGATGACGCTACATACGGCGAAGGTTCTGTCATCTCCGTACTCAACGAGATGGGCGATGGTAATGTCACCATCTTCCGTGAGTTGAATAGTCAGTTGGCTGCGTTTATGGTGAAGCATGATCGTGACAAGCAGTTAAAGAAGACCATCCAGCAGATGATTGAGGATGAGCTGCGTGTTACTCGTCCTGATCGCGGATATATCGGCAACAACGTGAAGATTATCAATGCCAAGGACATCACCAATACCGTTATTAAGGGCTATTGTGAGATCAGCGGTGCTGCTCGTCTGTCAGAATGTACTGTGATGTCATCGATGGATGCCCCTGTATTCATTGGCACTGGCGTCATCTGCGAGAACTCTATCATCTGCGATGGCTGCTCCATCAACAACTCCGTGAAGATGCAGGACTGTTTTGTGGGTGAGGCTTGTCAGATTACCAATGGCTTCACTGCTGAGGCCAGCCTGTTCTTCGCCAATTCCTTCATGGCAAATGGTGAGGCCTGTGCCGCCTTCTGCGGACCGTTCTGCGCCTCTCACCATAAGAGTTCTCTGCTTATCGGTGGCGAGTTCTCGTTTTATAATGCAGGCTCTAACACCAACTTCTCCAACCATGCCTATAAGATGGGCCCATTGCATTACGGCACCCTCGAGCGTGGCACAAAGACCGCCTCAGGCTCTTATGTGCTGATGCCTGCCACGATAGGTGCTTTCTCTGTCTGCTTTGGCAAGCTGATGCACCATCCAGACACCCGTAACCTGCCGTTTTCTTATCTGATGGCATACGGTGAGGAGTGTTATCTTGTTCCTGGACGAAACATCACCACCGTGGGACTCTATCGTGATATCAAGAAATGGCCGAAGCGTGATAAGCGCAGCAAACAGTCTCGTAAGAGTATCATCAACTTCGACTGGCTCTCACCCTTCACCGTTGGTGAGATCATGGAGGGTATCAAGGTCCTGAAGGCTTTGCGAGAGGCCTCTGGAGATAACGTCTCTACATACAATTTCCACGAATATGTCATCAATGCCTCTTCGTTGCGCAAGGGCCTGAAGTATTACGATATCGCCCTGCGCATCTATATGGGTGCCGTACTGAAACGTGCTCAGAAGGAAGGCTTCTTCGGACGTCCTAAGAGTGTAGTAGGCAAGGGTCGCTGGACTGACCTTAGCGGACTGCTCTTGCCTGAGAGTGAGGAACTACGTATCGTACGAGACATCAAGAGCGGTGACATCGATAATATCCAACAGGTGCTCGATCGTTTTGAGGAGATCAACAATAACTACAGCGACTACCGTTGGTCTTGGTCATATCAGATGATTCTCGACTACTATGGTCTTGAGGAACTCACTGAGTCCGAAGCTGGGCGTATCCATGAGGATTATATCAAGGCCCGTCGTGCCTGGATTGCTGAGATACGCAAGGATGCAGAGAAAGAGTATCAGATGGGCGATGTTGAACCGGAGGTCTACGAGGACTTCCTCTCCAAACTCGACCACGAGATTGACTACGAGAATTAACGTTCCTGTTTTTTAGTATCCCGGGTTCTGCTTGAGATTTAGGTTGAGGGCTATCGCATCAGCTGGGATAGGGTAGAGGGTGGTGTGACCATCGCTCTCATCTACTTTTTCATCGAACTCATCCCCCATAAAGAGACTCTCATACTTATGGAAGCGGATGAGGTCCTGGCGTCGCCATCCCTCCCAACAGAGCTCAAGCAGACGTTCGTCGAGGAGGTTCTGTAGTGATATGGGCTTAGTTGGCATTGAAACACGTAGGCGCACGGCATCATAGTCGTCCTGTCCGTCCTGACCTAATCGGAATTTCGACTCGGCACGCATGAGCAGCACGTCGGCATAGCGGAAGAGCACGATGTCGTTCTCCATCAGTTTTCCGTCTTTTATGGCGTTAAGGTCTACCTCGTATTTCTTCATGCGGGCTCCGGCTGTCTCTACATACGGACTGCCGCTGATGTCCATATCCACCTCCATAGGGTGGTAGACGAGTGGAGAGCCTGTTCTGTCGGTAACCAGATTCCCGAAAGTATTGTAAACCTCACCTGTCCAGTAGTTCTTGTCCAGACGGTTGTCCTCATGGTCTGTCCCGTAGCCGAAGATCTCCATTGCCCGTTTTGTGGCACAGGAGCCGTTCTCGCCTGTAAAGCCATAGGCAGCGGCATGACGATAGTGGTAGGAGCGGTATAGGTTCTGCTGCTGGTTAAGGTAAAGGCGCTGGTCCATGGGTATCGTCCAGATGTTTTCTTTCGATGTCTCGTTATGTACGGTGAAGTTGGCAGAGTAGTCGTCTTCAAGTTCATATTCGAGAATCTCAAGCCTGTCGCAGAACTCTATGCAGTCTTCCCATCGCGGGGTACCTGAATATATCTCTGCATTGAGCATCAGCTTGGCAAGGGCGAAGTAAGCCACTGGCAGAGTGACACGTCCGTAATAGTCGCCTTTCCTGTTGCTCTTTTCCATGGGCAGGAATGCGCAGGCCTGACGGAGCTCTGACTCCACGAAATCGAATACCTCCTTGCGGCTTGCCTGTCTCACATCTTTCATCGAGGCTTCGGTGGTGGTGATAATGGGCACGTTTCCGAAGAGGTCCAGCAGATACCAGTAGAAGATGGCTCTCAGTGCCCGTACCTCTGATTTATATATTGCCAGAGGCTGCTCACCGAGTATGTCCTTATGTTCGTCGAGCTCTTCCAGGGAGTGGTTGCAGAGGGTGATGACCTTATATAGGTAGAGCCATGCGTTCTTCGGTATCTCGTGACCTGGTCCCCATGAGTGCCGGTACATGTGTTGCCATATACCGCCATCGTACCAGTCTGCACCGCGTGTGGGCAGCATGGCTTCGTCAGAGCCGAAGGTCTGGAGGTCGTAGATTCCCCTGCAGGTGCCTTGCAGTCCCTGTCCGTCCTTATAACCGCCTATGTAATTATATAATGTGGCAACGGTATGCTGGAAGAGTGCGCTGACTGACGTGTGGGCTATCTCCTCTTCTATCTGGTCGCGCGGGTTCTCCTCTAAAGAGCAGGAGATGAGCAACGGGATAAGTGATAAATGACAAATGATGAATGATAGACGTGACATGGAAAAATATTATATTAATTAGGAAATAAAATATATGGGTTAGAACTGTACACTGAGTCCGATGGTGTAACTGCGATATACCGGCAGTGTGTTCTTATCGTCGATGCCGAGCGAGCTGTTGATGACGCTGGAGTTGATCATTGGCGTAAGTCCGCTATAGCCGGTGATGGTGGCGAGGTTGTTGACAGATGCAGAGACACGTAGGTTCTGTACGTACTTGGAGCGAACGGGTACCGTCCAGCCTATGGTGACATAGTCGATGTTAAGGTAGTCGCCGTTCTCAAGGTAATAGTCGCTGATGGTCTGATCCTGTATATTCTTCTCAGGAGCACCCTGCATGACATTGTAGTTTGGCAGAGAGAGCATATTGTTATATGTGAGTGCTGTGCCATTGTATATCTTATGTCCGAAGGCACCGTTCATCTGGACAGTTACATCCCAATGGCGATAGCGCAGGGCGATGTTCGAACCCATCATCGCTTTCGGGGTGGCCTGTCCGCAGATATATTTCTCGTCGGTGACATCATAGTATTTCGAACCGTCAGTATCTGTAGCGATGCCTTTGCAGTGGTGTAGGTAGAACACTCCCAGCGTCTCACCCACAATCTGCATCACCACATCGCTGGCACCATGGAATCCAGGTCCCCAAAGGGCGGAGATACCCTTCATGCTGGGAGCCGAGAGATACTGTCCGTTATAGTCACCGTCGAGCGAGAGAAGTTTGTTACGTTCAAACGACCAGTTCATGTTGATGGTAAGCTCCAAATCCTTGCTACGTAGGGGTGTGATGCCGAAGCCTATCTCCATACCGCTGTTTCTCATCGAGCCGAGGTTGGCAAGGAGCTTGTCATAGGTGAATGGTGGCACGGGGACATCGTAGACGTAGAGCATGTCTGTTGTCTTCGACTGGTAATGGTCCAGACTGAAGGCTATTCGTCCGTTCCAGAAAGTGAGGTCGAAACCGATGTTGAAGCTGCGTTTCACTTCCCATTTCAGGTCGGGATTGGCGTTACGCATGATACCGAGGGTGGTGACGGTAGTACCGTTCATGGGTACTACACCGTTAGGTTGTACCAGCTGCATGGAGTTATAGGAACTGATGCCTCCGAGGTTACCCGAGAGACCCAATCCCACGCGCATCTTTGCTGAGGTGAGGAAGGGGAAGAGAGCGGATGTCTCTCCTTTCTTCAGTATCTGCCAAGCTCCACTGACGGAGGGGAAGAAACCCCAGCGGTGGTTCTTTCCGAACTTCGACGATGCGTCGGCACGGGCATTTACTGTCAGTGTGTAGCGGTCGAGCAGGGTATATTGGGCACGGAGCAGAAACGACTCCATGCGGGATTCATTGAAGTACGAGTCGGTGCCCTCCCAAAGCAACGCTGCACCTGCCGATAGCTTGTTGAAACCGAAGGCATCGGTAGAGAAATTGGTGGCAGTGGTATAGAATCCTGTTGTTCTCTGTTGACTGGCTTCTGCAAGGAGCATCAGGTTGAGTGTTGAGTTGTTGGTATTCAGGCTATAGTCGAGTGAGATGTTGCCCATCATCTCGTTGTTCTTCTCGTTGCCGCGATATGCCTCACCATGACTCCACACGATAGTGGGGTAGTAGTGGGAGTTGTTAACGGAGTTATAGGAATATGATCCGAAGGCGCGCAACTTCAGGTCTTTCATCAGGATGACGGTGGCTGTGAGATGGGCATTGAAATGGCCGTTGTCCTCCTCCTGTGACATCGTGAGCAGTGAGTTGGGATTGTTTATCCACAGGGCTTCTGTCACCTGGTCATAGCTACCGTCATTATTGGCTCCATCATGGAAGGTGGGGTTGAAGGTCTGGGCAGAGAAAAGGAGTTTCTGACGGAAGGGAATATAGTTGTTATTTTGCAGGGAACCGAAGATGCCGAGGTCCACTGTAAGACGATTGTCGAAGGCCTTCTGCGAGATGTCGAGCTTGGCGATATAGGTGCGTAGGCTGTTTGTCTTGATGACAGTCTGGTGCTCCATCATACCTATTGATGCCCGGTAGTTGGCTTCGCCTGATCCTCCACCGAAGGCCACATGGTGGTTCTGCACGAATCCCGTACGTTCGATGCTTCGGCTGAAGTTGGTGTCGTACCCCTTGTCGATATATTGGAGGTTCAGGTCTTGGGCGGCCTGACGGAACTGGCTGGCGTTGAGCATCTCAACACGTTTGTAGATACTCTCGAAGCCTACAGTGCCGTCGTATGAGATATGGAACTGCGACTGGCGTCCTTTCTTCGTTGCCACCTCGATGACACCCGCAGCACCTCGTGAACCGTACTGTGCTGTCTCTGAGGCATCCTTGAGGATGGTGAAGCTCTCAATGTCGGCAGGGTAGATGCTGGATAGTGTGGCAAGGTCGGAGGTAACACCGTCGATGATTACCAACGGGTCGTTGCCACCGGTAAGTGAGGTGGTTCCTCTCACTCGTACGGCACTTACCATCGCCTCCTGGTTACCGTCATTCATCACCTTCACACCGGCAGCCTGACCACTGAGGGCATCGAGAGATGATGTGACCAGACCTTTGTTCATCCTCTCTTCCGTTACCTGGTCTACGGCTCCTGCCAGAGTGCTTATTCCTGTACTTATATATCCTATGCGAACGGTATTGCTTGTTGTGTCGTTCTTTACTGTCTGTGCATTCAATGATAGCAGTGCAGACATCGTCAGTAGCATACAGGAAAAAAGTATTTTGGTATTCATTCTTATTCTTTTTATTCTTTCAGATTGATAATTTTCTGCTGCAAATATACAAATAAAATTAAATAAAATAGATTTTTTGGGGATGTTTGTGCGATATATTGGAAAATTTGTACTATCTTTGCAATCTAATGCAATATAATTTGGATGAAAAAAGAAAATATGAGGAAATTATTACTGTTTTTGGGCCTGGCGATGCTCGGGATGAACACACAGGCTAAAGATTACAAGTATGAGACTGTACCAGGTGACATGATGAAGACGAGGATCTATACCCTCGACAACGGTCTGAAAGTGTATCTCTCTGCTAATCCTGAGAAACCGCGTATACAGACTTACATCGCAGTACGTACCGGTTCGAAGAACGACCCTTCTGAGACAACAGGTCTGGCTCACTATCTGGAGCACCTGATGTTTAAGGGTACAAAACAGTTTGGTACTAACAATCCTGAGGCAGAGGCTCCTCTGTTGGCAGACATCGAGCAGCGCTATGAGAAGTATCGTCTGATGACAGATCCAGAGCAGCGTAAGCAGGCCTATCACGAGATTGACTCCGTAAGTCAGTTGGCAGCAAAGTATTTTATCCCCAATGAGTATGACAAGCTGATGGCAGCCATCGGTGCAGAGGGTACGAATGCGTATACCTCCAACGATGTGACATGCTATACTGAGGATATTCCCTCTAATGAAATAGAAAACTGGGCAAAGATACAGAGCGACCGTTTCCAGAACATGGTGATTCGTGGTTTCCACACTGAGCTGGAGGCTGTGTACGAGGAGTACAACATCGGATTGACTTCTGACCAGCGCAAGCTCTTTGCCACCATCTCAAAGATGCTGTGGCCCAACCACCCCTATGGACTCCAGACCACCATCGGTACTCAGGACCATCTGAAGAACCCGTCAATCACAAATATCAAGAATTATTTCAAGAAGTGGTATGTGCCCAATAATGTGGCTATCTGTATGGCTGGCGACATGGATATGGACAAGACCATCGCCATTATCGACAAGTATTTCTCCGGCTGGAAGCCAGGAGCCGATGTAGCTCAGCCTAAGTTTGCCCCACTGCCACCATTGACATCTCCTAAGGACACTACAATTATCGGACAGGAGGCAGAGACTCTCTGGATGGCCTGGCGCGCAAAGAAAGCCAACGAGTTGCAGGCTGATACCCTCGAACTGATGGAGGATATCCTCAGCAACGGACGAGCAGGACTCTTCGACCTCGACCTCAACCAGACGATGAAGGTTCAGAGAGCCTCAGGAGGTTCTGAGCTGCTGCACGATCACGGAGCATTCTTCCTCATGGGTACCCCGAAACAGGGTCAGAGTCTTGAGGAGGTGAAGAACCTGATGCTCGAAGAGATTGGCAAACTCAAGAAGGGTGAGTTCCCTGAGAACCTGTTGCCAAGCATCATCAACAACAGGAAGCGTAGCCACTATCAGCTCCTGGAGAGCAACAGAGGACGTGCCGATATGTTTGTGGATGCCTTCATCGACGAGGTAGACTGGAAACAGGAGGTAGGCAAGATCGACCGTATCTCTAAGATTACAAAACAGGAGATTGTAGACTTTGCGAATAAGTTCTTTACTGATGCCTATGTCGTAGTATATAAGAAACAGGGCATAGACTCTCTACAGAAGAAGATTGACAAGCCTGCAATAACTCCTATTCAGGCAAACCGTGATCAGAAGAGTGCTTTTGTGCAGGCTATCCAGGACTCAAAGGTGGAGCCCATCCAACCTAAATTCGTCGATTTCCAGAAGGATCTCACCTTCGCAAAGACTAGTAAAGGTCTGCCGGTATGCTATGTTAAGAATACCAGCAACGGACTTTTCGAGCTGAGTTTCCGCTATGAGTTTGGAAAGAGTGCCGACAAACGTTATGACATCGCTTCTGACTATATGGACTACCTTGGTACAGATAAGATGAGTGCCGCAGAAGTAAAGCAGAAGTTCTATGAATTGGCTTGCGACCATTATATCAGCGTATCTTCAGATGTTATCCAGGTTTATCTCTATGGCCTTAGTGAGAATATGCAGCCAGCCCTCGCTTTGCTTGAGGATCTGATGAAGAACGCCAAGGTTGACAAGGGTGCATACGAGGATATGGTGAAGAAGGAGCTTAAGAGCCGCGAGGATGCCAAGAAGAACCAGCGCGGATATTTCTCACGCCTGTTTACTTATGGCGTCTACGGTGAGCGCAATGCCTCCAGCGATGTGATGACTGCACAGCAGCTGAAGGATGCCGATCCGAAGATGTTCACAGAACTGATAAAGAACCTCAGCAACTATGAGCATAGTGTAAACTACTACGGACCTCTGAGTGTAAGCGAGATTTCTGCTATCGTCGACAAGACTCATAAGACAGTCAATAAACTCCAGGCTGTGCCAAAGAATAACCGCTACGTCAGACAGGAGGCCGTTAAGAATGAGGTTTGGATTGCTCCATTCGATGCCAAGAACATTTATATGCGTACGTATCATAATGAGAACCGCGACTGGAATATCAACGAAGCTGCTGTTATGGCTGTCTTCAATGAGTATTTCGGAGGTGGCATGAATGGTATCGTGTTCCAGGAGATGCGTGAGGCACGTGGTTTGGCATATAATGCTGGAGCAATGTACAACCGCCCAGGCAAAAAGGGAGACAAGGAGTATTTCTATACTCATATCATCACCCAGAACGATAAGATGATGGATGCCATCACTCATTTCAATGAGATTGTGAATAAGTTGCCTGCAAGTGAGACTGCCTTCAACATCGCCAAAGAGGCCCTCACAAAGCAGCTTGCAAGTTCACGAACCACCAAGAGTAGTATTATCTACCGTTGGTACAGCATGAAGGAGTTGGGTCTTGACTTCGACCTCAACAAGAAGATCTATGAAGATCTCCCAAAGGTAAAGCTTCAGGATATCGTGAATTTCGAGAAAGCCAATATGGCTGATAAACCTTGTCGCTATATCATCCTTGGCGATGAGAAAGCCCTTGATATGGAGTCTCTCGGTAAGATCGGTCCTATCCGCAGACTTACAACAGAAGAAATTTTTGGATACTAAACAAATATTATTATGGCTAAAGCAGTAGAATTTAAGTACGCCCCGATGTTTCAGGTGGGCGAGGACAAGACGGAGTACCGCTTGTTGAGTAAGGAAGGCGTAACAACGTCAGAGTTTGAAGGAAAGCAGATTGTGAAGGTCTCTAAGGAAGCCCTCACACTGTTGGCACAGCAGGCATTTCACGATGTGGAGTTTATGCTGCGTCGTGAGCACAATGAGCAGGTGGCCAAGATTCTGACCGATCCAGAGGCCTCTGAGAATGATAAGTATGTAGCCCTGCAGTTCCTGCGCAATGCTGAGGTGGCTTGCAAGGGTATCCTGCCTTTCTGTCAGGACACTGGTACAGCTATCATCCATGGTGAGAAGGGTCAGCAGATCTGGACAGGTTTCGAGGATGAAGAGGCTCTGAGCCTTGGTGTGTTCAACACCTTCACTCAGGACAACCTGCGCTACTCTCAGAACGCTCCTCTGAACATGTACGACGAGGTGAACACCCGTTGCAACCTGCCTGCACAGATTGACATCGAGGCAACAGAGGGTGCTGAGTATAAGTTCGTGATGGTGGCCAAGGGCGGTGGCTCTGCCAACAAGACCTACTTCTACCCGATGACCAAGGCTACCATCCAGAACGAGGGAACACTCATTCCGTTCCTCGTAGAGAAGATGAAGTCTTTGGGTACAGCAGCTTGTCCTCCTTATCACATCGCATTCGTCATTGGTGGTACATCAGCCGAGAAGAACCTGCTTACAGTTAAGCTTGCTTCTATCAAGTTCTACGATGGTCTGCCCACAACAGGCGATGAGACAGGTCGTGCTTTCCGCGATGTTGACTTGGAGCAGAAACTCATCCTTGAGGCTCAGAAGATTGGTCTGGGAGCTCAGTTTGGTGGTAAGTACCTGGCTCATGATATCCGCGTTATCCGTTTGCCTCGTCATGGCGCAAGTTGTCCTATCGGTATGGGTGTAAGCTGCTCTGCTGACAGAAACATCAAGGCAAAGATCAATGCCGACGGTATCTGGCTGGAGAAGATGGACAGTAACCCAACAGAGCTCATCCCTGAGGAGTTGCGCAAGCCAGGTGAGGGTGGCAAGGGTATCGAGATCGACCTCAACGAGGGTATCGATGCCGTTCGTGCTGAGCTGTCTAAGTATCCTGTCAGCACCCGTGTCAACCTTAAGGGTACCATCATCGTGGCACGTGATATTGCTCATGCTAAGCTGAAGGCTCGTCTGGATGCCGGTGAGGGCATGCCCGACTACTTCAAGAAGTACCCAGTGCTCTATGCAGGCCCCGCCAAGACTCCAGAGGGCTATCCTTGCGGCTCTATGGGCCCGACAACCGCTAACCGTATGGATCCATACGTTGACGAGTTCCAGGCTAATGGCGCATCGCTGGTGATGATTGCCAAGGGTAACCGCTCAGACGTTGTGACTGAGGCTTGTAAGAAGCATGGTGGCTTCTATCTCGGCACTATCGGTGGTGTTGCAGCCGTTCTCTCTCAGAGCTCAATCAAGAGCATCGAGTGCGTAGAGTATCCTGAGCTCGGCATGGAGGCAGTATGGAAGATTGAGGTCGAAGACTTCCCCGCATTCATCCTCGTTGATGACAAGGGCAACGACTTCTTCAAGACCCTGAAACCTTGGAAGCCTTGCGCTCAATAATCGGCATATTACTGATGAGTCTCTGCCTGAATGCCTTTGCTGTCAGGCAG
This sequence comes from uncultured Prevotellaceae bacterium, assembly GCA_902776935.1. GTDB lineage: Bacteria > Bacteroidota > Bacteroidia > Bacteroidales > Bacteroidaceae > Prevotella. The sequence goes on along the minus strand of CACYRS010000022.1, from coordinate 3,593 downwards.
AGATTTCATCGTATGTCGGATGGAAGTGTTCTCACTTTCAAGACCAGAGCATCTAATATCAGGAAAGCATCATTAAATCCTTATAAGAACTGGGATCCTGATAAGAAATATAAGCTGCCTGTAGTCCTGGTGTCGTTTTCTGACTGCGATTTCAAGGAAGATCATGATTTGCAGTTTTATAAGGATGTTTTTAATAAGAAAGGTTTTAATAAGAGAAACGGCCCAGGCTGTGTTGCCGATTATTTCCGTGATCAGTCGTTAGGTAAGTTCAATGTAGAGTTCGATGTCGTGGGCCCCGTTAAACTTACGTCAAAGCAGAAGAATTATACTATGTCTAATTATGGCTTTAGTCAGTTCAGTGATGCCGTAATGCAGACCGATGCCGACCTCAATTATTCCGACTATGACTGGGATGGTGACGGCAAGGCTGAGACTGTGATAATTGTATATGCCGGCTATGGAGGCAACGAGAAAGAAGATCCCGCTAAGTGGTGTATATGGCCGAATACCGACTCTTTTGGCCTTAAGCTCGACGGAGTTGAAATCGCACTTTATTCTGCAAGTGCAGAACTGTGGACCAATAATTCAGCATGCGGAATAGGCACGATATGCCATGAGTTCTCGCATGTGTTAGGCCTGCCCGACCTTTATCCAACGTCAGGCGATGAGTTCTCTGTTGTTGACGAGTGGGACCTTATGGATGGCGGCAACTATGCCGATGATGGCTGGTGCCCGCCAAACTACTCCATCTTCGAACGTGAATATCTCGGATGGCAGAGCCCTGAGGAACTGAAACAGTCTTGTGATATCACCGACATGCCCTCATTCGACAGTTCCGGCAAGGCATATAAGATTATCAACGAATCCAATCCCTCGGAGTATTATCTCATTGAGAATCGCCAGTGGGAGGGATGGGACAATATGCTGCCCAATCACGGTATGCTTATCACCTACGTGAAATATGATGAGACGGCATGGACATATAATTATGTAAATACCTCCCCTTCAAATCACAGATATGAGTATCTTCATGCCGACGGACACGACTATAATTACTTCAAAGCTCTATACGGCACACCTGGTCAATACGGAGCCGACGGCCGTAGCCTCATACTTAAGAACACCGTCTTTCCCTATACCGATGCCGAAGGGGTGACAAGCACCATACCTAAGCTTTTCGGAAATACGATATCTGAGCTCATTGAACACGAAGGCCTCTTGACGTTTAAGTTCACCGATGCGGCATCAGGAATATCGTCCCCAGACGCCGACACCGTCCCTGTGGCATATTACGACCTTCAGGGACGTAAGATTAATAAGCCGGATAAAGGTATATATGTCGTAAGATACAGCAACGGCACCACAAAAAAGATTATGCGATGAAAAGAACCGTATTTTTGTTCCTCTTCGGCCTTTTGACAGCCATCTCTTATGCTCAGGATTTCAAGCCCTGTGCTACAGCGATGCTGGCAAAGAGACATAAGGCTCAAAACGCAAAGACCCGTCAGTCTTCACAGGAAGAAATCCGCCATTACGAGGGCGAGAAGAAAGGACTGATTATTCTCGTGGAGTTTGCTGATGTACACTTCGCCACAGACAATCCCCTCCAGACATGGTCTGATATCGCCAACAAACAAGGCTATTCCGAGAATGAGGCTATCGGCAGCGTGAGCGACTATTTCTATGATCAGAGCTATGGTAAGTTCCGTCTTACGTTTGATGTCGTAGGTCCTGTTGTTGCAGCACATAATCACGAATACTATGGTGAGAATAAAGACTGGGGACCGCCTACAGGATGGTTCGACAAGAATGTAGGCGAACTGGTGGAAGAGGCCTGTAAGGGTGTGGCTGATAAGGTGAACTTTGCCGATTACGACTGGGATAATGACGGAGAGGTCGACCAGGTGTTCCTGCTCTATGCCGGACGTGGCGAGAACGACTATGCTCGTAAAGACTCTGCCGTAATCTGGCCCCACATGGCATCGCTCATCTTGGATTGGGATTATAAGGATGGTGTTGTCATTCAGGGTAAGCGCATAAATATCTATGCTTGCAGTAATGAGATATGGAGTAACTCCATGCACCCCCATTTGGCTGGCATTGGCACCTTCTGTCATGAGTTTAGTCATTGCCTTGGTCTGCCCGACTTATATAATACAGAAGAAGGAAATTCAGTATTGGGGGATTATGATTTGATGGATTATGGTTCGTATTTGGGGGAGGGATGGTGTCCAGTCGGATATTCCTCCTACGAGCGGTATGTCTGCGGATGGCTTACTCCAGAACCTACTGACGACCCTGTCGGCATATCTGGGCTCTCGCCCCTGCATACAAGCCCCGATGTCCGTATCTATCGCACCTCTGCTGATGCCAACGACTATTATCTGATAGAAAACCGTAAGAAGGAGTCCTGGGACAGGTATTTCCCTAAAGCAGGTCTTATGGCCTGGCATATCGACTATGATGCGGAGGCATGGGCGACAAATGTGGTTAACAACGACCCAAATCATCTCCGCGTGGAACGGTTGACATTAGATAAGATTCCCACTTCCATCGCCGATATATCACTCGAAGATAATAATATAATAGGTGTCTACGACCTTCAAGGCCGCCCAGCCGACAAATCATCTTCAGGATTACTAATCATTCGCTATAGCGACGGCACAACAAGGAAGGTTCTTCTTAATAAATAAAAGAAGGCAGTCAAGACGACTGCCTTCTTTGGTCTAGAAGCCCAAACAGGATGAGCCTGTGCCGTTCTGCTCACCGTTCTGCTCGTTCTCCTCGTTCTCGGTGTCCTCCACTTCGCCAGCGTCAGCCGAAGTTACTCGCTTCACGATGTCGCCGTTGCGGTCGTAGCAGGTAATCTGGATTGCTGTGTCGGCCAGCTCGTCCTTCAGATCCTG
>CACYRS010000022.1:0-673 GCA_902776935.1 uncultured Prevotellaceae bacterium | reverse complement strand
GTCTTCCACCTTTACTACGCTCTTCGCACGGAGTCCGAAACGCATGGTTCCCAGTCCGGGCAGTGCCACAGAGTGACCTTCAGTTGCCCACGCCTTGATTACCTCACCGGCTGCATCCCAGCACGCTTTCATCACACCTTGGCTCACTCCGCTTCGGAGAGCTGCCTCTCGGATTACCTTCGCCTGCGAGAGTGCGATGTACAGATCGGGTTGCATCACGTAGCGCCAAACGCCTTCACTGTTTTTCTCGAACTTAATGTTCTTTTCAACTGCTTTTACTTTAAGTGCCATAATTAAATAAATTTTAAAAAGTTAATAGATTGTGTTTATTATTTTTACTTGTCTTCGAATCGACTCCGTTTTTGGCTCTCCCTAGGAAACAATGTCCCGCGCGCAAAGGAATTTTTGTTGGCTGGGCAGGCCGCAAATTTCATCATTTTTCATTGACAATGCAAAGGTACTAATTTTTCACGTGTATTCCGAATTCTAAATCTTAAACTTTATGTTAAAACTTGTAAAAAGTCAATTTCTCCATCTTGAGCGTTACAGTGTTACAGTGTTACAGTTAAATTTATCCTTTGTTCTCTGCATAAAATAGTATCTTATATTATATATATATTTATATATATATTATATAAGGGAATTTTTTTGCACATACAGGTCTCATATTTTC
>CACYRS010000021.1 GCA_902776935.1 uncultured Prevotellaceae bacterium | reverse complement strand
TTCTTGTCAACTGAGATGACCTTACCGTCAACTACCTGATGGTCGGCTACCTTGTTCAGGGTTTCGTCGTAAGCCTTGTCAAGTTCTTCCTTGCTGATGTTGGCACTTGTTCCGTTCTCGAACTCTTCCCAATTGAAATCGTCGAGTGGCTTAACGTTCTTTGTTAAATCTGACATAAATAAATTTTTGCCCCTCGTTTGTTTGTCAGGGCGGGGTCTGCACAGACGTCAGCAGACCATCTTTAAAGGGTTAATAATAGATAGGAGCGGCGCCTGTTCCTGCCCCTATTTCCCCCTACGGGGGACAAAGCGGCTGCAAAGGTACTAAATAATTGATAAATGATAAAGGATAAATGATAAATGATAGACGTGATTTAAGAAAGATTAACTAAATATGAGGTTAAAGAAACTAAAAGAGGGCAAATTCTCACGAACTTGCCCTCCCAAAAGAAACAATACTGTTTTTGATATCTACATTATATAAAAACTTTGTGTTGGTCAAATTAAATATAATGGCTTACACAATGCCCTGAGCCATCATGGCCTTTGCAACCTTCATGAAGCCTGCTACGTTAGCACCCTTCACATAGTTGATGTAGCCGTCAGCCTCTGTACCGTACTTCACGCAGTTCTCGTGAATATCGTTCATGATACGCTTCAGGTAGTTGTCTACCTCCTCAGCGGTCCAGCTCAGACGCTCAGAGTTCTGTGACATCTCAAGACCTGATACTGATACACCACCAGCGTTAGAAGCCTTACCAGGAGAGTAGAGGATCTTAGCGTTCTGGAAGATCTTGATAGCATCGGGCAGGGTAGGCATGTTTGCACCCTCAGCTACTGCGATAATACCGTTGTCAACGAGTGCCTGAGCCTCTTCAGCGTTGATCTCGTTCTGTGTAGCGCAAGGTAGTGCGATGTCGGCCTTTTCAAACCAAGGACGCTTGCCCTCGTAGTACTTAGCTGTTGGGTACTCCTCAACATACTCCTTGATACGTCCACGCTCTACGTTCTTCAGCTCCATGATGTAGTCGAGCTTAGCGCGGTCGATACCGTCTGGATCGTAGATGTAACCGTCAGAGTCAGACATTGTCAATGGTGTAGCACCGAGCTGCAGACACTTCTCGGCAGCATACTGTGCAACGTTACCAGCACCAGAGATCAACACCTTCTTACCCTTGATGTCGATGCCGCGAGTAGCGAGCATAGAAACGAGGAAATATACTGTACCGTAACCGGTAGCCTCAGGACGGATGAGTGAACCACCGAAGGGGATACCCTTACCAGTGAGCACACCCTGGAACTGGTGAGTGAGCTTTTTGTACTGTCCGAAGAGGTAACCAACCTCACGACCACCTACACCGATGTCACCAGCAGGAACGTCCTCATCGGGACCGATAACGCGATAGAGCTCATTCATGAATGCCTGGCAGAAACGCATTACCTCAGCGTCGCTCTTGCCACGTGGTGAGAAGTCTGAACCTCCCTTTGCACCACCCATAGGAAGTGTGGTCAGTGAGTTCTTGAAAGTCTGCTCGAATGCGAGGAACTTCAGGATACCCAGGTTTACACTCTTGTGATAACGCAGACCTCCTTTGTATGGACCAATGGCGTTGTTGTGCTGGATACGGTAACCCATGTTTGTCTGAACGTTACCCTTATCGTCAACCCATGTGATACGGAACTCACATACTCTGTCGGGGATACACAGACGCTCGATGAGGTTTGCCTTCTCGAACTCTGGGTGCTTGTTATACTCCTCCTCGATAGTTGGAAGAACCTGACTAACTGCCTGGATGTACTCAGGCTCATTTGGGAAGCGCTGCTTCAACTGCTCTACAACTTGTGCTGCATTCATAATCTTTTTTCTTTTTTTGTTGTTATACTTAACTTAATTCTTTTTATTTTTAATTTCTGGTTGCAAAATTACACTGAAAACTTGTAATCTCCAAACAATTTGATAAAAAATTCGCGCAAACGCTTACGTTTTGTTACTTAATTGACATATATCAACTCAAAAGGTCAGAAAGTGTGCGTTTACACGTGTCCGAACACAACCTGCCACAAAAAAAGAGCCAGGCAGCATCCTCATGCCCCTGGCTCCCCATATTTTTTATTTTATATTTTTTATTTCTATATTTATAAATAAGGTGTAGCCCTTATTTATTTTCCGCTCAGTTTCTTCTTGATCTTATCCACATAGGCATCGATAGTAGCCACAGCCACGATGTTAAGCACGTCTCGCACTGATGCTCCGAAGTCAACGAAGTGGATAGGTTTATTCAGTCCCATCTGTATCGGGCCGATGATCTCAGCGTCGGACCCCAGCATCTGCAGCATCTTATACGATGAGCGTGCAGAGGTGAGGTTTGGGAATACGAGGGTGTTGACCTTCTTACCCTTCAGACGCGTGAACGGATACTCCTCGTCGCGCAGTTCGTCGTCGAGGGCGAATCCCAGCTGCATCTCTCCGTCGATAGGCAGGTCAGGATAGAGTTCCTGCATCTTTGCCACCGTGTCCTTCACCTTCATGGCACCGTCGCTGGTGTTACTACCGAAGTTAGAGTGGGATACAAGTGCGATGACAGGCTTCTCGTTGAAGAATCTGACTGCAGTTGCAGCGAGCTTCGAGATGTCGAGCAGGATGTCGCGGTCAGGATTCTCGTTTACGAGGGTGTCGGCGATATAGTATGTACCCTTAGGAGAGTTGATGATGTGCATAGCTCCGAAGTGCTTGTATTCCGGACGGATACCGATCACCTCGTTAACAACCTTGATGGTGTTGGAGTACTTGGTATACAGACCAGTGATGAAGGCATCGGCCTCGCCAGTCTCAACCATCATCATTCCGAAGTAGTTACGCTCAAACATCTTATCGTTGGCCTCCTGGAATGTATATCCCTCTCTTTTGCGCTTCTCCGTGAGGATGCGTGCATAGCGCTCACGACGCTCCATCTCCGACGGATGACGCAGGTTAACGATATCGATACCGTCGAGGTTGAGGTCGAGTTTCTTAGCGAGCTTGGCAATCACCTCGTCGTTGCCCAACAGGATAGGCTGACAGATACCCTCTGCCTTTGCCTGAACGGCAGCCTTGAGCATTGTTGGGTGAACGGCCTCTGCGAACACCACTCTCTGTGGATGAGCGGCAGCGGTGGCGTAGAGCTTCTGTGTGAGCTTTGTCTCCTGACCCAGCAGCACGCTGAGTGAGTTCTTATATTCGTCCCAGTCTTCGATGGTCTTTCTTGCAACACCGCTCTCGATGGCAGCCTTGGCCACAGCTGAGCTCACCTCTGTGATGAGTCGTGGGTCAACGGGCTTCGGAATGAAGTAGTTACGTCCGAAGGTGAGGTTGTTTACCTTGTATACATCGTTCACCACGTCGGGCACGGGCTTCTTTGCGAGGTCTGCGATGGCGTGAACGGCAGCGAGTTTCATCTCCTCGTTGATGGCAGTAGCGTGTACGTCGAGTGCACCTCGGAAGATGTATGGGAATCCGATAACGTTGTTTATCTGGTTTGGATAGTCAGTACGACCTGTTGACATCAGCACGTCGGGACGAGCCTCCATAGCTTCTTCGTATGATATCTCAGGCACAGGGTTGGCAAGAGCGAAGATCACTGGGTCTTTCGCCATTGACTTTACCATATCCTGTGAGAGCACGTTACCCTTCGAGAGTCCAACGAACACGTCGGCATCCTTCACTGCCTCTGCGAGGGTGTGGATGTCGGTACGTGTGGTGGCAAAGAATTTCTTCTGTTCGTTGAGGTCCTGACGCTCAGTAGAGATGACGCCCTTAGAGTCGAGCATCACGATGTTCTCCTTCTGAGCACCGATGGCCATATAGAGCTTCGTACAACTGATGGCAGCTGCACCTGCACCGTTGACTACAATTTTCACCTTCTTGATGTCCTTACCGATCACCTCCATAGCGTTTTTCAGTCCAGCTGCAGAGATGATGGCTGTGCCGTGCTGGTCGTCGTGCATAACGGGGATGTCGAGGGTCTTCTTCAGACGGTCCTCGATATAGAAGCACTCAGGAGCCTTGATGTCCTCGAGGTTGATACCTCCGAAGGTGGGGGCGATGCGCTCCACAGCCTCACAGAACTTCTCTGGGTCTTTCTCGGCCACCTCGATGTCAAACACGTCGATGCCGCCGTATATCTTGAAGAGCAGACCCTTACCCTCCATCACCGGCTTGCCGCTCATCGCACCGATGTCGCCCAGTCCGAGCACTGCGGTACCGTTGGAGATTACAGCCACGAGGTTACCTTTGTCGGTATACTTATAGGCATTGTTTGGATCTTCCTGAATCTCAAGACATGGGAATGCCACACCAGGTGAGTAAGCTAACGAGAGGTCGGTTTGGGTTCTGTAGGCCTTGGTTGGTTTCACCTCAATCTTACCAGGTCTTCCGCTCTCATGATATTCGAGAGCTGCTTCTTTTGAAATCTTTACCATAGAGTGTATTATTATTGTAATTTTTGTGTAATCGGCTGCAAAGATACAAAATAAATATGAAACGCGCGTGATGCGAACGGATTTTTTTTTCTAACTATCTGATATAGATATAAAAAAACAGGCATCCAAATCGGATGCCTGCATTTTATGGTTGTATATTGGATAACCAATGATTATTCTTCTGTATACCACCAGCCGGGAACGCTCTGCTTCTCAGACTGCCATGGTGTGAGAGGTGTAATATCGGTAGCAACGATCATAGGAACATCACCCTTCTTCGGGAAGGTAATGGTATAGAAACCGGTGCTGTTGCCCTGGCGCTCAACATTGATAGAGATGTTGTTGTTGGCTGGAATCCATCCGGTAACGTCGAATTCAGCCAGCACTTTGTTCTCCTCGATTTCAGTGCCGTTCCAACCAGTGTTCAGCATGTCTGTAGAAGCATATCCGTTCTCGCTCTTCGTCCAAGACTTGTTACCAATTGTCAGTGTGAAGTCTCTTGTACCACCCATAGCGCGGATAATGGCCTTCTGCTTACGAGAACCATCAATCTCTGTTTTGTGGTCGAACACTTTCTGACCATTTGCAGCAATGTTATAGTAAATCTGATTCTTATATTCCTCTACCACGTCAACTACAACATCGTTGAAGTCGAAGTCGTTGGTAGCACCAAGGTCCTCGATCAGATAACGCTTACCTGCGGTAACGGTTTCTACGTCAACGTGAGTGATAGGAGGAGCGGGCTTACCATACATCATGAATACGAGATCCTCGTAGTCTCTATCACCGGTACTGGTGATTTCGGCATCTTCACAACCAATGAAGGTCACATTTTCAGCTGTATACTCATTCGCAAGAGCTGCAGGTATCTGAATACCCTTCAATGCCAACATCTGATAGTTGAGAGAGGTCAGGATTCTTGGATCCAGACTGACATACTGATGTCCTACTACTTTCCATTTATAACCATTCTTCCAATTTTTATAATCATTTTCGTTATCCCATACTCTCAAGTAGAAATACATCCTTGCATTTTCTGGGTAGTTATTGAAAGTATAGGTATGTGACTTAACCTCGTAGACGGGTTTTGAATTTCCGTCGGTCATGCCGGTATTAGTTGGCTTTTTGTAGTTACGGTCAGATTCATAATTCTTATACTCAATATCGTACTTTTCCCAAATCACCTTATCATTGCTAATACCATCTACGTGCATGCAAAGCTGCCAGTAGTAGCCAGCCTGCCCCTGGAAGATGGGAACGATGGTGAATGAATTACCAGGCACTTCCATATAGAATGGGCTGCCCTTCAAATAGTTATTAGAACCTGCCTTCAGGTTTGTGGTCACCCAACTTAAAACATTGCTCTGGATGATAATATCGTTACCCTTAGTCATAGTAGGATTGCCGGCTCTTGTAGCACGTGTAGTAGCAGCACTTGCACTTGAACCCAGGCTGGAAATGGGATTCATGGTTGTGTAGTCCCAAGTCATTTCAGGGTCAATTTCGCCATATTTCTTGACGAAATTGCTTTCATACTCAGATCTTACCTGATTCACTGCTGCCTGAGCTACAGCCTCAGCATCGACAGTAAGATCCTTAGAACAGGAAGTAAAAGCAATGCCCATTACGGCCATGCTTCCCATCATAAATAATTTCTTTGCTTTCATAAATTTTTTGAAAAGATTTTAATAACTTATATTTGGTTGACTTTATTCGACTGCAAAAATACTAAGAATTATCAAATTACACAATGTATTTGTGCGATTTTAGTACAATTTAACATTTGGCCAAAGATGGTCGTCTATTTCTGACAACCACCTCTTTACTTGACTTATCTCAAGAAATTGTTGAGGCGGCAATAATTAGTGTATTAAAAACACTGTTTTGACGATTAAATTTAGTAACTTTGCGCCAACAAAAATTAATTAAACCATTTAAATATCTTTTAAAGCAAAATGAATACAAAATTCATGACTATTGCCATGTCTATGGCACTGTTGGGCACAGTTTCATGCTCAAAGAACGATCTTTTTGAAGAAAACAAAAGCATTCTCGCAGAGCAGGAGAAGACTGAGTACGCCACAAATTATGTGAAGCAGTATGGTGCAATCGATTCCAATCAGTCTTGGGATTTTTCAAGTATTTCAAACGCTCCGGCTGCTACTCGTGCAGGTGAGTCGTTAAGCTGTAGAAATCTCAACCCCCTCACAGATTTTATCCTGCGTTTCATTGATGACGATTTAGATCAAGTGAAATCAGCGATAAACAATGCTGAGGTAAAAACATTTAATCCATATTTGTCTGTAGATTTGTTTCCAGCCTATAGCAACGTAGTAAATAAAAATGGCGCAACCTATTATAAATTAGCAGTATGCTACAATGATGAAAAAGAGGTTGTTTCTGTAGAAGGTGTAGGCCTTAAAAATGGATGGAGCACTTTAGGACGTTTGGGAAAAGAGATCAACTCAAAGTCACTGACCACTGCAAGTAATGTTTACTGGTCATTATATCCTACACAGGGAACTTTATTAGGAGAGGCTTTAATTGGTGAAAACATTATCGGCGGCACAGCTGCGGATTACAAGATCGACACCTACAAGGAGTTCAAAGTCAACGGTAGAACATATTGGGGTTTCCGCAAAGGTGCTAACGGCAGTTATTCTGATCTGATCTGTATGGTAAGAAATATCGATCCTGTAAGACCTATAGAGAAGCGCTATATGATCGAGGACCTTGGCTCTAAGAAGGATTTCGACTTCAACGATGTCGTAGTTGACGTTATTCAGGCTATCGACGGTTCTCAGAAGGCTATCATCCGCGCTATGGGTGGTACAATCGACTTCACTCTGACGATTGGTAACACAGTGTGGAGCAAGGGTGTTCAAGGCGTAGCTGCTGGATACAAAGTAGAGACAATGTATAATACAGAGAATCCTAAGTGGGATGATGTTTTGGTTGAATTCCCTGTTCAGGGTTGGAATCCAAGCACTAACAATGTTACTTTAACGGCTAAAAGCCTGACTAACGAAGATGTGATTCTCTCTATCCCATTCCCAAGAGTTGGCGAGGTTCCAATGATCATCGCATTAGACACATTTGTTGACTGGCAGAAGGAGAGAGTATCGCTTCCTAAGGACTGGTGGGTTCCTGTAGAGGAGGAGACCGAAGCTGCAGAATAAGCTGAGTAAGATTCTACTTGAATTAATATAATAAAGGCTGCCGGATGATTAATTTCACTCCGGCAGCCTTTTGTTTAGAGATTGCTAACTCCCAGACAACTTGTTGCTCCGAGGGCTGTTAGAATTGCTGTTGCGATGCTCGCTAGCCTCCTTTCCTTTCCGTTACGTTTATCATTTATCCTTTATCATTTATCATTTCTAAAGGTCAATTGCCCGTTTCGAAACCACCGCTACCTACGTTGCTGCCGTTCTTTGTGAACACCTTAGTAGCTGCCTCGCTGGATTCACCATCCTTGATGGCGATAGCCTTAACGGTTGTCGTATCAGTCAGTGTGATAGCAGTATCATACAGTGTGCTCTCTGCGTTAGGAGCGGTACCATCTGTGGTATACCTTATCTCTGCGCCATCAGGACCACCCATCAGGACCACTAATCGTCACCTCCGTACTCTCATCGAATGGTGTTGCTCCATCAATCACCGGTGCCTCTACGCTTGCGGTCTCTGAGCCATTACCTCCCGCGGTCTCTGAGCCTGTCGAAGAGCCGCCCGAGCCATTACCTGATCCGCTCTCAGAGCCAGTGCCGTTCTGCTCGTTCTCGTTGTCCTCCACGGTACCATCGTCGGTCGATGTAACACGCTTCACCTCCTTGCCGTCGCGGTCGTAACAGGTAATCTGCACGGCAGTCTTGGCCAGTTCCTCCTTCAGGTCCACGTCAGGAGTGAAGATGATGCGTCGGCTTGAGATAAGACCGGCCTTCACCTTGTTTACGTCGGCCACGCTCTTGGCGCGCAGGCCGAATCGCATGGTGCCCAGTCCTGGCAGAGCCACGCTGTGACCCTCTGTTGCCCATGCCTTGATTACCTCGCCGGCTGCGTCCCAGCAAGCCTGCATCACGCCTCGGCTCACGCCCGAGCGGAGAGCCGCCTCCTTAATCACCTTGTCCTGTGCCAGTGCCGTGTAGAGCTCCGGCATCATCACGTAGCGGTAAGTGCCCGCATACTTACCAATGTTTTGGTACTGTTCCTTTGCTTTTACTTTCAGTGCCATAATCTTGTGTTTTTAATGGTTTTTGACTAAAGGTTCTGGTCTAACGGTGCTAGCTCCCGCCTCCATCTTCCTTATCAATTTTGGATTGCCATCTGCACCCCTCCATTCAACTTTTTCATCTCTCCCGTGGGCGAGAAAAATTTCTCTCGTGGGAGCGCAAATTTTCATCCTCATTGACGTTGCAAAGGTACAAAAAATAGAGATGCAAAACAAGCCTTTTTCAAGTTCTTTTCTGATTTATTTCAAGTGTTAAAATGTAAAATAATAAAAATCTTCGTTTGACGCAGTGACGCGGTTACGCAGTTACGCAGTTTCATTTGCTCTTGTCGAAGTTCCCCCAATATGTGGATTTCTATATATATTATATTAATATATTATAATATATTATATAATATAAATTATACCCCACAAGAATCCGCCACTATCTGAAAAACCTAATGCAACGGTGTAACTGCGTCACAGCGTAACACCGTTGGGTAAGGGAAGTCACAAATGTGACCTCCAATCCAAGCCATAATGATGGCGCAAAGATTTTGATGTCGCAAAATGCGACATCAAATTTTGCGAAAATGGGCTTAAGAAGGCCACCTTATGCTTTCACCCGAAACGGCATTGGAATGCTTAGTAGCGTCCTCAGGTCTGAGACAGCCGTTGGTGTCAACATTCTCATTATGCGTGCCTTTACTGCAGATGAGCTGCTCATCGAGGTACGTGGCTCGAGGGTGTGGGTGCACTTCGCAGTACGGCCGAAGAACAACCGCAGGAAGATACTCTTCGATGTAAAATAACGAATTATAAGTCTGAAAGTTTGGAGATATGGATAAAATGATGTATCTTTGCATGTCGAAAAAAGAATAAAGATGAAAGAGTTAAGAGATCTTACAATGCAGGTGTGCGAGGTGGCCCGTCAGGCTGGAAGCTATATAAGAAGTGAACGCGCGAGATTCAGCGTTGACAAGGTGGAACGCAAACATGCCCATGACTACGTGTCGTATGTAGACAAGGGGTCGGAGCAGATGATTGTAGGGAAGTTACGCGAGCTGTTGCCTGAGGCTGGATTTATCACTGAGGAGGGTCTGGCTACCCACAGCGACGAACAGATGCTATGGGTGGTAGATCCGCTCGACGGCACCACTAACTTCATTCACGGCTTTGCTCCCTATGCAGTATCCATAGCACTGATAAGAGGAAAGAAGATACTCATCGGTGTGGTGTATGAGATATGTGCCCAGGAATGTTTCTATGCCTGGCAGGGCGGGGGAGCATTTGTGGAAGTGGGGGATGAGTGTGAGCCCCTGCACGTGGGCAAGAGTGAGATTGGCGACGCTCTGCTCTGTATGCAGCTGCCTTACAACAGCGATGCCTATAAGCCGGTGATAAAGAAGCTAATAGAGCGTTTCTACGGTAATGTGGGCAGCATACGCATGATAGGCTCGGCGGCGATGGCTCTCTGTTATGTGGCTGCGGGAAGACTCGATGCCTATGCGGAGCGGTACATCGGACAGTGGGACTATATGGCGGGAGCTCTTATAGTGATGGAGGCCGGAGGAAGGGTTACCGACTATGGCGGAAGCGATGACTTCACAGAGGGCGACAGCGTGGTGGCTACAAACGGCAAGGTACACGATACGTTGTTGGAGGCGGTAAGAAACGCTTGAAATGATAAGAAATGGCATGTGACAGATGCCATTTTTTTATAATCCTTTGGTCGTATCAAGATTATTTAGTACTTTTGCACACCAAAATTGTGGAAGTAATGAAGAAACTCACTATATTTCTGGCCTTTTGCATTGCTCTGATGGCAGCAGGCGACGCTTTCGGCCAGCGAACAAAAAAGAACAGACGCCGCGCACGACAGAAGACCCACAAGGTGGTGAAGAACAAAAAGAAGACGAAGGCGAACAAGAAATCTGCCAAGAAGACAGCGGTATTGAGACCCGCTCCTATCATAAACTACGAGGACAGCGACTACAACCCATACCTGATGTGCGAAGACACATGCGAACATGTGCATGGCATAGACCTGAGCCACTATCAGGGAGAGGTGTTCTGGGAGACTGTCGGAGAGAATACGAAGATGGCCTACGTGTATCTGAAGGCTACTGAGGGCGGTGACCGTATCGACGCCAGGTATGAGAGAAACATCGAGCTGGCTCACCGCTATGGACTCAAAGTGGGGTCGTACCACTTCTTCCGTCCGAAGACTCCCCTGCATCTGCAGCTGGTGAACTTCACTACACAGTGCAGACCCGGAGAACAGGACCTCATACCGATGATAGACGTCGAGACAACTGGAGGACTGCCTCTGGAGCAGTTTCAGGACTCGCTGATCACATTCCTCGGGATGATAGAAGAGACTTATCATCAGAAGCCGTTGGTGTATACCTTCAGGAACTTCTATAACAAACACCTCGTGGGACAATTAAACGACTACCAGCTGATGGTGGCGATGTATACTGAAGAGGAACCGGTGCTGGCCGACGAGAAGGATATCTGCATGTGGCAGTACACGGGAAAAGGCAGAATCGTTGGTGTGAACGGATATATCGACAAGTCGAGGTTTCTTGGGAGACACGGACTGAAGGAAATACGGTTCAGGCACTGACAAATAAAAAATATAAAATAAAAAATAATGCGATGATTATAAAGTGTCCGGAATGCGGTCATCAGGTTAGCGATCGCGCAAAGATATGCCCTTCCTGCGGCATCGAAATAGCAGGGAAGTTAGTACGTTGTCCTGATTGTGGAGAGATAATCTTCAAGGACGAGCGTGAGTGCCCTAATTGTCATTGCAGCATAAATGCTGCAGCGCCTGACACAACTGACGATTATGCTTTGACTCCAGAGGTACCACAGACACAAGGTCCTGTCGGACACGGGGAACCAAAGAAGAAAAGTCATACGATACTATGGTCGACGGTTATCGTGGCCTTTGTGCTGGCGCTGATAATCGTGTTCTTGGGTATTTACTTCTTCCAGAAGTCACAGCAGGAGAACGAGCTGCGTGCCTATGAGAATGCGATGATGAGCAGCGAACCCGCTGTGCTGCAGAATTTCCTCGACATGTATGTCGACGCCTCTGTGGCTCACCGTGACTCTGTGAAGGCTCATCTGGAGATTCTGAAGAAGGTGGACCGCGACTGGGACAATGCTGTAAAGAGTAAGTCGAAGGCTGCCCTCCAGCTCTTCATCGACCGCAACCCCGACAATATTCATATCCTTGAGGCTAAGCTGATAATCGACTCTCTCGATTTCGACGCTGCAAAACTGGAGGACTCGATGGATTCATATCAGAAGTATATGGACTCGCATCAGCAGGGACAGTATTACGACGAGGCCGCCAATGCCTACGACAGACTGCGCGAAGAGGCAGAGATAAAGCGTCGCCAGGCTGTACAGGACTCAATACAGAAGGCTCAAGAGGCTGCCGCAGCTGCTGAGTCAGTAGCGCCAGCTCAATAAAAATATTTTATTCCTCTATATGGGATAGGGAGTGGGCGAATGAGGCGAAGAAGTTTGTGAGCGTCTCTGAAGGATAATAACGGAAGTATCGTGCACTACGGCGTATATGCCCGAGCATGGCACTTCCGTTTGTCGTATGCACAATGACGTCGCCTTCTTCCTTGGATAGATAGAAGTAGAAGTCTTTTACTCGGGTGTTGGCAAACTCCATCAGTTCCTGGGCGATGAGCTCGGTTCGCTTGTCGTCTTTCTCAGCAGCGAAGGATATCTCTTCACGCGAAACCCCCAGCAGTAGTATCAGCAGCGAGGCTTCAAGACGTGCCACAGGCTGGAGCTTCAGACTCTTTAACCACTTCTCGAGAAGGGTGGCATCACAGCCGCTGCCGTCGGTACGGAGGAAGGTGCCGAGTTCGATAAGCTGACGCACGGGCACTCCCTCGTTGAGGATATGTCGTGAGATACGTATAATCATCAGCAGCATCTGACGACTCTTGATGTCGGATTCCTCATCATCGAGCATGGACTGGAGCTTACGGTTGAGGATGGGGTTGGTGAGATGGTCGGCACGAAGGAACTCATCTTCCTCGGCATCATCATTACGCGGGTTCTTACGGATACCGTCGATGGTCTTCTCCCATTGGGCCCACTGGGCATCGGAAAGATGAAGGAAAAACTGTTCGCGGCAGCGCATCAGGCCGTCGTAGGCATATCCCGCCACATCGTGCATCACTGCCAACTGGTATAGCTTCTGCCATTTGAATACAGACATCGGCTCGAGCTGTTCCTTACTCTCAAAGGCTCCAGAACGGAGAAGACGGAAGAAATTACGCTGTATGATGTTCATGAACTTTGAGCTTTAAACTTTATGAATACCTGCGGGGATAACGTAAGAAGATGGAGAGAAGTGCTGCTATGCCTATCGCCATGGGATAATATAAATAAGGTATGATGTTTGCTGGATTGAGCGCTGCAAGTCCTGAAGCCATAAGCAACTGGGCACCATAGGGGATGAGTCCCTGTACGGCACAGGAGAAGGTATCGAGGATAGAGGCGGCTTTCTTATTGTCGACTCCATACTTGTCGCCTATCTGTTTGGCGATGCCTCCAACGGTGATGATGGCAACGGTATTGTTTGCCGTACACACATCCACCATTGCAACAAGGGCTCCGATGCTTAGTTCGGCACCACGTTTGCCATGAACATGTCGGGTCATGCGACGGATGATGAAGTCGATGCCGCCCTGTTGTTTTATCAGCTCGAGCATGCCTCCTGCCATCATGGTGATTATTATGAGCTCACCCATACCGATGATGCCGTCGCCCATAGACTGCATCCACCCGAAGATGTCGAAGGAGCCTGTCATAAGTCCGATGATGCCTGTGAGGGCAATTCCGAGAGTGAGTACCGCCATGACGTTCATTCCGAATACTGCTGTAATAAGTACAGCGAGGTAGGGTATGACCTTCACCCACTGCACGTCGGCTATCTCCTGTGGGGCGCTGATATCTGAGCCCATGAAGAAATAGACGATGAGTATCACTATCGCAGCGGGAACGACGATGAACGAGTTGACGCGGAACTTATCCGAGAGTCGGCACCCCTGTGTGGATGTGGCCACGATGGTGGTGTCGGAGATAAACGAGAGGTTGTCGCCAAAGAAAGAGCCGCCCACGACTACTGCCGTCATCAGGGCTACGTCGGTCCCCGTCTGTTGTGCCACTCCAGCGGCGATAGGTGTTAGGGCTACGATGGTACCTACACTCGTGCCTACGGATATGGAGATGAAACAGGCGGCCACGAAGAGCCCTGCGAGCAACATCTGCGGGGGTAGGAGAGAGAGGGTGAGGTTTACTGTTGCATCGATGCTGCCCATCATCTTTGCGGAGTTGGCAAAGGCCCCGGCGAGGACGAAGATCCAGACCATCAGCATCATCTGTCCCGTGGCTGCTCCACGACTGAAGATGTCTATCCTCTCGCGCAGCGGACGGCCCCCGTGGATTATCACCGCATAGATGCTCGACACCATGAAGGCCACAGTGATAGGCACCTTGTAGAAGTCACCAGCAATGATGCTGGTGACTAAATACAATACGATGAACACCCCAAGGGGTGATAATGCTATAAGGCCTTTCTTCATTTACAGGGTAACTCCGTTTTTGAAGATTGAAATCTCACGATAGTCATTCTCCTCGTTGCGGGCTTTCTCGCCACTGGCAACAGCAAGGACCTTGTCGATGAACTCTGGTACGAGCTCCTTCATGGTACGACCCTCAACGAGCTGTCCTGCAGAGAAGTCCACCCAGTTGGGCTTGTTCTTTGCAAGTGTTGGGTTGGTGGCAATCTTCATCGTGGGAACGAAGGTGCCGAAAGGTGTACCGCGACCAGTGGTGAAGAGCACAATATGACATCCGCAAGAGGCGAGGGCGGTGGATGCAACGAGGTCGTTGCCAGGGGCAGAGAGTAGGTTCAGACCCTTGTTCTCCAAACGGTCACCATATTCCATAACACCACTTACTGGAGCCTTACCACACTTCTGGGTACATCCCAGAGCCTTATCCTCAAGAGTAGAGATACCTCCGGCCTTGTTGCCTGGAGATGGGTTCTCGCCTACAGGCTCTCCGTGGGAGAGGAAGTAGTTCTTGAAGTTGTTGATCATTGATACCGTCTGATTGAAGAGCTCCTCTGTACGGCAACGGTTCATAAGAATCGTCTCGGCACCAAACATCTCTGGTACCTCGGTCAGAACACTTGTACCACCCTGAGCCACGAGCCAGTCGCTGAACTCTCCCACGAGAGGATTAGCTGTGATGCCGGAGAAACCGTCGGAACCACCGCACTTCAGCCCTACACGCAGCTGACTTACTGGTACTTCCTCACGCTTGTCATTCTTGGCGATATCATAGAGCTCTCTAAGGATCTGCATGCCAGCCTCTACCTCGTCGCCCTCGACACGCTGGGTTACGAGAAGCCTGATACGGTCTTTGTCGTAGTCGCCAAGCATGGCCATGAAGTCTTCGGGCTGGTTGTTCTCACAGCCGAGACTCAACACGAGTACTGCTCCTGCATTTGGGTGCAGACAGATATCGCGGAGCACCTTACGGGTGTTCTCATGGTCTTCTGAGAGCTGAGAGCATCCGTAGTTATGATGCCAGGCATAGACGCTGTCAATACCCTTAAGCCCTGTCTCCTTGCGGAGATTCTCTGCGAGCTTTTCTGCAATGCCGTTGACACAGCCTACGGTAGGTACAATCCATATCTCATTACGTACACCTACATCACCGTTCTTACGTTTGTAGGCCTTGAAGGTACGGTTCTCCTTTGCAATGCTCAGTTCCTTGCCAACAGGCTGATAAGTGTATTCGAGAGTGCCTGAAAGGTTGGTCTTGAGGTTGTTCTCGTTAACCCAGTCGCCTGCCTTCAGGTCCTGACGTGCATGACCGATGGGGTATCCGTATTTGATGATATCCTCACCTTCCTTCACGTCTTTGATGAGCACCTTGTGTCCTGCAGGCGTGTCCTGGTTCAGGGCGATGCTAAAGCCATCGACTTCAATAATCTCTCCCTTTTTCTTCGGCTGCAGACATACTACGACGCTGTCGGCCGGATTAATCTTCAAATAAGTAGCTTGTTCCATAATGTATTTGTTTTAGTTTATATTGCTGTTCTGCGATAGAAATCTACGTTTTCCTTCGTGAGGATCTCGATGGGCATGTAGTTTACGGGATTTACGGCGCGCTTAAGCACTACAGCCTCAAAGAGGGCATTAACACTCGCATAGCCCTGCTGATAAGCATGCTGGGCAATGAGGAAGGAGATGCTGCCCTGACGTATACACTCCTCATTCTTAGGCACCATGTCGTAGCCCATGATCTGGATGTTACGACGATTGCTCTTCTGAAGGAACTCACCTACGATATGCGCCTTGGAGTTGAAGGTGATACAGTGGTGGATACTTGGGTTTGCGGCAAAGAACTTCTCAAGGATTCCGTCGTAGTCTTTCTTCTCTTCGTCGAGAGGAAGGTCTAATTCGACGATCTTGATGTCAGGGAAGTGGTCAACCATATAATGACGGAACCCTGTCTCACGGTTAGCTTGCTGCTTTGAACCTACCTTACCATCGCGGGTCTGTTTAAAGATTGCTATCTCTTTCTCCTTGGCCGCTATGAGCATCAGCATCTTTGCTGCGAAGTATCCGCTGGCGAAAGAGTCCTGACCAAAGAAAGAGAGGGGCTTGAGGTCGGGCATGTAAGAGTCGAGCAGCACATAGGGAATGCCTCTGTCTGTAAGCTTCTCTGTAAACTTCGCTGTCTGCTCGAGTGTTGTCGGCACGATGATAACACCATCAAACTTCTCTGTGAGGAACTCGCGGACCATACGTGTGAAGGCGGCATTGTTGAAGCGCTCGTAATGGATATACTTCAGTTTGATGCCGAAATCCCTACGGAAGTCGGTACATGCCTGAGCACCTTCCTCTACCTCATCCCAGTAAGCTTCCTGCTCGTGCTTGGGGAGTACAATATAAAAAGTGTAACTCTTATTATAAGCGAGGGCAGAGGCGTAAACATTGGGTTTATAGTCCATCTCCTCCAAAGCCTTGTTGACTTTCTCGAGAGCCGCCTTTGATACATTGGGACGATTGTGAAGCACACGGTCTACCGTTCCTACAGACACGCCGGCACGCTCGGCGATATCCTTGATTCTGATGTTGTCTTTTCCCATTTTGGTTGTTTGCATTCAATATTTTGTGCAAAGTTACATGTTTTTTCTTGAACAGCCAAATAATTACGTTACTTTTCTTTTTACCGAAATCGTTTCCGTAAATTTTGTGCTTTTTAATATGATTAAATTTGGTGGTATCAAAAATTATTCCTACCTTTGCGGAGAAAATAAAATTAAGTAGTAATAAATCACTAAAACAAAGAAATTAAAATGGCTAAAATCGTTACATTGGGCGAGATCATGCTCCGCCTTTCTCCACAAGGAAACGATCGTTTCATTCAGAGTGAATCATTCCGCATCATCCCTGGCGGTGGTGAGGCTAACGTAGCTATCTCTGTAGCTAACTATGGCCACGAGGCTTACTTCGTGTCAAAGCTTCCAAAGCATGAGATCGGTCAGATTGCTGTTAATGCAATGCGTCGTTATGGTGTCAACACAGAGTTCATCGCCCGTGGTGGTGACCGTGTAGGTCTGTATTATGCAGAGACAGGTGCTTCTATGCGTCCTTCAAAGGTGATCTACGACCGCGCTCACTCAGCTATCGCAGAGGCAGATCCAAAGGACTTCGACTTCGACAAGATCATGGAGGGTGCTGCATGGTTCCACTGGTCAGGTATCACTCCAGCTATCTCTGACAAGGCAGCAGAACTGACAAAGCTCGCTTGTGAGGCTGCAAAGCGTCATGGTGTTACCGTATCTGTAGACCTCAACTTCCGTAAGAAGCTGTGGACCTCTGAGAAGGCTATCTCTGTCATGCGTCCACTGATGCAGTATGTTGACGTATGTATCGGTAATGAGGAGGATGCAGAGCTCTGTCTCGGTTTCAAGCCTGATGCTGACGTAGAGGGTGGTCAGACAGACGCTGCCGGTTACGAGGGAATCTTCAAGCAGATGCGTGAGCAGTTCGGATTCAAGTATGTCGTTTCTACTCTCCGTGAGAGCTTCAGCGCTACATTCAACGGATGGAAGGCTCTTATCTATGATGGTAAGGAGTTCTATCAGTCAAAGCGTTATGAGATCAATCCTATCATCGACCGCGTAGGTGGTGGTGACTCTTTCTCTGGTGGTCTGATTCATGGTCTGCTGACAAAGCCAACACAGGGCGAGGCTCTGGAGTTTGCTGTTGCTGCTTCTGCTCTTAAGCACACTATCAATGGTGACTTCAACCTGGTATCTGTTGATGAGGTTGAGAGCCTTGCTGGTGGTAATGCCAACGGTCGCGTACAGAGATAATTTTTATTAAATATCAGAATATATGAAACAGTTTGAATATAAGGTAGTAACGCGTCTCGTCGGTGTTGAAAAGAAACTGAATGAACTTGGCTTTGAAGGCTGGGAACTGGTAGCTGTCGAGTGTGGTACTTATTTTTTCAAACGTGAATATAAAGAATAATTATGGCAAAATTTGATAAGTTTCAGGTGATGGCAAAGATTGCCGAAGCACCTATGGTTCCTGTTTTCTACAATAAGGACGTAGAAGTTTGCAAGAACGTCATTAAGGCTTGCTACGAGGGTGGTGTTCGCGCTTTCGAGTTCACCAATCGCGGCGACTTCGCTCATGAGGTATTCGGTGAGCTGTCAAAGTGGGTTCTTAAGGAGTGCCCAGAGCTGGCTCTCGGTATCGGTAGCGTTGTTGATGCTCCTACCGCATCGCTGTACATCCAGCTGGGTGCCAACTTCGTTGTTGGTCCTCTGTTCAACCCCGACATTGCAATCGTATGTAACCGTCGTTGCGTGACCTATTGCCCAGGCTGTCTCACACCTTCTGAGATCGGTAAGGCACAGGAGGTAGGTTGCGACTTCACAAAGGTGTTCCCTGGAGACGTAGTAGGTCCAAACCTCATCAAGGGTCTGATGGCTCCTATGCCTTGGTCTAAGATCATGGTTACTGGTGGTGTAGCTCCTGAGGAGGAGAACCTCACCAAGTGGTTCAAGGCTGGCGTATTCTGCGTAGGTATGGGTTCTAAGCTCTTCCCTTCAGACAAGGTGAAGGCTGGCGACTGGCAGTATATCACAGACAAGTGCAAAGAGGCCTTAGGCTATATCGCTAAGGCACGTGCATAACTGACTTTAACATTTCCCCTTCTGGCTTAAACTGGAAGGGGAACTTTGTTTACATGCGACTCTGGCTATTCATTATATCAACCATACTTATATCAGCATGTTCAAGTACCGACAGACAGACTGTGGACAAGCTGAATTCCAAATCATATGCCTGTCACTATCGTAATGTTGACTCAACAGAATACTATGCAAAGATAGCTTATGATCTCTCTGAAGGATACGACAATGGCAGGGCAGAGGCTCTGAATAATCTCGCCTTTGTGGATATCGTAAAGATGCGTTATATTGATGCAGAGGGACACTTGAATGAAATCGCTGAGATAACTGATAATCAGGTACAACTGCTTATTTCGCATGTTCTGCAGATGCGACTCTGTCAGCGTCGTTCGAATAACAGAATGTTTCATGAATATCGTGAACAGGCAGACAGGACCTTGCGTCGTATATATGAAGAAAGAAACACTCTCTCAGACAGAGATGCAAGTAATCTTCTATATGCAGAGACTGAATATGCTATAGTCAACTCCACATATTATTACTATGTGGGATTAGAGCGACAATCAATAGATGCCCTTCATGCCATCGATGAGAACGAGGTACAGAGAGACACTGCACAGTATCTGAATTATCTTTATAATGTCGGAGCTGGAGGTATAATCACAGAAGGTACACAACAGGAAATCAATCAACGTGAGTTTGATCATCTCATGCGATGTTTCCTGTTAGCACGAAAGGGTGGATATCCGTATTTCGCAGCCAATGCCTTAGAGGCACTCTCAGAACATCTTATGGATGAAGACTATCGTCGTCAACTCATCGATGATAATATGCCAGCTATAAAATTCCTCAATCCTGATGGCTTAGAGGAAGAGATGATACCTGGATGGTTGGCAGAGAGTGCATTGGGTATTTTCATCGAGTATGGCGATGTGTACCAGATAGCAGGAGCTTATCGTACTCTGGCATCATGTTTCCGTCAGATAGGTGATTATGAGTCAACGCTCTATAATCTGGAGCAGGCATTGTCGGACTCTATCATCAATCAGGCACCAGACCTTGTGGCGAGTATCAGGGAACAGTTGAGTGTGGCCTATTCGGCAATGGACAATAAGGAACAGAGTGATATAAACAGAAACATCTACATAGACCTGATGACAGAGACCCGTCAGGACAGACAACTCGAGGCACGTGCAAGTCAGTTGGAGAGTTCTGCAAAACAGCTTAACTTGATGCTTATTGCTGTGGGTGTTGCCATCATATTGCTGTTGTTCTCCCTTTGGCTGTTTAATCATCTGAATAAGAAACAACGTCAGCGTAACCAGTTGGATGATCTTCTGGAACAGCGGCAAGACGAACTGGCAATGGGACGTCTGCGCGTAGAGACCAGTGAGCGGCGTAATCTTGAGCAACGGGCGAGGATATCTCTCGTAAACAGCATCACACCATTCATAGACCGTATCATCCATGAGGTAGACAAAGGTGGCGATATGGAATATGTGGGAGAGCTCATCAATCAGATAAACGACTACAACGATATCCTTACCCAGTGGATACAGCTACGTCAGGGAGAGCTGAATGTAAAGGTGGAAAGTTTTGCCCTTCAGTCGCTCTTTGACATTGTGGCCAAGGGTCGTAAGAGTTTTGAGATGAAGGGTATCACCCTCGATGTCAAAGACACCACTGCTCAGGTGAAGGCCGACAGGGTGCTCACGCTCTTCATGCTTAACACCCTTACGGATAATGCGAGGAAATTTACTGCCGCTGAGGGAAGGGTAGAACTCTCTGCCTCTGAGACACCTGACTATGTTGAGATATCCGTATCCGATACAGGACAGGGTATGACAGAGGAACAGCTTGCACATCTCTTTGATGCCAAGCCAATCATCGATGAAGACAGCAACTCCATAAGACGAAATGTACAAACCTCTCATGGTTTCGGACTCCTGAATTGTAAGGGAATAATCGAGAAATACCGTAAGTTGTCGAATATCTTCAGTGTGTGTAAGATATCTGCCGAGAGTACTATCGGCAAGGGATCACGTCTGTATTTCAGACTTCCCAAAGGTGTGCTCCGTACATTGCTGGTATTTGCATTTATCCATTATCCTCTGTCTTTTGTCTTCGCCTCTGATGCTCTAGGAAAAGCCTCAGTATATGCTGACTCCGCATATTTCTCGAATATCAACGGCACCTACGAGAAGACACTCCTCTTTGCTGACTCCTGCAGATATTATCTTAATCAGCACTATCTTGAGATTAAGCCTAAGGGAAAAAAGCTTCTCCAACAGCTTGGTAATCCTTCGCTGATAGCTCCGGAGATATCCTGGCTACATGATTCGTTGGATGTAAATTACCAGGTGATTCTCGATATGCGTAACGAGAGTGCTGTAGCGGCACTGGCCCTGCATGAGTGGCAGGTGTATTCATATAATAATAAGATATATACGCAGCTGTATAAGGAACTGTCGGCAGATGACAGTCTTCCTGATTATTGCAGACAGATGCAGCAATCGCAGACAAATAAGAGGATAGCTGTGATTCTGCTGATACTGTTGCTGTTGGCTATACTACCTGCTTATTTCCTGCTATATTATCGTCATAGGTTGTACTACCGTTTCCTGTTGGAGAAGGAGAAACGTTCTAATCTCGAGATTACTGATGATGAACTGCGACGTGCGGAACTCGAAAATAATAATCTCCATGTTGCCAATGCAGTATTAGACAACTGTCTCTCTACTCTGAAGCACGAGACTATGTATTATCCCTCACGTATCGCACAGCTTATAGAACAAGGTGATTACGACTCACTCTCTGAGGTTGTCGGATATTATCGAGAGCTGTATGGTATACTCTCGCAACAGGCGATGTATCAGGTAGAGGGAGTACGTATTCATGTGCATCCTCTGGAGAATGGAATACTGGGCAATGAGAACCTGATAAGATATCTCTTTGAGATTCTCAGGAAAGAGGGCGGTGGAAAAGATACTATCCAGATAAAAGAAAAATATGCAGAGGTAGCTGTCACTATGCCTAAGCTGCACCTCTCAGACGAAGAAGCGCAGCAACTCTTTACTCCCGCATCTGCAAAGAATATCCCGTATCTGCTATGTCGACAGATAGTGAGAGATCATGGTGAGGCAACAAATAGGAGAATGTGTGGAATAAGTGCAGAGAATGTCGGAGGACAGACTGTTGTACATATCATACTTCCTGCAGTAGTAACAAATCGTAAATAGTATATATATGGAAAATTTTAAAGTGATAATCGTTGAGGATGTGCCCCTCGAACTGAAAGGCACCTTAGGTATCATACGAAATGACATTCCTGAGGCAGAGGTGATAGGAACTGCTGATAACGAGGCTGCCTATTGGAAACTCCTCAAGCAACAGAAGCCAGACCTTCTCCTCCTGGATCTCGGACTTGGAGGCTCTACTACTGTCGGAGTGGAGATATGCCGTTCTACTAAAGAGATGCATCCAGACATCAAGGTACTTATCTTCACAGGTGAGATACTCAATGAGAAGCTCTGGGTGGATGTGCTCGATGCGGGTGCCGATGGTATCATCCTTAAGACAGGAGAACTCCTTACCCGTGGTGATGTGAATGCTGTGATGGAGGGAAAGACACTCGTGTTCAATGAACCTATCCTTGAGAAGATCGTGGAGCGATTCAAACAGGCTGTGAGTGGACAGCTGGCAAAACAAGAGGCAGTAGTGAATTACGAGGTGGATGAATATGACGAGCGGTTTCTGCGTCATCTGGCATTAGGATATACCAAGGAACAGATTACAGGCCTTCGTGGTATGCCTTTTGGCGTGAAGAGTCTTGAGAAACGACAGAACGACCTCATAAAGAAACTCTTCTCAGACACAGAGGGAGGTGTTAATGCCACAAGACTCGTTGTCCGTGCTATAGAACTCCGTATCATCGATATCGATAACCTGGTGCCTGATGAAGACTGATTCCTCCATATTCAGCAAGAGATTTCTGGCTCTTTCAGTACTTGTCCTGTTTCTGGCGGAACTGGTGCTGATATTACTGTCGTGGATTCTCTCTGCTACTGGTATGGAAGGAGTACGTTCTTTGCTCTCCAGTGAGGGTATAAGATGGTTTGTGGGCGGGTTTACTGACATCGTGGATTCTACTCTGCTGGTTTGGCTTATTATTCTCCTTATAGCCTTAGGAGCATTCCAGAAATCAGGACTGCCCTCATTGATGCATGCCAATAATCAGATGACATATCGTGAGAAAACAGCGTTGAGGGTGTCGATAGCATTGTTTGTGGTTTATGTTACGGTGATACTTCTTCTCACTGCCATTCCACATGCCATACTACTTTCGGCTACAGGATCGCTGTTTCCTTCGCCATTCAGTCGTAGTATTATTCCGCTTACAGCTTTCGGCATATCTATGGTGTCTGTGGTTTATGGAATGATGTCTGGTCGTCTTATAGTACTTACGGATGTCCTCGATGCTCTGTCTCATGGAATAGGCAAGGGGGCACCTGTCTTTGTGCTCTATATTCTGATGATCCAATTTGTAAGAAGTATGTGGTTTGTTTTCGCATAGACAAAAAAATGGGGCTCCGCCGAGCCCCTAATGTTAACCTTAAATCTAATACTATGAAAAACACACGCTGCAAAGGTATGGATTTATTTCGATAATTGCAAGTTTTTACTAGTAAAAAAATGTTAAATCCAAATAAAATCTTTATTTTATACCTTTTTTCAGGTGATTTGCTACCTTTTTAACGTGTCAGAAGATACTTTTTAAAGTCATCGAAGTCCTTACTCATGGCTACACTCTGTTTCTCACCCTTCATAAAGGCTGCAAGACGTTCCGGAATATCAACATCTATACCAAGGATCTCATCAACCTTCTCCTTGAACTTCGCTGGATGAGCAGTCTCGCAGAATACACCTATCTCATTCTCCTGCAGTCCCTCTGTAAGAGCCTGATATCCACATGCACCATGAGGGTCAAGAATATATCCCGTCTCTTCATAACACTTGCGCATGGTCTCTCTTATCTGATCGTCACTATATGTGGCACCACTGATGAGGTTGGTGATACGATGATGTGTTGCCTCACTTGTCAGACGGTTGTTCTGACTATAGAGGTTGATGATACGAGCGAAGTTTGAAGGATCGCCGACATCCATAGCGTTAGCGAGAGTCTGAATGGATGGCTTGGGATCATACTTGCCTGTCTGCAGATACTTATAGAAGATATCGTTGGCATTATTAGCTGCGATAAAACGCTTTACAGGCAGTCCCATCTGATGTCCGAAGAGTGCTGCACAGATATTTCCGAAGTTTCCTGAGGGCACGCACATTACCAGATTTGACGATTTTGACAATTGCTTCATCCTGGCGTAAGCGTTGAAGTAATAGAATGCCTGAGGAAGGAAACGGGCCACGTTTATGCTGTTGGCAGAGGTGAGTTTCATGTGCTTATTCAATTCCTCATCCATGAACGCATTCTTAACGAGTGCCTGACAATCGTCGAAGACACCATCTACCTCAATGGCTGTGATATTTTTGCCGAGAGTGGTAAACTGGCATTCCTGTATTGGAGAAACCTTTCCCTTCGGATATAGAACATATACATGTATACCCTCAACGCCCAGGAAGCCATTTGCTACTGCAGAGCCGGTATCACCAGAAGTGGCAACGAGAACATTTACCTGTTCCTTACCCTCCATTCTGATGAAATACTGCAGGAGTCGTGCCATGAAACGTGCACCAACATCCTTGAAGGCAAGGGTGGGACCATGAAAGAGTTCCAATGAATAGATATTATCCTTTACTTTCTTAACAGGACAATCGAACGACAGTGTGTCATAAACGATATCCTGCAGAGCATCGAGGTCAACATCCTCTCCAAAGAAGGCACTTGCCACATTGTAGGCTATCTGTTGGAAATTCATGCTCTGAATATCCTCGAAGAACACCTTTGGAAGTTTCTTTATCTCTTCTGGCATGTAGAGTCCTCTGTCTTCTGCCAGTCCTTTTACTACTGCCTTATGCAGATCAGCTATAGGCGCTTTGCCATTAGTGCTGTAATATTTCATATACTTTGAACTTTATACTTTGGATTTATGCTTGAGCTTGCGAAAAACTTTAAACTTTATGATATGTTCATGAAAGTGTGCATGAACTCATCGAGTTTGAGAAGACCATAAGATCCGGATACACATGACACCTCGTCATACTGCGGTACGTCGTCTGCCTCGATACCATTATACCATATAAGAAAAGGTACTGGCTGGCCTACGTGTATTCTCATCTCTACTGGTGTGAGATGGTCAGGAAGTACTGCTATCGCTACTGGCTCATTCCAGGTTGCGGTCTCATCATAGACGGGTTTTATCAGTCGCTGGTCAAGATACTCGATGGTCTTGAGTTTAAGTTCGAGATCTCCATCATGTCCAGCCTCATCACTGGCCTCGACATGTACGAACACGAAGTCGTCTTTCTTCAGAGCTTCTATTGCTGCCTGAGCCTTACCTTCGTAGTTTGTGTCAGCAAGACCTGTGGCTCCCTCTACTTCGATGATTCTCAAGCCAGCATAGTGTCCGATACCTCTGATAAGATCAACAGCAGAGATAACGGCCCCCGACTTTACCTGTGGATATTGGGCCATCAGTGTTTCCATTGATGGACGATAACCTCCGCTCCAAGGCCAGATGCTGTTAGCCTGACGTTCTCCCTTAGCTGCTTTAGCTTTGTTGTATGGATGCTCAGACAATAGTTCTTGCGATTTCAGAATCAGCTCATTGAGTAAATCGGCTGTTTGCTGAGGGGAGAGTCTCTTAGTATCTCCTATATTATCTATATTTCCTAAATCTTGAGCCTTTACTAATAGAGGTCTCCATTCCTCATTAGGATGATCATGGGGTGGGGCACAGACGATATTCTTATTACCACCTTTGATGACAAGCAGATGGCGATACTGAATACCGGTGATAAACTTTACCCTCTCACAACCCTCACGTTCATTGATGGGTTTTGCGAGATTCTCATTCAGATATCTGATGAGTATGTCAGCATCCTTGGTCTCGAGATTTCCTCCGTTATGGGTGATGATCTTACCGTCTTCGAGAGTGATGATATTACAGCGAATGGCAAAATCATCATCTGCCATCTCGTAACCTATAGAAGCAGCCTCTAAAGGTCCTCGACCCTCATATACCTTATTAAGATCATAACCGAGAATAGCTGTATTGGCTACCTCTGAGCCAGGAGGGAATCCTTCCGGAACGGTGATAAGTCTGCCGCAGCGTCCTTCTTTAGCCAACTTATCCATCATGGGCTTATTGGCATACTGAAGCAAGGTCTTCCCACCGAGACGCTCGACGGGAAGATCTGCCATGCCATCACCTAATATGATGATATGCTTCATATGACATTAAATGTTTGCGATAGACATGATATTGGCGAAGACACCTGCTGCCGTAACAGCAGCACCAGCGCCGTAGCCCTGAATGAGCATTGGATACTCCTTATAACGCTCTGTGGTGAGAAGCACGATATTGTTAGAGCCCTCAAGACCATAGAATGGGTGACCATAAGGAACCTCCTTGAGTGCCACACTGGTCTTGAACGACGAAGGATTATTCTCGTCAGCTTCCATTGTGGCAACAAAGCGCCAACGTTTGTTCTCTGCATCGAGAACCTTTCGACGAGCCTCAAAGTCGGCATCGAGCTCAGGCAACTTTGCCCAGAAATCATCGATACTTCCCTCGAAGTAGCTGTCGGGTACGAAGAGATGTTTCTCTACATCCTCCTGCTCAACCTTATATCCTGCCTCACGAGTCAAAATGACAAGTTTACGGATAACATCTGTACCACTGAGGTCGATACGTGGGTCAGGCTCAGAATAACGCTGCTCCTTTGCACGACGAACAGTCTCTGAGAATGGTACATCTGCTGCTATCTCATTGAAGATGAAGTTAAGCGTTCCTGAGAGGATTGCCTCAATCTTCAGAATCTTATCACCAGAGTTGCACAGGTCATTGATAGTGCCGATGATAGGAAGACCAGCACCTACGTTAGTCTCATAACGGAACCATACGCCACGATCACGTGCTGTCTGACGGAGTTTGATATAGCTGTCATAATCGCTCGAAGCGGCAATCTTATTTGCTGCTACTACTGATATGTTATGCTCGAGGAATGTCTGATAGAGCATTGCTATCTGACGACTTGCGGTACAGTCAACGAATACAGAGTTGAAGATATTCATCTTTACAATCTCGTCACGCATGTGCTCTGTGTTTGCTGGGAAACCCGCACGCAGGATCTTCTCGTAGTTATCGAGGTCGATACCATCACGATCCAACACGAAGTTATCTACATCGCTGATACCTACGACATTCAGTTTCAGACGACGAGACTGCATGAGGAACTGCTGCTGTGTACGGATCTGTTCAAGCAGCATACCGCCAACAGTACCGATACCACAGATAAAGATATTGAGGACCTTGTATTCTGAGAGGAAGAAGGAGTCGTGAAGCACGTTGAGTGACTTACGCAGGAACTTGCCATCAACGACGAAAGAAATGTTCGTCTCAGATGCACCCTGGGCACATGCAATCACGCTGATACCAGAACGTCCCAAAGTACCAAACAGCTTACCGGCGATACCAGGTGTCTGTTTCATGTTCTCACCAACGATAGCGATGGTAGCAAGCCCGCTCTCTACCTGCATTGGGAACATTGCACCAGTCTCAATCTCCTTGGCGAACTCTGCATTGAGTACCTCAGCAGCGGCCTGAGCATCCTCATCACGAACACCAATAGATGTTGAGTTCTCAGAAGAAGCCTGTGATACCATAAATACCGAGATACCCTTATTTGCCAATGTGGTAAAGATACGACGGTTAACACCAATGACACCAACCATCGAGAGACCTGTGACTGTAATAAGCGAGGTACCCTTGATACTTGAGATACCCTTGATGGGCTTGTTATCGTCTTCGATTGTCTCCTTAATGAGAGTTCCCGGGTGCTCTGGGTTGAACGTGTTCTTTACCTTAATAGGTATATTCTTTACGCATACAGGATAGATGGTAGGAGGATATATCACCTTAGCACCAAAGTTACAGAGTTCCATCGCCTCTACGTAAGAGAGCTCGTTGATGGTATATGCACTCTTGATAACCTTTGGATCAGCAGTCATGAATCCGTCTACGTCAGTCCATATCTCCAACACCTCTGCATTAAGTACTGCAGCGATGATAGATGCTGTGTAGTCACTACCGCCACGACCCAGGTTCGTTGTCTCGTGGCTGTCACGATCACGGGCAATGAATCCGGGAACAACATAGATGTTCTTCTCGTTGATGTCTTTGAATGCTTCCTTTACCAGCTGTGTGGTAAGGTCAGCATCAATAACATGCTTGCCCTGCTTCTTTTCTGTACGGATAAAGTCACGGCTGTTCATACGAATACCGTTCTTTACCATCGCAGCTACGATATGTGAACTAAGACGCTCACCATAACTAACGATAGTATCCTCCGTCTTCTTGGATAGATCGTGAATAAGATACACACCATAGTAGATGCTCTTCAACTGGTCGAAGAGAGTGTCTACATTATTGAATAAGTCTATGCGCTTTTTGTCATCCGTAATGATGGCCTCAATCATCTGGTGGTGGCGAGTCACCATCGCGTCGAATTCCTCACGATAGTGGTCATCTCCATGCTGGGCCATTTTCGATGTGGCAATCAGTTTGTCGGTGATGCCGTCAAGTGCACTTACTACTACTACGACAGGTTGCGTCCGAGCCTCTGTCTCCACAATTTTCTTCAAGCTAAGAATGCTTTTTACGGAACCTACGGACGTTCCGCCGAATTTCATTACTTTCATATTCCTATGCAATTTATCTTTCCGCCGGTACCCCATAACAAGCGGGGACTTCTCCAACGGCGCTGCAAAATTAATCCAAAATGAGCGAAATACCAAATATTTTTCGAGTTTTTCTAAAAAATCTTTGTTATTTACTAATTTCTTACTATCTTTGCACCTATAACAACAGGTTTATGTATAAACGACTAATAAAGATATTGACTATTACTTGTTGCCTGCTTTTGACGGTTGTTCAGTCAATGGCGGATAATCAAAAGCGATTCTTTGTTTACAATTCGGCTAATGGTCTGGCAGACAACTCTGCACAGACAATCAACTGCACGAGGACAGGACGTCTGGTAATAACCACTATGGGACAGATAAACTTCTATGATGGTTACAAGTTCACATATATCGATCCTACTACAGAGAATAAATATACCATCCCCAAGTACAATGGTCATGCCCATCTTTATTTCGACAAACATCATCATATATGGTTCAAGAAACGTAACTCTCTGTCATGTGTAGACCTCATGCGGGAGATGTATGCTGATAATGTCTCCGAAGAGTTCGAGAAACTGGGAATGCATGATAATGTTCTGGATCTGTTCTGCGACAGTGAGAACATGCTCTATCTTCTTACTCAGAAGGGCTTGTACAATGTCGAACGGAATAAGTATTTCAAGATAAGGGTTGATCATAATCTCCAGGAGATAGATACCTATGAGGATAAATACCTTCTTCTTTTTTATGAGGACGGTGTGCTTGAGGTTATCGAGCTCTCTACTGGAGATGTGAAATACAGTGAGGCTGCCTACGATGAGAATAAGGCGAAGACATACAGCTCTTCCTCTGTAATACTTAAGCATGGCTCTTCTGTCTTCCAGATACGCAACGGTTCGAAGAATGATGTCCCTGTGGGCATACTCCTGCATTTTGACATCTCCACATGGAAGTGGGAGACTGTTCTTGAAACACCTTATTACCTTAGCAACCTTAAGATATATCAGGGACAGCTCTATATCCCTTCAGCATATTGCTACTGGACTTACGACCTCTCCACAAAAGCCCTGAAGCATATAGATAAGATTAAGATGTCTGACGGTTCTTCTCTGCTTACGGACATTAACTGTATAGAGTTCGACAAGCAGGGTGGCATGTGGCTTGGAACAGAGAAACGAGGTCTTCTCTATGCGCGACCTCATGTTGTGCCTTTCAATGCTTATGGATGGGATGAACCAGAGGCGATGTACTATGCTAAGCTTCTCGACAAGAACGCAACACCAGTATATACCTATCGTGATAAGAATGTAAACTGCGTGTATCGTGATTCTCGCGGATGGGACTGGGTAGGAACATCTACAGGACTTCAGCTTTATCGTAATAAGAATGTTCGTCTACCTGAGCTCATAACCCGTCGTGATGGTCTGCTGAATAATGTCATCCATTGTATTCAGGAAGATAATTCTCATAATATATGGGTTGTTTGCAGCTATGGCTTGTGTTGCCTGATATTTAATGGCGACAAGATCAGATTTATTAATCGTTATAACCAGTATGACGGTATCCCCAACGAGTCGTTTGTCAACGGGCGTTCCATGCTCCTTAATGATGGAACGATAGTGATGCAGGGACTTGATCATGTCCTGACCTTCAACCCTGACAAGATGGCAACTCTCAGTGATAGTACCAGAATAGAGATCTACCCCAAGCTTATCCGGCTTTATGTCAATGGCAATGATGTGTTTACGGGTCAGGAGATGGATGGTAACGTCATTCTTAAGAAAGCTCTAACACGAACAAAGGTCTTGGATCTGAACTACAATCAGAACAGTATCTCCCTGACTTTTTCCGGCCTTAACTATTTCAGGCCTCAGCAGACGTTCTACAGGGTACGTGTCTCTGGTCCAGGAATGAGTGAGAAATGGGTTGTCTATACTCAGTATAATTCAGGAGGACTGGTAGATGGTAACGGATTACTTCACCTTCCTTTGCCGTCTCTCGAACCAGGTACATATAAGATAGAGATACAGACTTCGATGTGGCCTGACGACTGGCATACTACTCCTTACGAGTGGATTATAAATGTAAATGAGCCTTGGTGGCGTACTACAGGTATCTTCCTCTTAGGAGGCGTGTTGCTTGGTATCCTCCTTATGGTATATCTCTATATGTATCTTAAGAATGCTGGTCTGAAGGCACGAAGAGACAGCGAGGAACAGAATATCATCAAACGAATTAAGTCGTTTGCTGATCGTTGTGATGCACATAGTGGTATGGTCCTCGAACCGATGCCTGAGGAAGTGACCGATCATAACATCATTGCCATCTCTAGATTCCCGAAAGAGTTTACTGATATGATGGAGGTCGTGATTCCTGCGTTGTTAAGCAAGCCTAACAAGAAGTACAGCATGCGAGAGCTTAGTAATATAGCAGGAATGAATCTGCCTGAGTTCTACCAGTTGGTAACGTCAAATATCTATAAGAACCCTCGTCCTGTAGCTTTACAGATGATGCTCAGCAGGGCTAATGAGATTATCAAGAAGGATAATGAGAAAGATATTGCCGAGATAGCTGCAGAGTGCGGTTTCGCATCACCCAACTACTTCATATCCCAGTTCTATCATAGGTATCATGTCACTCCTTTGGAGTTCCGTAAGAACAACTTATCTTAGTTGCAGTGATCTGTAGGCCACCAGTCGCCAGCTCCTTTCTCCTGTACCTTTATAATATATAAAGGCCTGATAGGTGTTTTCTGTCTGATAGAAGTTCCCCTCTGATGGTAACAAAGAGATGCTGCCGTCTGACTTCTGCCAGAGATACTGATAGGAGTAGTATCCCTGTTTCTGAAGAATCCTGCCTACATACATATCTTTTTCTTCATCGTATTCCATCATATAGTTATATGCATTCTCATCGCTGGTCCAATGGCCGTCAATGAGGATATTCCCATCATATAGTCTCGGACTCTTTAGACGATAGTTCACCCATACATATTCGCTGATGATGTCATTCTCCCTGTTGTCACTGTTTCTGATATAGAAAGCTCCATTGGCATCTTCATCATAGAGATAGTTCACACGCGGCATGTCAACAAACGGATATGCCTGATAGTTGGCACCGTCCCATCTGATGATGTCTATTCCCATTGTCGGATGACTGACATCGAGAATCTCGTATTTGTGATACTCGTTGCCGGCGTTGAAGATAAGACTTCTGTTATGACTCCACTCCAGACCGTTGGAGTTTATATAGTTTGGTTTGGGATTGTCTTTCTTGCTGCTATCCTTGCCGTTCTGCATCACGCAACAGTAAATCTGTTCTGAGGGTTGGGTGACAAGGGTATTGCCAAAGCCTAACGACATAGCTATCTGCTGATGACTCTCATTGCTGTCGATGTCTGTATTCGTTGTGGCACTCATCTGGAGGCTCATGGTCTGTTCTGTAACCATAAACTCCACCATCGCCACAACATCGCCAGTATCTTCGTCAATAACATAGAGCCTGTAATTGCCGCTCATCTTTAGCCTGCATTTGTCATTGGGGATATCAAAATTATAGTGGGTATATTCCACAATCGTGTTGATGGAGTTCTGATAGTCGTCGATGGTATTGTCATTGAATCCTTCCAACCAGTCGCTGTCAAAGATATCCTCCGACTTACTCCAGTCAGTCTCGCAATGTTCAAGTCTGTAGATATATCTGTGATAGTTGTGCGATAGTTCATCGAAACTCACATGTAGCACATCGTCGGAACCCAGTCTGAGCACAGCAGGGTAGGTGAGCCACTCTTTGTTAACAACAGCTGTGAGCGACTTTATCTGATTGTCATATACCCTGTTGCTACCCCAAACAGCTATGGGCAACAACAGAAGCATCATGACGAAAAGCCTATGGAGATACCGCATCTATCGTCTCTTTTCAGTGATGATTCCGTGACGATATGCGTATAGAAGTTCCTTCAGGTCTGTAATCTGGGCTCTCAGCTCTTCTCCCTTGTCGGTATCTGCCACAAGCATCCTGTGGGCCGACATCTCCACAATCTGTATCGTCGACTTGATGTCCGTCTCTTTCACGATAGCATCGCGTGAAGACTTGAATGGCTCATGCTGAACCAGCTGGAATCCTCTTGAGTGATATACTAATGTATATCCCGCGATACCTGTCTCATTATGATATGCTTCAGAGAATCCGCCGTCAATCACCATCAGCTTTCCTCCAGCCTTGATGGGATTCTCTCCCTTAGAGGCGTGTACAGGCACGTGACCGTTGATGATATGTCTGTTCTTTCCTTTTACCTCAAAGGCATCGAGTATCCTGTCGCATATCTCTTCCGAGTCGCGGAGCTTGAAATAGTTGCCTTTCTCTTCCTTGAATGTCTCTTTGTCCTTCAGGAAATATCTCTCGAAGGTGGCCATCTTCGATTTGTCGAAGAGTGGGGAGTCCTTACCACACCAGAGATAGAGGAAATAGTCGCGTGCGTATTCTCTTGGATACTCTTCTGGTGCAGAGGCGAGTTCTCCGCTGGCGCTATTTGTCTGGAAAGCGGCTCTTATCACCATTCCGATATTATGCATGAGATCCTTTCCGGAATACTTTTTTCCCGGATAGATCTCCACCTCCTTCAGCGATCCGTCATCATTCAGGGGGATAGATGCGTGGAAGAGCAGGTTGGAGTTGTGGATAGCATACATACATCCGTGTGAGAGGATGGTCCTGATGTGCTTATGCAACTTTTCTGATATCCTGAAGGAGTGATGCAGCTTCTGCATCAGCAGTCTCTCTTCTTCTGTGAAGACACTGGTGTTCTTGGGGTCTACGGTGGGGAAATAACATGACTTCATCTCATATTCCTTACCGTCGATAGTACAGATACCCTTATCATAATCGATATTATCAAACAGGCATCTGTCTTTCATGCCCCATTCCGGGTGTCTGTCGAATATCTGTGCCTCGCACTTGAACTGCAGCACAGATATCGCCTTATGCATCTTGGCAGTCAGCTGACGGGTCTTCTCGTCCATCTCGTTGCCGGGAAGTAGCTTGGGCAGGAACTCCTCACAAGGGTCATTGCCATAGACCTCGAGAGCGAATGTTGCAAGGGGCACGAGGTTGATGCCGTATTCCTCGATGGTAGAGAGATTAGCGTATCTGAGACACAGACGCAGCACGTTACATATACATGCGTCGTTGCCTGCTGATGCACCCATCCAGAGGATATCGTGATTTCCCCATTGGATATCCCAGGAGTGATACTGTCTCAGCGTGTCCATGATCTTATGCGCTCCGGGACCTCTGTCGTAGATGTCTCCAAGGATATGCAACTGGTCGATGGAGAGTCGTTGTATCACATTACAGATAGCACAGATGAAATCATCAGCCCTGCCAGTAGAGATGATAGTGTTTACGATTACTGCCACATATGCTGCCTTGTCGATATCATCAGTCCTCTCATGGAGCAGTTCCTCGATGATATAGGAGAAGTCTTCCGGGAGTGATTTCCTCACCTTGCTACGGGTGTATTTCGATGATACCTCCCTGCATACCTTCACCAGCTGGTGAACGGTGATCCTATACCAGTCGTCGAGGTCTGTCTCCTGTGCCTTGATAAGCTCGAGTTTCTGCTCGGGGTAATATATAAGCGTACAGAGTTCTTTCTTCTCCGACTCTCTTATGGTGTTGCCGAAGAGTTCATTGACTTTTCGTTTGATGTTTCCTGAGGCGTTCTTGAGCACATGCTGAAAGGCTTCGCTCTCTCCATGAAGGTCTGCCAGGAAGTGTTCCGTTCCCTTAGGCAGGTTCATGATGGCCTCGAGATTTATTATCTCTTTAGCTGCGTCGGCTATCGTTGGGAATGACTGACTCAACAGCTGTAGATAGTGTTTGTCTTGTTCGTTAATCTTCATATCTTTAGGTTTCTTATTATTTGATTTCTTATTCTTTCTGTTCCTCTGTCGTTGATGGGGTCTACGGGCATATAACCCTCATCCAACAATGTCTGTTCTTTGAGCACCTGCATCAGTCTGCCGGCAAACTTATCCATTTTCTTCTCTTCGAGGGCCTCACGGATCTTGTCATCGTTGACATTGTCTCTGTATAGCTCTCTTGTCAACTCAATGAGATGGAGTAGGAGGGGCTCTTTCTCTATCTGCCTGATCATCTTCAGGAGATAGTCAGTCTCGTCGCCTTTGTATTCTCCTACAAGGTTCTTTATCGTCTGGGGTCTCTTGTATCCTTCAGGGAAATATGCCTTAATATTCTCTGTGTCTAGCCCCGGAGAGGTGAGTCCCAGGATGTTTATACCGTAATCAAAGTAATTACTTACGTTCTGATGCTCTGAGTAGATCTTCAGTCTTCTCCACTTCAGTTCTGTGTCTGGTCCTGATGTCGTTTTTGTCCAACGGCTGTCACCCATGATACCTGCCTTGAGGATGATGGTAAACAGCCGATGGGTATCCTCGTCAATCAGTTCCAGCACGTTTGAGTCCATCACCTTCTGGTAGACGGCGAAGGTCTGCGAACACATCTCCTGACTGGAGATGCTGTTGGTTATCAAGGCATTATGTATAATTTCTATTCTCGGATTCCATTTCATCTTCAAGAGGAATTTCTCCTCCATCTTTCCGAAGGCGATGATACTATATGCCTTTTCAACAAAGTTTTTCTCCCACAGCACCTTCTTAGGCAGTTTCTCCTTGAGGGTGTTCTCTTTCATCACCCAGGGTTCCAACTGTCCGTGGGGTGAGAGAACGATCCTCGCACCTTGTCTTCTGGCGCTGTTGCCTGCCTTTGTCACCCAGTAGCTCCAGCACCCGTGACAATGCACGATGTCTGGACTCCATTCTCTTATTACAGCCTTAGCTTCAGCGGGATTGTCTACGCTCTTTGTCTGGGCGCTGTTGTGCATACCCTCAACTAACATAGTGACGTGTCTCGCCACCATATCGTCATTCTTCGGGTATACATGCAGCACTCTCATCTAACTAAACAGTAATCCTAATCTGATACCTATCAATTGCCATAATCCGATCTTCTTTTCGAAGAACTTCATTGCATCATGGGCCTTGTCTCTCTTCACAACGATGAAGTCATACTTGCCTCGTCTTATCCTCATCCTGCTGCCTTTGTGTCCGTCGGCTCTCAGCCGCTCGGCCTTCATAATCACCTTCTCGGCCATCTCTACGTCTTCATAGGCATTGAGCTTTGTCCCTTTTTTGGTGAAGTAGCCCAGATACAGGTCTGATGTCTTGTCGATATTCTCTGAGAGTTCTGAGAGCCAGGCCTCTGATGGTGGGAAGGAGTGGATGTCGCTGATGATAACCCACTCGTTTTTAGCGGCTTTGATGCCTATCGTTAAAGCTAATTTCCTTCTTGATATGTTCCTATATGGTTTGGGGATAAAGGTCTTGTAGAGCTGAGGATACTGTTGCATGTGCAACTTCAGTACATCATCGCTGTTGTCTGTCGATGACTCATCAACGACAATCACCTCATACCCCTCCGCATAGTCCTGTGTTAGGAAGTCTTTTAGGTGTTCCTCCAGTTCCATGCCGTTATCGAAAACGGTCATTATCACCGAGAACTTATTCATCACTCAGATATCCTTTTGGCAGTTTCCTGCAGTTATACTGTGAGGCCATGATCTCTCCGTATGCTCCTGCAGAACGGATAGCCAGCAGATCACCGCGACGGGTCTTGTTAAGGTCTATCTGTTTTGCGAATACATCCGTCGACTCACATATCGGACCAACCACATCGTACGACTCATATGAATCCTCACTGCTGATATTCTCAATCTTATGGTATGCCTGATAGAGTGCCGGACGGATAAGGTCTGTGAAACCGGCATCCACGATGGCAAACTTCTTTGTCGCTCCTTCTTTTATATATAAGGTACGCGTGATAAGACTGCCACACTGTGCCACAACGGCTCTTCCCAGTTCGAAGTGCAGGGTCTGGCCTGGACGCAGCTTCAGTTTCTTGGCGTATGTGTCGAAGTATGCCTTGAAGTCAGGTATCGGCAGTCTGTTAGGATGCTCGTAGTCAACTCCGAGTCCTCCGCCCACATTGATATGCTCTACTCTGATACGATGACTCTCAAGGATGTTCTGCAACTCATTCACACGATTACATAGTGCCTCGAAGTCACCCATATCCAGTATCTGCGAACCGATATGGAAGTGCAGGCCTACAAACTTCACATTCTCCAGCTTCGATGCTTCCTCAATCACGTTGAGCATATCCCTCATGGCGATGCCGAACTTATTCTCAGCAAGACCGGTGGTGATATTGGCGTGAGTATGTGCCCCTACGTTGGGATTGAGTCTGAATGCCACTCTTGCTACCTTTCCCTTGGCAGCTGCGAGTTCGTTGATAACCTCCAACTCGGGGATACTCTCCACATTGAAGCAGAAGATATCATTGTCGAGTCCGAGGTTTATCTCCCAGTCGCTCTTTCCCACACCGGCATATACAATCTTGTTGCTGGGGAATCCAGCCTTGATACATGTCTCTATCTCTCCACCACTGACACAGTCGGCTCCAAGTCCTGCAGCACGGATTATTCTCAGCACCTTGGGATTGGCATTAGCCTTTACGGCATAGTGCACCACAAAACCCTCATGTTTCCTTGCCTCTGTGTTGATAGCCTCAAGGGTCTTGCTCAGCACGTCTGTGTCATACCAGTAGAAAGGGGTCTCAATATCCTTGAACCTCTCTATCGGAAATTTTCCTTTGCCCATCTCTAGTTTGTGTTTTTGTGTCTATAATCAGTCTTTCTTAAAGATTGTGTCGCTCAGTTTCTGGAGAGCACGCTTCTTGTCTTCCTCACGGATAAGGAAAGAGATGTTGTAGTTCGAGCCTCCGTAACTTACCATACGTACTGGGATATCCTTGAGTGCATCGAGTGCGAGTGTCTCGAAACCGATGTTCGACCAGTCGAGGTCACCAACCACACAGATGATACACATGCCAGTATCTACTGTCACAGTACCGTATTTCTTCAGCTCGTCGACGATCTCTCCCAGATGAGCAGAGTTGTCGATACTCATTGATACGCCCACCTCGGATGTGCAGACCATATCGATAGGAGTCTGATAGCTCTCGAAGATCTCGAACACCTTGCGCAGGAAACCAGTAGCCAGCAACATACGAGACGACTTGATCTTGATGGCAATGATATTATCCTTTGCTGCGATGGCCTTTATCTTACCATACTCTGTAGCATTGGAGATGGTTGTTCCCTCAGCATCAGGGTCCATAGTGTTCAGCAGACGTACGGGAATACCTGCATACTTCGCAGGCTGTACACATGTCGGGTGGAGGATCTTTGCACCGAAGTAAGCCAACTCAGCAGCCTCCTCGAAGTGCAGTTGGTGTACCGGTTCTGTATGGTCTACCACACGAGGGTCGTTGTTGTGCATACCGTCGATATCTGTCCATATCTGAATCTCCTCAGCTCCGATGGCTGCTCCTATGAGTGATGCGGTATAGTCGGAACCGCCTCTCTGCAGGTTGTCAATCTCTCCGTAGGCATTACGGCAGATGAATCCCTGTGTGATATACACCTGTGCACCCTGATTCTCCTCGAGGATTGTGTTCAGTTTGTCCTTGATATATACGGGATCGGGCTCGGAGTTCTTGTCTGTACGCATGAAGTCGAGGGCGTTGAGAAGAACGGCATTGATACCTATCTCCTTCATATAGTTGACAACCATATTCGTCGACATCATCTCTCCCTGTGCCACGATGCTCTTCTCTTCAAACGAGGTGAAGAGTTCCTTGGTGAATGAACGCAGATAGTCGAACTCGCCCTTGAGGAACTCACGTGTGGTCTGCTTCGTCTCGTCCTTAGAGTAAAGCTCCTCCACGTGTTTGAGATACTTCTGTTCCAGACGGTTGATGACCTCATTGGCTCCATCGGCATTCTTCTTGTAGAGATAGTCGGAAATCTCCACGAGAGAGTTTGTGGTACCCGACATTGCTGAGAGCACTACAAACACTGGTTCTCCACTCTTGGTGACTAACTGTGTCACCTCTTTCATTCTCTGTGGTGTACCTACTGAGGTACCACCAAACTTCATTACCTTCATATTCTTATTTCGTTTTTAAATTTCCATTCTTTCGGTGTATTTCACCTCTATATTGTCACGGTCAGGTTCGTCGATGAGCTTAACGTCACGATAACTCTGAGTGATATCTTCTATCTTTCCCTGTTGGCATTTGTACACGATACCGGGGAAGTTCTCCACAAGCGCGAGGTTATGAGTCGACATTACCACAGCCGTACCGTGCTGTGAGATCTCCTTAAGCATCCTCACCACACTCTCTGCCGTCTCCGGGTCGAGGTTGCCAGTAGGCTCATCGGCAACGATAAGCTTAGGGCTGTTGAGGAGTGCTCTTGCGATGGCCACTCGCTGCTGTTCTCCTCCGGAGAGCTCGTGGGGCATCTTCTCTATTACATTGTCAAGGCCTACTGACTTCAGTACTTCAGTGATCCTTGCGTCTCTCTCGGATTTGTTCTTCCAACCGGTAGCCTTGAGCACGAACTCAAGGTTCTTGTATATCGTTCTGTCGCCGAGCAGCTGGAAGTCCTGGAAGATGATTCCCATCTGTCGACGAAGTGCGGGGATGTCCTTACGACGTATGTTCAAGAGGTCGAACCCCATCACAGAGGCTTCTTCTGCCTCGTCGAGGTCGTTCTCGCAGTAGATGGTACGCAACAAGGTCGTCTTTCCACTTCCCACACGACCTATCACATAGATGAACTCTCCCTCATCCACATGGAAATTCACATTCTCCAGCACCTGTACTCCGTGTCTCTGGAATATGTTAGCGTTCTTATACTCAACGAGCCTCATTTCATTTCCCCCCTTGCTTTTGCCTCACGACGCTTCTTGTCCCAGTTGGGGTCATGACGCTTGTGCAGCTCTTCTACCACATCCTCGATGCGGAGACCCTTGCTCGTGAGTAATACGATGAGATGATATATCATGTCTGATGCCTCGTACACCAGCTTCTCCTTGCTGCCGTTGGTAGCCTCGATGACTGTCTCGAGGGCTTCTTCGCCTACCTTCTGGGCTATCCTGTTCACACCGTCCTTGAAGAGTGATGTGGTATAGCTGCCCTCGGGCATC
This sequence comes from uncultured Prevotellaceae bacterium, assembly GCA_902776935.1. Classification (GTDB taxonomy): domain Bacteria; phylum Bacteroidota; class Bacteroidia; order Bacteroidales; family Bacteroidaceae; genus Prevotella. Next base: position 6,794 of record CACYRS010000021.1, on the reverse strand, counting down.
TCTTCCTTGCGCTTGTCGATGAAGTCCTGCAACTCCTTGAGGAACGACAGTCCGGAAGCCTCGTTGGTCTCTCCCCAACAGGTGTCTGTGCCCGTATGACATGTTGGTCCGTCGGGGATGGCCTTCACCAGCAGCGTGTCGTTATCACAGTCTATCTTGATGTCTACGAGGTTGAGGAAGTTGCCTGATGTCTCTCCCTTGGTCCATAGACACTGTCTGGATCTGCTCCAGAAAGTAACCTTCTTTGTCTTTACGGTCTTGTCGAAGGCCTCCTCGTTCATGTAACCCAACATAAGCACCTGACGGGTGTTTACGTCTTGTACGATAGCAGGAACGAGTCCTCCACATTTTTCAAAGTCTATCTTCATTTCTTTAATTTTTGCATAATTCGGTGCAAAGTTACTAAAAAATCGCATACCCGCCAAATAATAATATAATTATTTGGTTAAATAGAAAAATATATGTACCTTTGCAGTCAGATTTATCTGAACGAGACACAAAATGAACGTTATTTCAACAAATATCGATGGAGTGGTGATTATCGAGCCCCGTGTGTTTGAAGACGCACGCGGATATTTCTTTGAGAGTTTCTCTCAAAGGGAGTTCAACGAGAAGGTGTCACCAGTGGATTTTGTACAGGACAATGAGAGCAAATCCTCATTTGGAGTTATCCGGGGACTTCACTTCCAGAGACCGCCTTACACCCAGAGCAAACTGGTACGTTGTGTAAAGGGTGCCGTACTCGATGTGGCAGTGGATATCCGCAAGGAGTCACCGACTTACGGCCGGCATGTGGCAGTGGAACTCACAGAGGACAACCATCGTCAGCTCTTCATCCCAAAGGGTTTTGCTCATGGCTTTGCCGTACTTAGCGACATTGCCGTTTTTCAGTACAAATGTGATGAGTTCTACCATCCTGAGTCAGAAGGAGGAATAAGTCTTATGGATGCCGGTCTTGCTATCGACTGGCGTGTGCCGATGGATAAGGCGATACTCTCAGACAAAGATAAGAAACATCCTCTGTTTAAGGACTTTATCACTCCGTTTTAAAGTGAATTATGATTGAATTAGTACCTGCAATAGATATTATCGGAGGTCAGTGTGTGCGACTGACAAAAGGCGATTACGACCAGAAGACAGTATATAGGGACTCTCCCTCAGAGGTAGCGAAAGAATTTGAAGATCTCGGTTTCAGACGACTGCATGTCGTCGACCTCGATGGTGCCAAGTCCAGACACATCGTCAATGATGCTGTGCTCAAGGCTATCACCACCGAGACGGGTCTTACCGTTGATTTCGGAGGAGGTATAAAGACCGACGAGGATATCGAGAAGGCCTTTGCCTCAGGTGCGTCGATGGTCACTGTCGGTTCCATCGCCGTTACCCGTCCCGAGCTCTTCATCGGATGGCTGGAGAAATACGGTGCCGAGAGGATGATCCTCGGGGCTGACGTGCGTCACGGGAAGATAAGCATCAACGGATGGAAGGAGGATTCCCAGGAGGATCTCCTGCCGTTTCTCAAGAAATATATCGATGCCGGAGTGAAGAACGTGCTCTGTACTGAGATCTCGAAGGACGGAACACTCTCCGGCCCCGCGACAGACCTGTATAAGGAGATCATGGATGCATATCCTGACATCCGTCTTATTGCCTCCGGTGGTGTGTCGTCGATTGATGACATCAGAGCCCTCGATGCTGCGGGCATTCCTTCTGTGGTATTCGGAAAGGCTATCTACGAGGGGAAAATCAACTTAAACGAACTGTTATGTCTTTAGCAAAGAGAATAATCCCTTGTCTTGATGTCAAGGACGGTGAGACCGTAAAAGGCACCAACTTCGTAAACCTCCGTTCAGCCGGCGACCCTGTGGCCTTGGGCAAGGCGTACAGCGAGCAGGGAGCCGACGAACTCGTGTTTCTTGATATCACAGCCTCTTTCGAGGGGCGTAAGACCTTCACCGAGATGGTTACCCGTGTGGCTCAGGAGATAAACATCCCCTTTACCGTAGGAGGTGGAATCAACGAGCTGGCCGATGTAGAGCGTCTTCTCTATGCAGGCGCCGACAAGGTGAGCGTCAACTCAGCCGCCATCCGTAATCCTCAGCTTATCAATGAGATAACCTCGCGTTTCGGTTCCCAGGTATGTGTCGTTGCCATCGATGCCCGTAATGACGAGGATGGCTGGCACTGTTATCTCAAGGGAGGTCGTGAACGTACCGAACGAGGTCTCTTCGAGTGGGCTCACGAGGCTCAGGAACGTGGAGCAGGCGAGATACTCTTCACCTCGATGAATCATGACGGAGTGAAGGAGGGCTATGCCAATGAGGCACTGCGCGAACTGGCCGACAACCTGTCGATACCCATCATCGCCAGTGGTGGTGCGGGATGCAAGGAGCATTTCAGGGATACGTTCCTCCTGGGTCACTCTGATGCTGCCCTTGCGGCATCGGTATTCCACTTTGGCGAGATACCCATTCCGGAATTAAAAAAATACCTCCGCTCGGAAGGTATTAATGTAAGGATTTAGATTTTCAGATCGAGGAAATTCCTTAGGATTCTCTCTCCGACGGTTCCGCTCTTCTCAGGGTGGAACTGGCATGTATAGAAATTATCCTTATGCATCGAGGCAGAGTAGGGCAGGATATAGTCTGCGGTCGCTATCGTCTCCTCGCATAACGGCACATAGTAGCTGTGCACGAAATACACGTATGGGTCATCGCCCAGTCCCTCCATCAGCGGCGACTTAGTGTCGTATAGTTTGTTCCATCCCATGCAGGGCACCTTGTCCTCATGTCTCTCAGGACGGAAGCGCACCACGGGAGCATCGAAGATACCGATGCAGTCTACGTCACCCTCCTCAGAATGCCTGCATAGCAACTGCTGACCGACGCATATTCCGAATACCGGCTGTTTGAGGTTACGGATAAGCTCATCAAGTTTCCTGGCCTTGAGATATTCCATTGCTCCCTTGGCCTCGCCCTGTCCCGGGAAGAGCACCCTGTCGGCTTTGCCCAGCAGTTCGGGATCGTCTGTCAGCAACGGGTCGATACCCATTCTCTTCAGTGCATTCACCACTGAATAGATATTCCCCGCATTATACTTTACTATCGCTACTTGCATACCTCTTAACTCCTTAACTCCCTAACTCCTTAAGAGAAGATAATCGTCTTATTCTTATACGTCAGTATCTTTCTCTGTATATGCTTGCTCACGGCATGCGAGAGCACAATCTTCTCCAGGTCCTTACCTTTGAGCACGAGCGACTCCGGAGTATCCTTGTGAGTGATACGGGTCACATCCTGTTCGATGATTGGTCCTGCATCGAGGTCGGCAGTGACATAATGCGATGTCGCACCGATAATCTTCACACCGCGCTCGTAGGCCTGATGATAAGGCTTGGCACCGATGAATGCCGGCAGGAACGAGTGGTGGATATTGATGATATGGTGCGGGTACTCTGCAATCATCTCGTCAGAGATAATCTGCATGTAACGGGCCAGCACGATGAATGAGATATCCTCTTTCTTCAACAGCTCCATCTCTGCAGCCTCTACCTCCGCCTTGTTAGAGTGGTCTTTCTTGATGCTCCATACATAATAAGGTATACCAAACTGGTCGGCCACATAGCGCAGATCCTCGTGATTACTTACGATACATGGGATATCGCAGTTAAACTCGCCCGCCTTCCAGCGTGCCAGCAGGTCATACAGACAGTGGCTCATCTTCGACACGAATATCGCCATCCTCGGACGCTTGTCGCTATAGTAGAGCGAGAACTTCATCTGATAGCGCTGTGCGTAGAGAGTGGTGAGATAATCGTAGAGTTTGTCGCGTGGGATGAGAAACCCGTCGAGCTCCCATTCTATTCTCATAAAGAACATACCTTCTATCTTGTCCACATACTGGTCGAGATATACGATGTTTCCTTTGTTGTCTGTTATAAATTTCGTTACTTCTGAAATGATTCCCTGTTGGTCGGGACAGTGCAGAAGCAGAATTGCTGTTGTATCCATCTGAATTTATGTTTTTGTATCCTTATTCCTCGTCGTTGTCTGCTGAACGCAGTATAATACTTGTAGCACCGAGTGTGAAGAGTGTTCCGTCGTCGATGATACGACGCTCTTTCGGTGAGAGCTCCACATTGTCCACGAAGGTGCCTGTATTACTGTTGTTGTCTTTTAATGTGTATCTCAGGTTGCCTTTCTTGTCGCGTGAAACGGTGACTGTGCAGTGGTTGAGGTCCACGCTGGGGTCAACGGTCTCGAAGGTGCAGTTGGCGGGGTTGCCTTTCTGGTATCGGCCTATCACGTTGTCACCCATACGCAGGGGTATCACCTGCTTGTAGTGGAACACATTCTCTATCACCACTATCGAGCCGCAGCCTTCCTCGTTGGCCTGCTCGTCGGGGTTCTCGTCCTTCTGGCGGTTCTTGAGCTTACTCACGCCCATGCGTATGCCGAACTCCTTGCCGCAGTCGGGGCATTTGAACACGAGCGACTGCCCAGCCTCATACTGGGTCTCGTCGAAGGTGATATACTGATCGCATTTGGGACAACGTACTCGCTTCATTCTTATCCTCTGTCGGTGGTTTTCAGAACCCACGCCTCTTCAAAGCCCTTGTTGCCTTTCTTTATCTTGTTCAGTCGGTTGTAGGCATCATTCATGGACTGGAACTTACCATAAACCACGCGAGTTACATTATTTCTTACGTAAACCTCAGCCTCTGTGAATCCTGCTTTATGCAGTTTCTCTACGAAGGCGTCGGCATTTTTCTTTGATATACAGCTGGCGAAGACAAGACAATATGATGTAACCTCTTTCTTCTCTATAGTAACGGGTTTAGTGCTCACTGCACTGTCTGTCTTTGCCGTTTTGGTTGATGTTATACTGTCACGAACTACTATCAGTTCTGTTTTCTTTATTTCTGAAGGTTTTGGAGCAATAATCTTCTTTGTCGTGTCGAAGATTGCCGATGTGCCGAGATTAGAGTACGCGATGTCTGAGTCGCTGTTGACGATAGGGGTAGTCATGAGGATGAACATCAGCACTGCCGCTGCTACAGCTACCGCATTGCGGATCCATGACAGCTTGATGATCAGAGCATCGTTGCTCTCCGTCTCCTCTTCTTCCTTAATGAGCACAGGTGCTTCGGTCATCTCGGGCTTCTCCGATGCCTTTGTCTCCTCCTTGCTGACCTCAACAAGCTCGGGCTGCTGCTTCTTCACAGCCTGGTGCACGATGCCTGCCGTCTTTGCCTGGGTGCTGCTGCCATTGGCGAGTCTTGGGAACTCGAATGTAGGCAGTGCGTAGAGCTCCGGTGAGAGTATCCCGGCCTCACATGGTGAGAAGATATAGATGCCGTCGCTGTTCTGCGACAGTCTTCCGATACCGTGCAGGTCGTAGCTCCCATCGTTGGCGATACGCTGCTTGAGCTCCTCTACCTCATCCTCTATACGTCTGAGGGCCTCGGGGTAGCTGATGTCATAAGTCTCAATGTATGACTGCACCAACAATGAGTCGTTGAGCTTCAGCTGCGGATTGAATCCGAGGGTGCGCAATGGGGGCAGGAATAGATTCTCGTCCTCATCATAGCGCGCACTGACATGATGCGCCATAAACCCTCCTAATCCGGGAACTATCACGCAATCATTGCTGAGCAAAAGTACCTCAATATGTCTGCTAATCTCAATCACGACTGCAAAATTAATTGTTTTTTTCGAGATAAACAAATAAATGCCGTAAAAAAATAATGAAAGAGTTCAATAATTGATATAAAAGCGACAAACTATGAGGTGGTTGCCAATTCCTGACAACCACCTCTTTCTTTTAATAACCCAGACAGCTTGTTGCTCCGAGGGCTGTGAGAATTGCTGTTGCGATGCTCGCCACGAGCTGCTCCACTTGAGGGTTTCCTTCTTCGTCATACGCTACCTCCTTCCTTCACGTTTATCATTTATCCTTTATCATTTATCATTTCCAAAGGATTTGATCAGTTGCCCGTCTCGAAACCACCGCTGCCGACGTTACTGCCGTTCTTGGTGAATACCTTGGTGGCTACCTCGCTGCTTTCACCGTTCTTGATGGCGATTGCCTTAACGGTAGTGGTATCACTCAGAGTGATTGCCTCGCTGTACAGGCTGCTCTCTGCGTTAGGAGCTGTGCCGTCTGTGGTGTAGCGGATCTCTGCGCCGTCAGGACCACTTATCGTCACCTCTGTGCTCTCATCGAATGGAGTCTCACCACTGATTACGGGAGCCTCTACGCTTACGGTCTCAGAGCCTGTCGAAGAGCCGTTGCCTGAGCCTGAGCCCTGCTCTGAACCTGATCCGTTCTCAGAGCCTGTGCCGTTCTGCTCACCGTTCTGCTCGTTCTCCTCGTTCTCGGTGTCCTCCACTTCTCCAGCGTCAGCCGAAGTTACTCGCTTCACGATGTCACCGTTGCGGTCGTAGCAGGTGATCTGGATTGCTGTGTCTGCCAGCTCGTCCTTCAGATCCTGCGATGGAGTGAAGATGATGCGTCGTGTCTTGATAAGACCGGTCTTCACCTTGTTCACATCCTCGACAGACTTTGCACGGAGTCCGAAACGCATGGTTCCCAGTCCTGGCAGTGCCACAGAGTGACCTTCAGTTGCCCACGCCTTGATTACCTCACCGGCTGCATCCCAGCAGGCCTTCATCACGCCCTGACTCACTCCTGAGCGGAGAGCTGCCTCGCGGATTACCTTCGCCTGCGAGAGTGCGATGTACAGGTCGGGTTGCATCACGTAGCGCCAAACGCCTTCACTGTTTTTCTCGAAC
>CACYRS010000020.1 GCA_902776935.1 uncultured Prevotellaceae bacterium | reverse complement strand
GTGAATCAACCAAATAACCATAAAGCAAATATCACAAAATATTACATTTTTTAACTGTTAATCAGGGGGTCGTTGGTTCAAGCCCATCCTGAAGCGCCAGTTAAACCTGTTTTGAACATGGAGTTGGAGTAATCCAACTTTTTTTTTCTCATTATCTTTACCACATAAATATTTATTCGATTTTTTTCAAAAAATTGTATTATTTGCGAAAAAATGCCTATCTTTGCAAATTGGAACAAAGGATAATAAAAAACAATGATAATGAATAAGACAGTTTTTACTATCGCAGCCATAGTTTCGGCTCTGTTTATCTCAATGTCTTGTCTGGCTCAGACGGGCAAAGTAAATAACTTCCGTATCAAGCGCGGAACAAACGTAAGCCATTGGCTTTCGCAGTCAGAACAGCGTGGTGAGGCCCGCAAGCTTCATATACAGGAGGATGATTTCGCACGGCTCTCAGATCTTGGTTTCGATTTTGTCCGTATCCCCATTGATGAAGTACAGTTTTGGGATGAGAAGGGCAATAGACTCTCCGAAGCTTGGAGCCTTCTGGATAATGCCCTCAACTGGGCCCGTAAGTACAACCTCCGTGCCATCGTAGATCTGCATATCATCCGCTCTCACTATTTCAATGCCGTCAATGAGGGTGATAAGGCTGCAAATACACTCTTCACCTCCGACAAAGCCCAGCAGGATTTGATAAATTTATGGAATCAGATCTCTGACTTCCTTAAGAATCGTAGTTGCGACTGGGTGGCCTATGAGTTTATGAATGAGCCCGTAGCCGATGAGCATGAGCAATGGAACAAGCTGGTGGCCAAGGTTCACAAGGCTTTACGTAAGGTTGAACCACAACGTACGCTTGTTGTTGGCTCTAACCGTTGGCAGGGCCATGAGACGATGAAATATCTTAAGGTTCCTGAGGGCGACAAGAACATCATCCTCAGTTTCCACTATTACAATCCGATGCTCCTTACTCACTATGGTGCATGGTGGTCGCCACTCTGCAAGGCTTATAAGGGTAAGGTTAACTATCCAGGAGTGCTTGTGTCAAAAGAAGACTACGATGCAGCTCCCGATGAAATCAAGAGTGAACTAAAGCCTTATACTGAGCAGGTGTGGGATATAAATACTATCCGTGAGCAGTTTAAGGATGCTATCGAGGCTGCAAAGAAATATGATCTTCAGTTGTTCTGTGGAGAGTGGGGCGTTTACGAGCCAGTTGACCGTGAACTGGCATACACGTGGTATCGCGATGTGCTGACCGTGTTTGATGAGTTTAATATCGCCTGGACCACATGGTGCTACGATGCCGATTTCGGTTTCTGGGATCAGCAGCGCCATTCATATAAGGATCGTCCATTAGTAGAGCTTCTTATGTCGGGCAAGAAACTGGGAGAATAATAATTATATAAATGAGAAAATTATTTCTTTTAGGAATCGTGATGATGCTGGCGTCGGATATGCCAGCGCAGACGCAGAAAGACCACCACTTCGAGGTGGGCAAACATCTTGATATTTTTAATAACGTATATAAGAACCTTGAGTTGTTGTATGTTGATACACTAAATCCCAAGGAGACTATCGGTACAGCCATCAATGCCATGCTGCGTAGTTTGGACCCGTATACAGAGTACTATGCCCAGGAGGACACCAAGGACCTAAAGATGATGCTCACAGGTAAGTATGCGGGTATCGGAGCTCTGATCCGTAAGCACCAGAAACTTAACCGTATCGTCATTGATGAGCCATACGCAGGAATGCCTGCTGCGGAGGCTGGTTTGAAGAAGGGTGATGTGATAATAAGTATCGACGACTCGCTGATGACGCATAAGGATGTGAGTTATGTGAGTAATCATCTGAGAGGTGAACCTGGTACTACTTTTCTCCTGAAAGTTTTCAGACCGTCTGTGGAGAAGGAGATGAAATTCAAGATCACACGAAAGAATATCAAACTGCCCGAGATGCCGTACTATGGTATCCTCGAAGGTAATATCGGATATATCAATTTCAATTCTTTTACTCAGGAGAGTGGCAAGGAGGTGCGTCGTGCCTTTGTAGACCTGAAGAAACAAGGAGCCACCTCGTTGATCTTCGACCTTCGTGGTAATGGTGGAGGCTCTGAGGCTGAGGCTGTCAATATTGTAAACCTGTGGGTGCCAAAGGGCGTTACTGTTGTAGAAAACAGAGGAAAGTTGAAAGAAGCTTCTCGTAGCTATAAGACAACCCTAGAACCAGTGGATACCATTATGCCACTTGTAGTTTTGGTTAATGGTGAGAGCGCCTCTGCAAGTGAGATTACCAGCGGGGCTTTACAGGATCTTGATAGAGCAGTAATCATGGGTACCCGAACCTTTGGTAAGGGATTGGTGCAAGTGCCTATCGATCTGCCATATAACACTAATCTGAAGGTTACCACATCTAAGTATTACATCCCCAGCGGGCGATGCATACAGGCCGTTAATTATAAACACTCGGGAGGTGGGTATCGTGAACATATTCCCGACTCGTTGACAAAGGTGTTCTATACCGTTGGAGGTCGCGAGGTTCGTGACGGAGGTGGCATCAAACCGGATATCGAGGTAAAGGCTGACACTATACCTAATATCGCCTTCTATCTCTCTGCTACAGGACAGGATTCTACTGAGGTGATGTTTGACTATGTTGTGGAGTATATTGCTAAACATCCTCAGATAGCCAAACCATCGGAATTCCATCTTACAGATACCGATTGGGAGGAGTTTAAGGCTCGTGTGATAAAGAGCGGATTCACCTATGACCCTGTTAGCAAGAAACAGTTGGAGCAACTTGTCAAGACCGCCCAGTTTGAGGGATATTACGATGATGCCAAGGAGGCTTTTGACAACCTGGAAAAGAAACTTAATCATGATGTTGCCGTTGACCTTGAGAAGCATAAGCAGGTTCTTCTACAGGTTATCGAGGCTGACATCATCGCAGCTTATTACTATCAGGCAGGCTCCATAGAGTCAGGTCTTCGGTATGACTGCCAGGTAAAAGAAGCACAGGAGTTGCTGAAAAATCAAGAGGAGTACAAGAAGATTCTTGCTCCCAAGAAACCAAAGGAAACATCATCTATTATCAGAATAGATAAAAAACGTGTGGAAAATATATCGCTAAAAGGCAAGAAATTAGAAATATTTAGTGCTATCGTGTAAAAAAACACCTAAATATTTGGCAGAATGGGGGGAAAATTGTACCTTTGCACCCGTTCAGTGGAATGAGAGACTCGAAAGAGCCTCTCTTTTTCATTCTAATAAGACATATAGATGATTAACAAAGAGACAGTAAAAGCATTAGTAGAGGAGTGGCTGCAGAATGGCGACTACTTCCTGGTAGACATTATGTTTGGAACAGACGACCGTATCGTGATTGAGATTGATCATGCCGACGGCGTATGGATTGAGGATTGCGCAGAGCTGAGCCGATTCCTTCAGGAGAAGCTTGGCGATGAACTCGGTGACTATGAACTCGAGGTGGGTTCTGCAGGCATCGGACAGCCTTTCAAGGTTGAACAGCAGTATATCAATCACATTGGAGATGAACTCGAGGTGCTCTCTGCAGATGGAAAGAAGATTCAGGGTGTGCTTAAGGAGGTTAATGGCTGTGAGTTTGTACTGACGGTGAAAGAGAAGCAGACCGTTGAGGGAAAGAAGCGCCCAGTGATGGTGGAGGTTGATAAGACTTTCAGCATGGATGAGGTGAAGTACGCGAAGTACGTTCTCGCTTTCAAATAAGAAACAAAGAATAAAAATAAAAAATATTTCAATGGCAAGTATTAAAGATGCGAAAGGTCCATCAATGATTGAGACTTTTCAGGAATTCAAGGAAACGAAGAATATCGATCGTACTACCTTGGTGAGTGTGCTGGAGGAGAGCTTCCGTAATGTCATCGCTAAGATATATGGATCTGATGAGAACTTCGATGTTATTGTAAACCCCGACAAGGGTGACTTTGAGATTCACCGTAACCGTATCGTTGTAGCCGATGGAGAAGTGGAGGATGAGAACAAGGAGATTGCTCTGAGCGAGGCTCAGCAGATAGAGCCTGACTATGAGGTCGGTGAGGAGGTTTCTGAGGAGGTTAACTTCCAAAAGTTTGGCCGTCGTGCTATTCTAAACCTTCGTCAGACACTGGCTTCAAAGATTCTTGAACTCGAGCATGACTCACTGTATCAGAAATATAAGGATCGTGTCGGACAGGTTGTTAGTGGTGAGGTATACCAGATTTGGAAACGTGAGGTGCTTCTCATCGATGATGAGGGTAATGAGCTGCATCTTCCGAAAGGCGAGCAGATTCCCTCAGACAACTATCGTAAGGGTGAGACAATCCGTGCCATCGTGAAAGAGGTGCAGAACGAGAACAACAATCCTCGTATCATCCTCTCACGTACAAGTCCTATTTTCCTCGAGCGTCTGCTTGAGGCAGAGGTACCTGAGATTAATGATGGCCTCATCACCATCAAGAAGGTGGCCCGTATGCCGGGAGACCGTGCAAAGGTTGCCGTGGAGAGCTACGATGAGCGCATCGATCCTGTAGGGGCTTGCGTAGGTGTTAAGGGTAGTCGTGTTCATGGTATCGTTCGTGAGCTTTGTAACGAGAACATCGATGTCATCAACTACTCAAGTAATATCCAGCTCTACATCACCCGTGCACTTAGCCCTGCTAAGATCAGTAATATGACTATCGATCAGGAGAACCACAAGGCAGAGGTTTACCTCGAGCCCGAGGAGGTTTCTCTCGCTATAGGTCGTGGTGGTATGAATATCAAACTGGCTTCTATGTTGACGGAATATACCATCGACGTTTATCGTGTTGTCAATGAGAGTGAGGCTGATGAGGATATCTATCTGGATGAGTTCGCTGATGAGATCGACCAGTGGGTTATCGATTCTATCAAGGCTATAGGTCTCGATACGGCTAAGGCAGTACTCAACGCTCCAAGAGAGATGTTGATTGAAAAGGCTGACCTCGAAGAGGAGACCGTAGATCATCTGCTTGACGTGCTCCGCTCAGAGTTCGAATAAATTCTCAAATCGTAAATCTGTAAATCGTAAATAACTAGATGGGAGTCAGATTAAATAAGGTATTAACAGAACTGAATATAGGTCTTCAGACGGCTATCGAATATCTGAAGAACAAGAAGAGTCTGGGCGAGATAAAAGATGACGCCAATGTCAACACAAAAATCTCTGACGAGCAGTATGAGGCCCTCGTCAAGGAGTTCAAACGTGACAAGGATGTCAAGACCCAGGCCAATATGATCTTCCCCAAAAAGGAAAAGAAGGACAAGCCCAAGCCGAAACCAGAGGTGTTTGAGCCAAAGGTGGAAATTAAGGAAGAACCCCGTCAGGAGTACAAGCCCCTGGGAAAAATTGACCTTGACAGCCTTAATGGAAAGAAGAAGGTAGAGATAAAAAGCAAAGAGGTGCAGGCAGAGCCAGAGCCCAATGTTGAAGTGGAGTCAAAGCCCAAACCAGAGCCAGAGGTTAAGCCAGAACCAAAGCCGGAGCCAGAGGTAGAGGTGAAGGCAGAGGTTAAACCTGAGCCCAAACCAGAGCCTATAGCTGAGGAAAAGGTAGAAACTCCGGTAGTTCCTGTTGCTTCTGAAGCTCCAGAGTTTGTTGAGGTAGAGGAAGAGAAGACTAATGAAGTCTTTAAACTGAAGACAGAACAGAAGTCAGCGCCAAACCTGAATGTTGTAGGTAAGATTGACCTTGACTCGCTTAATCAGAGCACTCGTCCTAAGAAGAAATCCAAGGAGGAACGTCGCAAGGAGCGTGAGGAGAAGCAGTCTCAGATGCATAACGGCAATGGTGAGAAGAAGAAGCGTGAGCGTATCCGTGGAGGTAAGGAGCGCGTGGATATCGAAGCCGCAGCCAGTCAGGACAAGGGACAGAATAACAGCAAGAACAAGAAGAACAAGGGTGGCAACCAGAACTTCCAGGACAGCAACAATGGTCAGCAGGGTAGCAAGAAGAATAAGAAGAATCGCCCTGTTAAATCCCTTGAAGTTGATGATGAGGCAGTAGCCCGTCAGGTAAAGGAGACTCTTGCTCGTCTTACCTCAAAGAATCAAAATAAGAAAGGAGCCAAATATCGTCGTGAAAAGCGTGATGCTGTTGCTGAGCGTATGAATGAGGAGATGGCAGCAGAGGCAGCAGAGAGCAAGATATTGAAGCTGACAGAGTTTGTGACTGTGTCTGAACTCGCTACGATGATGAACGTAGGCGTGAACCAGGTTATTGGTACATGTATGAGCATCGGTATCATGGTATCTATCAATCAGCGCCTCGATGCTGAGACTATCAATATCGTTGCCGAGGAGTTTGGCTTCACTACGGAATATGTTAGTGCTGAGGTGCAGAACGCTATCACTGAAGAGGAGGATGATGAGAACGATCTCGTAACACGTGCTCCTATTGTAACAGTGATGGGTCATGTAGACCATGGTAAGACATCTCTGCTTGACCATATCCGTAATACAAATGTTATTGCCGGTGAGGCTGGTGGTATCACACAGCATATCGGTGCTTACAATGTACAACTGAAGGATGGTCGTCAGATTACGTTCCTTGATACTCCTGGTCATGAGGCATTTACCGCTATGCGTGCCCGTGGTGCTCAGGTAACGGATATAGCTATCATCATCGTTGCTGCTGACGACTCTGTGATGCCTACCACAAAGGAGGCTATAGCTCATGCTCAGGCAGCCAACGTGCCAATGGTGTTTGCCATCAATAAGATTGATAAGCCAGGAGCTAATCCTGATAAGATCCGTGAGGATCTGGCAAATATGAACCTGCTTGTTGAGGAGTGGGGTGGAAAATATCAGTGTCAGGAGATCAGTGCCAAGAAGGGTATTGGTGTTGAGGAGCTGCTGGAGAAAGTGTTGCTCGAGGCCGAGATGCTTGATCTGAAGGCCAATCCAAACCGTAAGGCTACTGGTTCAATCATCGAGAGTTCACTTGATAAGGGACGCGGATATGTTTCTACTGTGCTTGTATCTAATGGTACTTTGAAGATCGGTGATGTTGTTATCGCTGGTACTGCATGGGGTAGGGTAAAGGCAATGTTCAATGAGCGTAACCAGCGTATTGATGAGGCAGGACCGGCTGAGCCAGCAATCATCCTGGGTCTTAATGGTGCTCCTACCGCTGGTGACTCTTTCCATGTGATGGAGACAGAACAGGAGGCACGTGAGATTGCTAACAAGCGTATCCAGTTGCAGCGTGAACAGAGTCTGCGTACCACTACTAAACTCGGTCTTGATGAACTCTCTCATCGTATCGCTTTGGGTGAGTTCCATGAGCTTAACATTATCGTTAAGGGTGATACCGATGGATCTATCGAGGCATTGTCTGATTCGTTCATCAAACTCTCAACAGAAAAGGTTCAGGTGAATGTTATCTCGAAGGCTGTAGGTCAGATATCTGAGAATGATGTCATGTTGGCTTCAGCTTCAGAGGCTATCATCATCGGTTTCCAGGTACGTCCTTCTGCCGATGCACGCCGTGCTGCTGACCGTGAGGGTGTTGAGATTAATACATACTCTATCATCTACGATGCTATCGACGATGTAAAGCAGACCATGCAGGGAATGCTGGATAAGGTGAAGAAGGAAATTATTTCTGGAGAGATTGAGGTTAAGCAAGTGTTCAAGATATCAAAGGTCGGTACCGTTGCTGGTGGTCTGGTTACCGATGGTAAGGTTCACAACAAGGATAAGGCTCGTGTCATCCGCGATGGTATCGTGATTCATACCGCTCCTATTGATGCCCTGAAGCGTTATAAGGATGACGCCAAGGAGGTTGCAACAGGCTTGGAGTGCGGTATATCACTGGTTAACTTCAACGATATCCAGGTAGGTGATATCATCGAGACCTTCACTGAGATCGAGGTAGAACAGAAACTGTAAGAATGTCAGAACAGAATAATGAGTTTGTCCGTCAGGTGGCTGAACAGAAGTATGAGTTTGGTTTTACGACGGATGTACATACAGAGATTATTGAGAAAGGGCTGAACGAGGACATCGTTCGGCTCATCTCTGCTAAAAAAGGGGAACCCGAGTGGATGCTTGAGTTCCGCTTAAAGGCTTTCCGTTATTGGAAAGAACAGAAAGAGCCCAAATGGGGACATGTGCATGTGCCGGAGATTGACTATCAAGGAATCTCGTATTATGCTGACCCTATGGCAAAGAAACCGGCTGGTGATGGAAAGATTGACCCTCAGCTTGAAAAGACCTTCGATAAGTTGGGAATACCTCTTGAGGAGAGACTTGCTTTGAGTGGCAATACAGCTGTTGATGCCATCATGGACAGTGTCTCTGTAAAGACCACGTTTAAGGAGAAACTGCGTGAAAAGGGAGTTATCTTCTGCTCTATTGGTGAAGCTATTAAGGAGCATGGTGATCTGGTGCGTCAGTATCTTGGTACGGTAGTACCTTATCGTGACAACTTCTTTGCGGCATTGAACTCTGCTGTGTTTAGCGACGGCTCGTTCGTGTATATACCTAAGGGTATTCGTTGTCCGATGGAGCTTAGCTCATATTTTCGTATTAATGCAAGGAATACGGGACAGTTTGAACGTACATTGATCATTGCTGATGATGATGCCTATGTTTCATATCTTGAAGGTTGTACAGCCCCGATGCGTGATGAAAACCAGTTGCACGCTGCCATCGTTGAGATTATCGTCATGAATCGTGCTGAGGTTAAATACTCCACCGTCCAGAATTGGTATCCGGGCGATGAGAACGGTAAGGGTGGAGTACTGAATCTGGTAACAAAGCGTGGCGATCTGCGTGGTGTTGATTCAAAACTCTCTTGGACACAGGTGGAAACGGGCTCTGCCATCACCTGGAAATACCCCTCTTGTATCTTACGAGGCGATAATTCTCAGGCTGAGTTCTATTCTGTAGCTGTTACCAACAACTATCAGGAAGCAGACACAGGTACGAAGATGATCCATATAGGCATGAACACCAGGAGCACTATCATCTCTAAGGGTATCTCCGCAGGTCATTCACAGAATAGTTATCGAGGGTTGGTTCGTGCAGCAGCTACGGCAGATAATGCCCGTAACTATAGTTCTTGCGACTCGTTGTTGTTGGGCTCTGATTGTGGTGCCCACACATTCCCTTATATGGATGTACACAACGATACGGCTATCTTCGAGCATGAAGCTACTACTTCAAAGATTTCCGAAGACCAGCTCTTCTATTGTAACCAACGAGGCATCCCTACAGAGCAGGCCGTTGGCCTTATCGTTAATGGCTATGCCAAGGAGGTCCTCCAGAAACTTCCAATGGAGTTCGCTGTTGAGGCTCAGAAACTCCTCTCCGTATCCCTCGAAGGAACGGTAGGATAAAATAGTCAAATAGTAAATAGTCAAATAATAAATTCAAAGGTGCTAGAAGTACGAAACTTACACGCCAAGATAGGCGAAAAAGAGATATTAAAAGGTATCGATCTCGTTATTAACGATGGTGAGACGCATGCCATCATGGGACCAAATGGTTCTGGGAAGAGTACGCTTAGTGCAGTGCTTGTGGGCAATCCGCTCTATGAGGTTACTGAGGGTGAGGCATACTTCAATGGCAAAAGTCTGTTGGAGATGAAACCTGAGGACAGAGCTCATGAAGGTCTATTCCTCTCGTTTCAGTATCCTGTAGAGATTCCAGGCGTTTCGATGACCAATTTTATGAAGGCCGCCATCAACGAGAAGCGTAAATATCAGGGGTTAGAACCTATGAATGCCGCAGAGTTCTTGAAGCTTCAGCGTGAGAAACGGAAGATTGTGGAACTCGACTCAAAGTTAGCTAACCGCTCAGTGAATGAGGGTTTCAGCGGTGGTGAGAAGAAGCGTAACGAGATCTTCCAGATGGCCATGCTGGAACCTAAGCTTAGTATTCTCGATGAGACTGACTCTGGTCTTGATGTCGATGCTATGCGTATCGTGGCTGAGGGAGTGAACAAACTCCAGACACCTGAGACGTCTTGTATTGTCATCACTCACTATGACCGTCTGTTGGAGATGATCCGTCCACAGTTCGTGCACGTATTATATAAAGGTCGTATTGTAAAGACTGGTGGTCCTGAGCTCGCTAAGCAGATCCAGGAGCACGGCTATGATTGGATAAAGGAAGAAATCGGAGAAGAATGAGCAGCGAGCAGCAATATATAGAACTTTACGAGCAGGCTGCAGGCATGATTAAGAGTCATGCCCCTGAGGCGCTTAATGCTGTAAGGGATGAGGCTTTTGAGAACTTTAAGAGACAAGGCTTCCCATCAAAAAAGGTGGAGAGATATAAATATACTGATATTCAGAAACTGTTCGAGCCTGATTATGGTCTCAACCTCAATCGTCTCCAGATACCTGTAGATCCCTATCAGGCTTTCCGTTGTGATGTGCCAAATCTGAGCACAAGTCTCTATTTTGTCGTTAATGATTCTTTCTATAACGACGATAAGCCCAAAGGACACTTACCAGAGGGTGTTATTATCGGCTCCTTGCGCGATAACCCAGAACTGGTAACCAAATACTACTCTAAACTGGCTAAAACAAGTGAGGATGCCATTACTGCGCTCAATACAATGTTGGCACAAGATGGTATGCTGGTTTATGTACCCAAACACGTAAAGGTAGATCGTGCCATTCAGGTTATCAATATCCTGAAAGCTACACCTCAGAATGCCCAGCGTGTGGTATCTGATCTGATGGTAAATCGTCGTGTGCTTATTATCCTCGAGGAGGGAGCAGAACTGAAGATGCTTTTCTGCGATCATGCAGCTGATGATCGTAACTTTCTGGCTACTCAGGTCATAGAGGCTTATGTAGGTGATAATGCCTCGCTCAACCTTTATTGTCTTGAAGAGACGCATGCTAAGAATGTTCGAGTAAGCAATGTCTATATAGACCAGCAACGTGATAGTCGTGTAAACCATAATGTCATCACCTTGCATAATGGCACTACCCGTAATAAGCTCGACCTCACATTTTCTGGCGAGGGAGCAGAGTGCCAGTGCTATGGATGTGTGATTGCCGACAAGAAACAGCATGTTGACAACAATACATTAATTACTCACAAAGTGCCTCATTGCACCTCTAACGAATTGTATAAGTATGTCCTTGATGATAAGGCAACAGGTGCATTCGCTGGTCGTGTCCTGGTAGAGCATGGTGCTCAGAAGACTTCTTCGCAGATGACCAATCAGAATCTGACAGCAACTAAAGAGGCCCGCATGTATACACAGCCAATGCTCGAAATCTATGCTGACGACGTGAAGTGTGCTCATGGCTCTACCGTTGGTCAACTCAACGATGCCGCTCTCTTCTATATGCGACAGCGAGGCATCTCTTTGCAAGAAGCCAAGCTCCTCCTTCAGAACGCCTTTATCAACGAGGTCATCGACAAGATGCAACTCGAACCCCTCCGCGACCGCCTTCACCATCTTGTGGAGAAGCGTTTCCGAGGCGAGCTCAATAAATGCGCAGGCTGCAAGCTCTGCAAATAAAAGTAAAAAGGAAAAAAGTAAAAAGGTAAAACAGACCACAGATGACGCAGACGACACGGACTTTTTTCTGTCTTCTTCTCATCACTTTCCTCTTGCCTCTCTCCACTAAGGGCCAGTGTCCGGAGGTGAAGATAGACGTTGAGCGCCTGCCTGATTTGAACATTTCCCGTGCGGGTCATGCTCTGTTCTTTGTCGATGGCGAGCTGACTGTGGCTGGTGGACATACCAACGGTTTTGTGCCAACGCCAACAGCAGAATATTACAAGGATGGCGAGTGGCATCTGATGGATATGGTTTATAACCACGACTTCGGCACCTCTGTAGTGCTTAAGAATGGAAAAGTGCTTCTACTTGGCGGCTGCGAACAACCCATCGGCATCGGACAGACTTTCCTCGCTGAGCTTTACGACCCCAAGACCCATACCTTCGAGGGTTTTGGAAGCATGGATCGGAAACGCGCTATAGCTTCTGCACTGGAACTGGACAACGGACAGGTCGTTATCAGCGGTAACTGGTATCACGACGATGGAATCGAGGTTTTTGACGGCAAGAAGCGCTTTACATATATCAAAGATGTGACCGACCAGCGTAGTTCGCCTCACATCTTCCAAATCAGCAATGACGATGCGCTGATGGTAGGCTTTTGTGGCACCAAGGGTGATACTCTCAATAGTGCTGTCGCTGAGCACCTAAAGGGTGATACCATCCACATCCCTCTCTTGGAGTCGTGGTTTCCGCTGACCGTTCAGTCCCATCGCGATGCTGAGAGTTTTATAGGCGATGCGTCGAAGGGCGATTATACCTACCTGATGCCTGTGCAGGACAAAAGCGGACAGATAGCTATTGCTAAGGTCAGAAACAGTACGTTCTCGCTGCTGCCTACCGACGGCCCTGTACCCATGCAGTGCAAGGGGAACGATATCTTTTATCAGGGACATATCGTGGTTGACCGCAAGGCTGGACGTGCCTATATGATGGGTTGTGCCAATTACCTTAGGACAACGCCTGAGCGGGAGAGTCCCCTCTATTTCCTCTGCATCGATTATGCCAAGGCCCTTTCCGGCAAGCCCGCCCCGCTGACGCTTTACTATACAGATCCGTTACCCGTTGTGCCTGACTATCCGCCAGTTGTCACTGATGAAGGCGACCTTGTGATAGCCGGAGGTCTGAAGGGATTGAGTAATTTCACACCTTCAGCTGCGGTCTATATGTTTCATCTCGGCTCTAAGAGTGAAGCGACCAGTCAGAACGGCAGTCTATGGCTGTGGGTGATACTGCCTGCCATAGTGCTAATCGGTTTGTTGCTGGGCTTCCTATTGCTGAAGCACCGCAGGACAGAGAATCATGGGGACAGGTCGCCTGATACCGGCTCTCAGCCGGATCATGGACCTGTCACCGTGATTCACGACGAATTGATGGGTCGTATCAGGCAACTGATGGAACAGCAGCAACTCTATCTCAACAGCGACCTGAAACTCGAAGACGTCGCCTCTGCTCTTGGACTGAACCGCAGCTATGTGTCCAACTGCATCAACTTGCATACAGGCGACTCCTTCTCACAGTTTGTCAACGGCTACCGTATTGAGTACGCCAAGCAAGTGCTTCGCAGCAAGCCCGACACGAAGGTCACATCATTGTATATCTCTGCAGGATTCTCCAGCGAACAGTCGTTCTATCGCAACTTCAAGTCTTTTACCGGCATGACTCCCAAGGAGTGGATTGCCAGCCAGAAAGACTAACATCTTATCAATTGTTAGTCGGTTTTGATAATTTGAGAGTCCTTGTATTGTTTTTTCTCCTATCTTTGCTGAGAAAACGAATATCAACGCTTATGAATCGATTTTTTTTACTTATCATGCTATCCGCTGTCACTTCAGTGCTTAGGGCAAGTGATCTTCTCTCTACACTGATAGTGCAGACGAAAAACGGATCAGAGACAGCCTTCTTCCTGAAGGACAAACCGCAGGTAAAGTTTGAGGGCGCCAATCTGAAGGTTACCTCGTCGGCTGGTGATGTCACCTTTGCCTTGAGTGATGTCTTACGATTTACCTATGCAAAAAAAGATCCCACAGGAATCAATGAGACCATCGATGAAAAGGCGGGCGTCAAAGTGCAAGACGATGTACTTGTCATCAGTCAGTTGAAGGCTGGGAGTATCGTCGATGTCTATTCGCTCGACGGCAAGTTGGTTCGTCAACTGAATGCCCACCGCTCAGGAACCTATCGTCTCAGTCTTACGGAACTGCCACAAGGGCTGTATTTAGTTAAAGCAGATAATGTCACCTATAAAATAATGAAGCGATGAAAAAGTCTGTTCTCTACATATTGACAGTGTTGCTGTCGCTGCTCTGTGTCCAAACTTCAATGGCGCAGGCTACTCAGGATGCCCTTTATATCTTCCGCAATGACGGACAGTTCGACGCTTTCTTCTTTGGCGATATCGACCGCATTGAGTATTCGAAGATTGATACCCTTGGTGTTGAACAGGCAGACTATGTGGTGCAGGAGGTTTACGCCCTCGACAGCGTCTATCGTATTCCTATCTCTGCCATCGATTCCGTTGCTTTTGTCACACCAGAGACTAAGATAAAGGCTGATGTTTTCTGTCCAGACAAGTCGATTGCCGACTATATCATAGCTTCCGACTCAGTTGTATGGATTCGGTTGGCAACAAACACGCCTACTGCACTGATTCCTAAGGTTGGCGATAAGTTGTTTATTGAGGAAGAGAGTAAATACCTTCCGAATGGCTTTGTAGGACTTGTGACCAATATAGAAAAGGTTAATAATGGATACACTATTACCACGGGAGAGTTGGAAATAACTGATGTTTTCGATCGTCTGGTAGCAAAGGCCGCTGCCGCTACACCAGGTTCTGGTTCAAATGCAAGGACAAGGGGCGGCTTGTTTGATGGTGCGGAAATGGAATATACCACAGAGACTCCAATTGATGTCATCGACGAGTCAGGCAATTTATCTCTACAAGGATCCTACACCGTAGGAAAACTTGGTCCAATAGAAATCTCTGGAGACGTTACGGGAAATCTTAAGTATAGTCTTAAAGAACAGTTGGAGGTACGGGCATTCCTATATATTGATGTCCTGTCGAATATGTTCCAATTCGACCAGAAGACAAGAACGATTAGTAACTTTGACTTAGAAGCCTCTATTACTGGTTCCATTACTGGCAGCGTAAACTTCCCTTTCAAGAAAGTATCAAAAAAGTTGTCCAAATACTTCAATGCGGACATTGAGGCCGGTATGTTTGTAGGAGCGCAGTTCAATGCATTGTCGTTGGGCTTCAAGTATGGAGTAGGTGGCGAAGGACGCTCTTTTCTCGTATATAGAGACAAAAACTGGAACGTAGTTTATCCTACAATACCAGACCCTGTTTTCAATAGTCATTATACAACAACACGTTCTGATGCAGAATTCGACATAAATACTGATGGAGTTTGGAGTCTAAGTACAGGTGCGTATGCAGAGGTTGACTTGGGCATCGCCTATCCTTTCAAGAAGAATACATCTGGTCCTGAAGAAAAATCCACAGGCGTTAAGGTAAATCTACGTGGAGAACTGGGTGGAAAATTAGAGTTCGATTCTCCAGTACTAGGTTTCTCTTCAGACAAGGTTGTTGACCCGCTGACTATCCTCGACAGCTATGAGAAACTCAATAATCATGGTAAAGTCAGTTCTATGGGCTATGTCAAGGCGTCTCTTTCCGGTCAGTTAGGAAAGAAGAAACTCGCTTATGAGAAAGAGGGTGATTTTCTTGAGAAAGATTTATATTACCTTGTACCCAATTTCACTGATTTCACCATTGAACAAGACAAGGAGGAGCCCATACGTCCCTATCGCATACGTATGAGGTCTTCGGCAGACCGCGATCTTATCACGCTCTTACATATAGGCTTTGCCATATATGATGATAACGGCATTTTAGTTGCCGACAGTCTTTGTGATGCCTATTACAGAGAGGCATCTTATAAACAGAGAATAAATGAAGGTAAAAATGGTTGTGTATTTTTACTCGATCCAGGCAAAGGTAAGGATATAACCTATCATGCCTATCCCATGGTGGAATACAGGGGCAACCATTTACTGGCGAAGAATTTTAAGAAGACGTTTACGCTCGATCCTGCACGTATTGAGAAAGCGGAGGGTAGTATCTATGTTGGTGATGAGCAAGGTTATAAAGAGATAGAGGTCGTTCCCAATATGGCTAATATGGAAGTAAAATCTGAATCCGACTGGCTGAAAGACCCTATTTGGTTGTCCCATCTGAACCAGTTAACCATTTACTGGTCAGAATTGCCCAGCGGTACAAAGGAGCGTAGAGGAGTCATCCGTCTCACGGGTAAGTCGAAAAAAGGTGAGACGCTCGTCGAGGACAGCGTCGTTGTTATTCAAAGTATCCCCTATATCGAACTGACCCCCGACAAACTAGAGTTTGAGGCAGCAGGTGGCACGAAGAAAGTGACAATAGGTAATACCAACATCACAAATATTAGTATCAGCACGACAGAATTCACAGAGGACTATCTTTCTGCCTCGCTCGACGGCAATGTCATTACCGTCACGATGGGTGAGAATACAGGTAGTGAGGAGCGTGGAGCCAGAGTCTGGGTGGAGGGGAAGACCTATCTCGGCGATGCGTACAAGACCTATGTCACTATCAGTCAGAAGGCAGGTAAGGAAAAGGAAGATAAGCCTACTGAAGATCGCGGAGATTTTGTGATTCAAGATTCTGATGGCGATAGTTATGACAGGCATCACCAAATAGGATGGTTAGGTGACAAAAGGAATTACTTCGATATTTTAGAAAGTGTTGATAATCTGAAAGACCTGACTGTTACCCCTAATCAAGATTATATCCATATCATTAAGATTAATTCTCAAAAAGACAGAACCATTGTTAATTATTCATGTGATAGGAATAATTCATCATCAGAGCGAAACGCCTATTTTACAGTTTCTGCAACTAAGGCAGATGGCACACAAGGAGTTTCCATCTTCTATGTCACTCAAAACTATTCTGGTGTTAGTGTGGAAAAAATCAAGAAAGTAGAGTTTAAGGCAAGTCTGCCTTCATCAATTTTGAAAGACTACATAAAGAACACGGACTCTAGAGTTGAAGAAACTAAAGAAATGCCTCTTTCAAAAATATGGGGTAAGGGTTATTACACTACCTATAGTGGCTTTGGCGCAGGCTTCTCAACAGATGAATCTGGCGATGCCTACGGATCTGGTTCTGGCTGGGATGTGAAGATTTCTGCTTCTGGCGACAATGAAACGCCCATTCATGTTGTGTGTACCCGTATTTCGGAAGGAGAGGGTGTTGCTTACAGCGATTGTAAGGTGAAGGCGACTGAGATATTGACCTTCGACTTGCCTTCTGGCTTCTTCGAAGGAAAGGTTACCAATCTTGAATATACTGTCGAGTCTTCCACTAAACAGGATGATACTGTTGAAGAGTGCTCAGTCAAGTTCACGGCATCAGATGTTCCAACAGATGACCGTGATTCTTACTGGGGATATAGAAGCTTGAGATGGACAGGAAAAAAATCTGAGGGAGTCGTGTTTACCAAAGTTGAAGGCAAATATCATTATTGGCATTCCTGGAGTCGATATAGTAATACGTATGAAAAGACTGAAGACAAGACTTGGACATACATTCCTAGCGAAGATGATCGGTTAACATTAGATATTGAATTCAAGTCTGATGCTAAATAATATGCTCCTATCTTAACCAAAGAAAAGGGGACTCAAATTGCGAGCCCCCTTTCTTGTCTTAGATAGCAGTGCGTAGTTTTTGGAAGTGTCCATGGCTGATTTTCTTGACGGCACCCGATTTGATGAGTGTGCTGATACGGGCTGAGGCTGTGGTGTTCGAGGAATAGCCCCAGATATCCATCACGTTCTTGGTGGTAAACTCCTGTGGCAGCGATTCGAAGTAGTCGCTGGTCTTGTCGTAGACGGCACGTGTCTGGGTGTCACGCTCCTCATCGTCGAAGTAGTCTTGCCACATCAGTCCGAACAGCGTTTCCTCGCAGGCAAAGAGGATCTCGAACATCAGCGTGGCGAATTCCAGATGCTGCTTGGTGACCTTCACTGTCATCGTCTGTTGGAAATCATCCCATGACTTTTGTGTCGAGACAACCTGTGGGATGCAGATGGCCATCACCTTGTCCTGCATGCGCTTAAGCATGGTCAGCGTGGCCTCGTCGCCCTCGTTGGCAGCTTCCTCCATACGGGCTGCAACCATCTTGTAGACATGCGCCACCAGTTTCTCCAGGCCTTTGATTTCGCCATGAAGACCGTCCATCCTGCGTGACCACTTCTTCATCTCGTTGGCAGCCTCCATACTCTTGGGCTTTTTGGTCAGCGGACGCATCTTGAAGTTGCCCGTTGGCATCACAAACACGCTGAGTCGCGTGGCTAGTCCGTCGCCGATGTTGCTGGGGTTGACAAACTTCTTCAGCGAGGTGCTTGTGCCTGTGGCTACCAGGATATAGTGTACGGGCATGATGCCGTTCACACTGTCCTTGTTGCTGTAATCCACACCGTTTTTCTCGTTGTGGAAACTCTGCAGCATCATGTCGCGCTTCTCCTGAAACGAACCGGAGGCCTTCACGATCGACAGCAGCTCAGAGGCAAAGGTGTAGAGGTGGTAGTAGTAGAGCCCGCCCTCTGCCGTAGGCACTGCGGCATTCTGCATGCGACGGTACATCACGTTGTTCGAGGTCTTCACAGGACAGTAGCGCACCATCTCCGTGGGTCGCTTCAGAGCGTCCTTCTTCTGTTCCTTCTGAGAGGTCTCGCGCTCGTTCAGACCGTCTTTGTAGAGGCGTTCCTGTTCGCGGCCAGGGGCGTCTGCCTCCTGCATCACGTCCATGATGTACTCGTCCTGCTTCACGGCAAAGCCCTTGCCAGTGGCAGGCCCTCCGATGACCATTGCCAGGACGTTCAGGCGATGGGCATAGCCCTCGAAGTCCTGATACCAGCACTTGGTCATCAGTGCGTCGTACATGCCTCCAGCCGTGATGACTCCACCAGGCTTGATCTCATCGTCGTCGATGTAGCCAAGGGCAGGACCGTAGCATCCCAGCGGTAGCTTCAGCAGTCGCTTGGCCCAGTCGGCATAGGGCAGACGCGACTTGCTCAGACCTGAGAACTCATCGACACCTGCCTCACGTAGTGCATGGTACATGCGTTTGGGTATGCGCTTCTCTTCCTTGAAGGCAAGGGCCGACTTCACCGTCTGGCTGACGTTCTCGCCACGTTCCCTGACAATGTCCTGCACCCACTTCTGTGCCCTCAGGATGGCTTCGATCAAGATGGGGTCGGAGTCGCAGATGTAGCGCAGATGGTCGGCCAGCTCGAGTGAGGTCTTGTGGCGCGAGCCGGGTTCTGGCAGTTTGGGTCCCACCCAGCAGTCGATGATTTTCTGTATGGATACTTCCTTGTACTTGCAATCCGAAATACTAAATTTCTCAATTTCCAAACTTGCCTTTTTGCAACCAGTCTTGACGATATTGTCGCCCTGGCTGTTACCCTGGCGGTAGGCCTCGCCGAAAATGGCGTCGTACTCCGGATTCTCGTAGCTGAACATACGTTCTGCGTCGAAGAAGAGAATGTCGCCAGCAGGCTCTGAGGGTGCAAACGACATGCGCGAGGCATCCTTGCCGCTCTCATCGGCCTGAAGACCCAGCTGACGGGCCAGCTCACAGGCATTCTCGATGAGGTTGCCCCACTCCTTGCGGGCGATGAACACAAACTTGAGGCCTGCATTCGAGGAGGTGATGAACACCAACAGCACGCCCAGTTCACGAAATTGAGCCTCCGTCCAGCGACGGAACACCTCTACGGGATTCTCCGTCAGATGATCCACGTCGAGGACGGCCAGGCCGTTCAGATGAGCCGACTTCTGCAGGCGCCACTTGCCGCGCAGCATCTGCTTGGTCTCCACACCGTTCTTAACGATGGTGACCTCCTTCTCACACTCCGCGAAGTCGTCGGCCACGAAGATGAGACCCTCCAACGAATGCTTCACCTTGTCGGCTCCCTCCGTGTCGCCCTGCCTGCGGAGCTCACGTATCCTGCCAACCTTGCGGAAGGTCTCAGGATTGTTAAACACTGCTTCCAGCTGCTCTGTGGAGACGATCTGCTCTGTCTGTGCCAGAAGACTTTTTTGAATTGTAATAATTGCCATAAATTTTGCGTTTTAAAATTATACATTAACGAGGCGCTTTTAGCCCCGCTGAGCAGTTTGCTCACCGCAAAGGTAGGCATATAATAATAGGTAAAAGCAACTATCAGCCGAATGCCCGGAATACGGCATCGGCTATCAGTCGAATGTTCATTCTATCAGACGAACTATCAGAAATCAGGTAATTTTCAGCAGATTTTTGCCCTCATAAGTGAGGTGAGTAATTCCTCGGCAATTTTGTGCATATGATCGAAGGCATTTTGCCTGCGTGTACTCTCACCATAAGGCCTCTTCCAGTTTTTAAAAGGCAGTCGGAAGATGGCGTCTTGGGTGATATTGCTTAGAGTACTCAGGTCGAGTTCGGCATTCAGTTGTTTCAGCTTGAGCGTATTAATCAGATGTATGAAACTCTGATATTGGTTCTCGCGCATGTTGGCAATCTTGCGATCTACGAAGATGCGATACACAGCCCACCAGTGGTTTTTCTGGTAGAACAGCGGTTTACCATCCTCTGCCTTCAACTGCATCAGATTATCCAATATGGTCTTCAGCTGAGACATATAGACGGCTCTCAGAGCTTCCTGCTCCTCTGGCGACTCTTCCTCCTGTTGCTTGCCATCCTCCAGAATGTATTCGTTGTAAGGATGTAGTCCCTTACGGTCAAGCGCATCGTAGAGATAGTCGCGCAATGAGTCGTCGTGTGTGTAGCCGGCATGAAACAAGGCCGACAGCGCCCAGCTTTTTGTTTCTTCGCTGCTGTCGGCATCCTCCATCAGTCCTAACACCAGCTTGAGCGATACAGGATGCTTGCGTACTATGAAAATGTCATTCAGATTCATCGGGGCGTTCCAGATAATCGTTCAACTCTTTGTTCAGGCGGTCGGCTATGTAGCTCATCTGCTGGTCGAGCACCGTGAAATGGAATTCGTAATGAGGGTTCACTTCCAGCATTGCTCTGGCCTGATTCACGAACTCGAAGAAGATATCATCCTCATCGAGAAGTTGTACTTGCTGCTCATCTATCGCATCGGCAAAATTAACCAGGAAGAGCGGTTGTAGGAGTATACTTTGCAGATAGACTTTATCTCCGATTCTCATATTGTTTAGTATGATCTCCTGATAGTTTTCTTTGGCTTTTTTATCCCATTCCACCTCAATGCCATTCTCTTTTAGGCGATGCATCATGCCCATAGGATCGTAGTCGGCTCCTGTATGCATCATCTGACTCATCATAAGCAGATTCAGTTGGAAGCTGGCGATCTTCCGCTTTTTGGCAGGACATACCACAAAACATTCTTTATTCTCCAAGTGATACCAAACGTTGCCTTCGGCCTTTTCAAGGGTGACCATGAAATTAATGTTTTCCTTATCCTCGCTCACCACTGCATTTTGCCCCAGTGTCCTAACTACGGGATGCTCGTGGGTAATGATACCATAGCCGTTGTCAGGAGTAGGAGCCTCTTCCACTACTGACAGCACACCTATTTGTTCTGCTACTCTCTCCGTATCGGGGCTCATGATCACATTATGAGGCATGGGTAGCGGGATATAATGCGAATTGATAATCTTCATATGCGCGCGTATATTTAAATGGTGCTGCAAAGATACGAAGATTTTTTCGTATCGCCAAGGTTTAGATATTTAGATATTGAGGATTTAAGGGAAAAAAGGTAAAAAGTAAATTTTTTATTTATATATTACTATGAATTCTAAATTTCTCAATTTCTAAACATGCTTATATCAACAATTACTCAGAATATTCAATATTCTTTACAATATAAGTCCCCGTTAAAATTGTGCAAAGAAGCCGGATTTTGGCATATACGTGGAAACAATTGCTTTCTAACTGTGAAAATTTTGTTGCCTAACTAGAGCGCAAATTCTGCTTCGTATGGCAATTTGAACGAGTATGGCATGTGAAAATGAAAAAATCATACATTAGCACAATAGGTTTCCTGATTTTTTTCGGCTAATGTTTGTCTGAGTCGCAGAAAAGTAGTAATTTTGCAGCAAATTACACAAAAGGTATGTACGATATCGGTAAGATAAGAGAAGACTTCCCCATTCTGTTGAGGGAGGTGTATGGCAAGCCGTTGGTTTACCTCGACAATGCCGCGACGACGCAGAAGCCGCTGTGTGTGCTCGATGCCATGAGGGATGAGTATCTCAATGTTAATGCGAATGTGCATCGTGGGGTACATTATTTGAGTCAGCAGGCGACGGACCTGCATGAGGCGGCAAGAGAAAAGGTGCGTGAGTTTATCAATGCGCGTAAAATCGAGGAAATCGTCTTTACTCGGGGAACAACTGAGGCTATCAATCTTGTGGCTGCTTCTTTCTGCGAGTCACAGATGAAGGAAGGTGATGAGGTAATCGTCACAGAGATGGAGCATCACTCTAACATCGTGTCTTGGCAACTTCAGGCAATGAAACGAGGGATTGTGGTAAAGCATATTCTCATTACAGATGATGGAATCCTTTGTCTTGACCAGTTGGAGTCTCTAATCTCTGACCGTACAAAGATTATCAGTGTGGCTCATGTCAGCAATGTGTTGGGGACAGTTAATCCTGTAGAAGAAATTATCAGGATAGCTCATGAGCACAGCATCCCAGTTTTGGTGGACGGAGCCCAGAGTGCCCCTCATTTCAAGGTGGATGTTCAGGCGATGGATTGCGATTTCTTTGCCTTCAGTGGACATAAGATGTATGGTCCTACAGGTATTGGTGTGCTTTATGGCAAAGAGGAGTGGCTGGAGAAATTACCTCCTTATCAGGGTGGAGGAGAGATGATCGACAAGGTAACATGGGAAAAGACCACCTTTGAGCGTCTGCCCTTTAAATTCGAGGCAGGAACACCAGATTATGTAGCTACTCACGGACTCGCCAAAGCTATTGAATATATCGATTCCATCGGATTTGAGACAATCCAACTGCATGAGCAGGAACTGACCCGTTACTGCATGGAACAGCTTCAGACGATTGAAAGCATGAGAATGTATGGCCCCAAGGATGCGTCACACAAGGATGCTGTCGTTAGCTTTAATGTTGGGGATATCCACCACTTAGATATGGGTACGTTGCTCGATCGTCTGGGTATTGCTGTTCGCACGGGTCATCATTGTGCCCAGCCCCTTATGGATCGTCTGGGTATCTCTGGTACCGTCCGTGCTTCATTTGCCCTCTATAATACAAAAGAGGAAATAGACACCCTTGTGGCTGGCATCAGGAGAGTTGCTCAGATGTTCTGATTGTTTTATGCACGTCATAGATTTTGTTATCTTCCTCGTGTTCACGCTTGGCGTGGTGGTATTTGGCTGTTCTTTTTTTAAAAAAGGTTCCTCAGCCGATGAGTTTACTTCGGCCAGCCATTCCATTCCCGGTTGGGTGGTGGGAATGTCGATATTTGCTACTTATGTCAGTAGTATCTCCTATATAGGCTATCCAGGAAAAGCTTTTGCTTCTAACTGGAACGCCTTTGCGTTTTCGCTATCTATACCCATCGCCTCCTACTTCGCTGCCAAATATTTCGTTCCGTTCTATCGTCATGGAGGCTCAGTATCGGCCTATACTTTCCTTGAAGAAAGGTTTGGAGCATGGGCTCGGATATATGCCTCCGCCTGCTACCTCCTGACGCAGATAGCACGCATGGGCTCCATCCTCTATCTTCTGGCTGTGCCCATGTATATCCTGATGGGCTGGAACCTCCATGCCGTCATCATCCTCACATCGATAGCTGTTATCATCTACTCTATGATGGGTGGCTTGAGGGCTGTGATATGGGCTGATGCTATTCAGGGAATGATTCTTATTGGTGGGGCTCTGCTCTGTTTGGTCATCTTGATGTTTTCGATGCCTGGGGGGCCGATGCAGTCTTTCGAACTGGCCATCCATTCGACTGAAGGGAATAAATTCTCATTGGGAGCTTTCACCTCTGATTTGACCACAAGCACTTTTTGGGTTTGCCTTGTCTATGGTGTCTTTATCAATCTACAGAATTATGGCATCGACCAGAACTACGTGCAACGTTATCATGCTGCCAAAAATGATAAGGAGGCCAAGTTCTCCGCACTCTTTGGGGGTTACCTTATAATACCTGTTTCTGCACTTTTCTTTCTTATAGGAACTACACTATATAGCTATTATGCTGCAGGTGTGGCATACTTACCCGATGAGATTACACAGAAACCCGATTATGTTTTTCCCTATTTCATTGTGAACAGCCTGCCTATTGGTTTGCGAGGATTACTCATAGCCTCTATCTTTGCTGCCGGCATGAGCACAGTCTCTACGAGTGTCACTTCAGCAGCCACTATCATATTGGCAGACTATTTTAAACCATTCTTCAGAGGGGCTGTAGAACGGAATAATCTTATGGTTCTGCGTATCAGCAGTGTCGTAGTGGGAGTATTGGGAGCCGTTGTGGCTCTTGCAATGCTTAGTGTAGAGAGTATCATAGATGCGTGGTGGACGCTGTCCAGTATTTTCTCTGGAGGCATGTTAGGTCTTTTCCTCTTAGGGTGTGTCCGTAGGAGAATCAGTTGTGTAGCAGCTTTTATAGGCTGTGTTGTTGGAGTGATGGTTATAGCATGGATATCGCTTGCTGATATGTGGCAGTTGCCGGGCGTTCATCTCCATAGTTATCTTGCCATCGTATTGGGTACCTCCACAATCTTTATTGTGGGATTTCTGCTGTCATTATTGCTGTTTAGGAAATAATAGAAAGTGTTATGTTATTAAGTCATTATTACGAGGGGAAGATAGAAGCCGGTTGTGATGAGGCAGGACGCGGATGCTTGGCTGGCAGTGTATATGCTGCAGCTGTGATATTGCCAGAAGATTATCAGAACGAACTTTTAAACGATTCCAAACAACTAACTGAAAAGAAACGCTATCAGCTTCGTGAGATAATTGAACGCGATGCTGTTGCCTGGGCTGTTGGTATCGTTACCCCAGAGGAAATCGATAAGATAAATATCCTCAATGCCTCTATCTTAGCTATGCATAGGGCACTGGATCAGCTCAAAGTGCGCCCTGAGGCTGTAATTGTGGACGGCAACCGTTTCAAGAAATATAAGGATTTACCTCATACCACCATCGTGAAAGGCGATGGCAAATACCTCGCCATTGCTGCAGCCAGCATTCTTGCCAAGACCTATCGTGATGACTATATGAATGGACTTGCCAAGGAATATCCGCAATACGACTGGCTCTCGAACAAGGGCTACCCCACAAAGAAACATCGAGAGGCCATCAAACAATTCGGCATCACGCCTTATCACCGCAAGAGTTATAATCTCTTGGGCGATGGACAACTCAGTTTAGAATTTGAAGAGTGCTAATCCATTCTGCCGTAGGCATCGAGTTTCTTAAGATAGAATTCACGGAAATCCTGCCAGCGGTAATAAGGCGGTGTCGTTGTGGGCAAAGGCAATGTCGCCTCTTCCTCATTCAGCAGAACCTTAAAGAGAATATCTTTGTCTTTCAGATTCTTGCGGTAGAAGATAAACTGTAGGTTAGCCCCCATAGGAAACACCCTACACGCCCACCATCCGTTAGGCTCTACCTCATTAAGATTTATAGTCTGGAAGGCATATCCATTAAGATCTAACAGACAAACCAATGGCAGGAGCACTGTCTCATGGCCATAACGTAAAGTTGCACCAGGATGCTCCAATTTCAGGCAGCTGTCGGCATCGGCAATGATACGACGCAACAGATAGCGCTGCGTATAAGGCTGACAACCGCCATTGAGCAGTGATGGTCCGTACATTATATACCACCAGGCGTTCTCGTTTTGCCAGAATTGGTGTATCTCTTTATTCGTAAACATGGCAACAAGCGGGCCACCTTGCTGTTTGGTGTTCTGCTGCATCAGACCAGTCTTTAGCAGATAGTAGGGTAACCAATAGTCACTTACGTTTTCGCGGATATAGGCTGTGTCATTAAATAGCAGGTTGGTGACACGAGGATTGTGTTTGATGTTCTTAATAAAAGCTTCATAAGCAGCCTTGGCCTTCTTAGTCATCATGGAGTCGCGCAACTGCTTATCCTGATGATTCATGTAGTACATATCGTGCTGCGATGCATCCATGCGAATCTCCAACTGCGGATTCATGGCCGCCAACTGTGTCAGAGCTGCTGCCATTGACATGATACACCTGTTGACAATAGTACTATGGGCATCCATAACAACATTCCCCTCAAAAACCTCAGGAAAACGCTCTACCATACGGCGTGCTATGTCTCGATGCTGTATCTGCCCAAGCAGAGAAAGAGTGCCCCAATAGCCTTCAGCATCTTCGATAATATCAGCCATGCGTTGTAGCATCTCCTTGCCCAATGGCGTCAGTTTGCCTAACGAATCACCTTTATGCAAATAACCATAGGGTATATCATAGCCCTTACGATTATCCAAGTAACGTGACCCGTGACGGCCATAATGACTGATATAGAATGGGCGCTTGCCTGCAGGTGCAGGGGTAAGCTTTTTCGTTGGCATCGGATATGCATAGTAGTTGCTGGCTGCAATATCAGGGTTATCTTTGATAACCTGATAGGCCTGTTGGGCATCTCCAGTTGTCAAAATGCCAAGTAATATCGTAATAAACAACAATCTCTTGCTAATTCTCTTCACCATGTTTGAAAAATAATAGAATTCAGAGTGCAAAGATACAAAAAAAATTCGTAACTTTGCAGCCTGAAAAGAAAATAACGTCAAAAATACAAAAAGTTATGGCAAAGAAAGCATTACTCATGATTCTCGATGGATGGGGAATCGGTAAGCATGGTAAGGGTGACGTGATCTTCAACACGCCAACCCCGTATCTCGATTTGTTGACAGCCACTTCGGCTCACTCTCAGCTCCAGGCCTCTGGTGAGGACGTTGGTTTGCCCGATGGACAGATGGGTAACTCTGAGGTGGGACACCTCAATATCGGTGCTGGTCGTATTGTTTATCAGGACCTGGTGAAGATTAACCGTGCCTGCAAGGATGGTTCTATCATGGAGAATCCTCAGGTGAAGGCTGCTTACACATACGCTAAGGAGAACAATAAGAAGCTGCACCTGATGGGTCTTACTTCTGACGGAGGTGTACACTCAAGCCTTGATCACCTGTTTAAGCTCATTGAGATTGGTAAGGCTTACGGTCTGAAGAACCAGGTGTTCGTACATTGCTATATGGACGGTCGTGACACAGACCCCAAGAGCGGTAAGGGCTTTATCGAGCAGGTTTCTAAGGTTTGTGCTGATAACGATGCAGCTATTGCTTCTATTGTTGGTCGTTTCTACGCTATGGACCGCGATAAGCGTTGGGAGCGAGTAAAAGAGGGTTATGATCTGATCGTAAACGGTACAGGTAAGCAGGCTACTGATATGGTTCAGGCCATGCAGGAGAGCTATGACGAGGGCGTTACTGATGAGTTCATCAAGCCTATCCACAACGCATCTGTCAATGGTTGTATTGAGGAGGGTGATGTTGTTATCTTCATTAACTTCCGTAACGACCGTGCTAAGGAGATGACTATCGCGCTGACTCAGGAGGATATGCCAGAGCAGGGAATGAAGACTATCCCAGGTTTGCAGTACTATTGCATGACTCCATACGATGCTAACTTCAAGGGTGTTCACATCCTCTTCCCGAAGGAGAACGTTGAGGACACGCTGGGCGAGTATCTCTCAAAGCAGGGTAAGAAGCAGCTCCACACAGCTGAGACAGAGAAGTATGCACACGTAACCTTCTTCTTCAATGGTGGTCGCGAGGCTCCATACGAGGGTGAGGATCGTATCCTGGTACCTTCTCCAAAGGTGGCTACCTACGATCTGAAGCCTGAGATGAGTGCCTACGAGGTTAAGGATAAGCTGGTGGCTGCTATCAACGAGAATAAGTATGACTTCATCGTCGTTAACTTCGCTAATGGTGACATGGTAGGTCACACTGGTATCTACAACGCTATTGCAAAGGCTGTATGGGCTGTTGACAACTGCGTTCGTGAGGTTATCGAGGCAGCTAAAGCCAACGACTACGAGGCAATCATTATTGCCGATCACGGAAATGCAGACAACGCCATCAACCCCGATGGATCTCCAAATACAGCTCACTCACTGAACCCCGTTCCTTTCATCTACGTAACCAACAATAATTCGGCTACAGTTAAGGACGGTCGTCTGGCTGATGTTGCTCCTTCTATTCTCCATATCATGGGACTTGAGCAGCCTTCAGACATGACTGGTGAGAATCTGATTTGCGACTAACTAATCGCTATATATATAAATAAGGTGAAGACCTGAGCCAACAAAATACGGCTTGGGTCTTTATTTTTTTGCGAAAAAAGTAGGAGTATTTCGATTTTTTTTGTATCTTTGTAGCCGATAGTAATCAACTCTAACGATGAAAAGGCGATTTTTTTATAGATTATTTCTTTTGGGAATGTGCCTTATTATGATGGCATGCTCCGAAAAGAAACGTGAGTACATCATAGGTGTATCGCAGTGCTCTGAGGATATCTGGCGCAGCTGGCAGAACTCAGAGATGCAGATGGAGTCCAACTTTCATGAGGGAGTAGAGCTTCGCTTTACTGCCGCAAATGATGATTCCCAGCGTCAGATACAGCAGATAGACAGCCTGGTGGATAGTGGTATAGATCTGCTCATCGTAGCTCCTAACCAGAGAGCCTCTGTTACTCCTGCTATCGATCGCGCCTTCGACAAGGGTATTCCTGTTATAGTCTTTGAACGTAAGACAGACTCTCAGAAATACACAGCATTCGTAAGTGCTGACAACTATGAGATGGGGCATCAGATGGGAGGTTACATCGTTATCCGCTTGAGTGGCAAGGGTCAGGTGTTGGAGCTCTTGGGTCTTAAAGGCTCTTCGCCCGCTGATGATCGTCACAGAGGATTCAGAGATGCCATCAATACCAGTTTCATTGAGGTGCCTATAACCCTGCAGGGAGATTGGACGGAAGAGAAAGCCTACAAGGAGGTAAAGAACTATAAAGGCAGCCTCGATGACATTGATCTCGTGTTTGCCCATAATGACCGTTCTGCCATTGGAGCCCGCAGGGCATTCATAGAGAGGGGAGTTAATCCGTTGCCGATGTTTTGCGGTATCGACGGACTGCCAGGCGAGAATGGTGGTATCCAGCAGGTACGCGATTCTCTGCTCGAGGCATCATATATCTATCCCACACGAGGAGATCATTTGCTGAAACTGGCTCTTGATATCCTTGATGGCAAAGAATATCAGCGTGAGACGGTTCTTACCTCTGCCATTGTTACCCACGACAATGCCAACGTGCTTTTGCTTGAAAGCGATGAAGTGCTCCGTCAGGCTCAGAATCTGGACAAGCTTCAGGCTAAGGCCAAAGGTTATCTTGAGCAATTGGCCGCACAACGTACCATCACCCTCATGGCACTGATATTACTTGCCTTAGTTATCCTGGTGCTGGTGCTCTTCTATCTCTATCATCGTGGTAAGGCAAGTGCCCAGCGCGAGCGAATGGTCAGCAATCTCTGGAATATGGATGTATCAGAAGTGGCAGAACATCATAATAACGAAGAAACCTCACAGGAATCTTCCGATGAAAAACAAACTGAGAACACCTCAGAGAAAGAAGAGACAGATGACAATACGGAAATTAAGAAGGAGCCATTGTTCATTGTTCGGTTCAAGGACGTTGTTGAGGCCCGTCTTTCTAATAGTGACATCACTGTCGATGACCTCGCTGAGGCGATGAATCTCAGTCGTGTGCAGCTCTATCGTAAGGTTAAGGCCATATCTGGTTCATCACCTAATGAACTGCTTCGTACTGCCCGTCTGAACCGTGCCTATCAGCTCCTTCTGACCACAGACAAGAATATCTCTGAGGTGGCTTATGAGGTAGGATTCACTGCTCCCAGCTACTTCACAAAATGTTTCAAGGATGAGTTTGGAGTCAGTCCGTCAGACCTGAATCAAGGCTAACTACCATATATTTGATTAGCAAAAATCGTTCATTTCATCGCAAATATGTTACATGTAACAATTTTGGGGTGCAATGAACGATATTTTATATACTATATCCTAATAGGTTTGTACTTTTGCAGCAGAAAATTTAATTCACAAGAGTACTAATCAATTTAAAATGTCAACAATGGAACAACTAAAGAAACTTTTTCTAAGTTTGTTAGCTCTTCTGACAAGTACTATAATGTACGCGCAGAGCGAGATCAGTGGTACTGTAGTCGACGCCACAGGCGAGACGGTCATCGGAGCCACAGTAATGGAGAAAGGAACCTCGAACGGAACAATCACCGATTTCGACGGTAACTTTAAGATTAAGGTCGCTGAGGGAAAGACTCTTGTCTTTTCCTATATCGGCTATGCTACACAGGAGCTGCCAGCTAAGAATGGCATGCAGGTAACTCTTAAGGACAATGCTAAAGAACTGGCTGAAGTCGTTGTAACAGGTTATCAGACACAACGCAAAGCTGACTTGACGGGCTCAGTTTCAGTAGTTGAGACAAAAGACTTGAAGACTTCTTCAGATACAGACCCTATGCGAGCTTTGCAGGGTAAGGTACCTGGAATGACCATTACCTCTAATGGCTCACCTGTAGGTGCAGGTACCGTCCGCATTCGTGGTATCGGTTCTTTCAACTCATCGCAGGATCCTCTGTTCGTTATCGACGGTGTGCCCACAACCACCAACCTGAATACACTGAACATGAACGATATCGAGTCAATGCAGGTGTTGAAGGATGCTGCTTCTGCTTCTATCTATGGTAGTCGCGCTGCTAATGGTGTAATAATCATCACTACTCGTAGTGGTAAGAAGGGCGATAAGGTAAAGGTAGACTTCTCTGCAAACCTGACTGCTCAGTTCTACAATTCTCAGACCATGATGAAACTTGCCAACTCGGCAGAGTATGCCACATCAATGGCTCAGGCAGCCATGAACGATGGTCTTGATCCTGAGCAGTATGCAAATAATTACGGATTGACACTTAATGCCTCTGCAGGCACTCCAATCAGTGCTTATGATCCGGCAACAGGTGAGATGCGCAACTTCACTGTAAATGGTCTTTACGATGGATATATCAATTCTAAGCGCACTATGCGTTACAGTGATACAGACTGGCTCGATGCCATTTCTCGCACAGGCTTCTCACAGAATTACGACCTCTCGATATCCAAGGCTTCAGATAAATCATCAGCTCTCTTCTCTTTTGGCTACAAGAAGAACGAGGGTATTCTGAAATATACAGACTTTGAAAGTTTCTCTGCTCGTATCAATACCAGCTTCAAGGTAAATAAGATGATTACCGTGGGTGAGAATGCAACTA
This sequence comes from uncultured Prevotellaceae bacterium, assembly GCA_902776935.1. Lineage (GTDB taxonomy): Bacteria > Bacteroidota > Bacteroidia > Bacteroidales > Bacteroidaceae > Prevotella. The sequence continues at coordinate 7,197 of CACYRS010000020.1, read as the reverse complement.
TTACATATTCTAATCAGGTTGACTGCCAGCCATTGGAGAATGCTTTGAAAATGGCCCCAACAGTGCCTGTTTACGAAGAAGATGGTATTACATTCTCTGGTCCGGTAGGTGGCATGAGCGATCGCCAGAACCCTCTGCGTGAGCTGTATCATAACCGTGATAACCGCCTGAAGATGTGGCGTATATTTGGTAATGCGTTCGTTAATATCGAACCAATCAAAGGACTGCTGCTCCGTTCAAACTTTGGTCTTGACTTGTGGTCGGAGAATATCCATAGCGTCACTTATACATGGCATTCGGATGTTGTTAACAACTCAACTCCGTCAGCCAGCATGGGTGCCAAGACCTCTACCAAGTGGACATGGTCTAATACGGCCAATTATAACTTCAACATTGGTGTTGACCACTCGTTTATCGTATTGGGTGGTATTGAGCTCCACAGAGACATAGATGAGCACTCAAATGCCTATGCGCAGATGTTCGCCCTCGAGAACTATGATTATATGTATCCTGATGCTGCAACTGGCACTCAGCGTGCAAGTGGTATACAGGAAGGCTACAATCTTGTTTCATTCTTCGGTAAGGTTGATTATAACTGGAAAGACCTCTTGCTCGCTTCGTTCACGATTCGTCATGACGGTTCAAGCCGTTTTGGTGAGAACTTCCGTTATGGTACCTTCCCAGCTGCCACCCTCGGTTATCGTATCTCTCAGCACCTCGGACAGGATTGGATTGATGACCTGAAGATTCGTGCTTCTTGGGGTCAGACAGGTAATCAGGCTATCTCAAACTATGCCCGCTATGGACTCTATGCAGCTACCTACGGTGGCGGTCGTAACGAATCTACAGCCTACGACCTCGCTCTTCAGGGGAGCGGTATATTCCCCTCAGGTTTCCGTGCCACACAGGCCCAGAACAACGACTTGAAGTGGGAGACCACTGAGCAGTGGAATGCCGGACTTGACTTCCGTTTCCTTGGAAGCTCTGTCTATGGTACATTTGACACCTATATTAAAAAAGTAAAGGACATGCTGATTAATCCTGCTTATCTTGGTTCGATGGGTGAAGGTGGCGCAAGCTGGCTCAACGGCCCAAGTCTTCAGAACTGGGGTATGGAGTTCTCACTTGGCTATCGCCATACAACAGCCTATGGGTTGTCATACAACATTAACGGAAATGTTGACTTCTATCGCTCTAAGGTTACTTATCTGCCTGAGACGACTACCGGATCATACGTTCATACATCTAAGGAGAATCTAGTAGAGTCGGGACGTCCTTATGGATCAATAGTAGGTTATGTTGTTGATGGTCTTTTCCAAAGCCGGGAAGAGGTTCTTGCAAGTGGTCAGGATAATGCACGTGTAGGTGGTCTTAAGTATGCCGATCTCGATGGTAATGGTGTAATCAATGAGCATGATCAGACCTGGATTTTCAGTCCTGTACCCAATTTCTCATGGGGTCTGAATGTTGATCTCAGTTATAAGGATTTCGACTTCAATATGTTCTGGCAGGGTGTAGCTGGTCAGGATGTATATAACGATCAGAAGTTCCAGACTGACTTCTACAGTATCACAGACGCTGGTTCTAACAAGGGTAATCGTATGCTCGATGCATGGACTACCGCTAACACAGGTAGTACCATTCCTGCTCTTACCACAAATAATACCGGTAACGAGAATCGCACTTCTACTTACTTCGTAGAGAATGGTTCATATGCTAAGCTTCGTCAGGTACAGATTGGCTACAACTTGCCAAAGAGTCTTATTGGCAGACTGAACATGACAAGTGCCCGTGTATATATATCAGGACACAATTTGCTCACCATTAAGAGCAGTTCTCTGACATGTCCTGATCCTGAGAACCCACGTTGGATGTATCCTAATAGCACAAGCATATCATTTGGAATCCAGACATCGTTCTAACGGAATGAAAAGTAAAAAGGTAAAAAGTAATAAAAGAAAAAGATTATGAAGACAATATATAAAGCAATATGCGCAGGTCTGATCGTTTGCGGTACGCTTACTTCCTGCAACGATTTCATAGACGTTGAGCCCAAAGGCGTCATCAGTGAGGATCTTGCAATGAGTCAACCAGATGAAATGGTGACTGCTGCTTATGCCAAGTTGGGCGATGACTGGTATACTTATCCATTCAATATGTGGCCTTATGGCGACGTTAGTAGTGATGATGCCATGAAAGGTGGTTCTGGTACTACTGATACCAACTATCATCCAGTAGAAGTATGGTCTACACTGACAGCATCTACACCTGATCATATGGACGAGTTATGGTATCACCTCTATTGCTCTGTCAGTCGTTGTAACCGTGCACTTGTATCTCTTGAGAACTATGGCGATGATAAGCTTGGTGCTGCTACAAAGGCCATCCGTGAGGGTGAGGTTCGTTTCTTGCGTGCTCATTTCTATTTTAAGCTTATCCAGCTTTGGAATCAGGTGCCCTGGGTAGATGAGGAAGTATATAGGAACCACACAGAGGAGCAGACTCCTAACAACCAGTTCACTCATCAGGAGTTGATGGAAAAGATTATTGCTGACTTCAAGGCAGCTTATGATGTGCTACCAGCTAAACAGGCCGATGGAGGTCGCGCTAACAAGATTGCTGCTGCTGCCTATTTGGCCAAGTGTTATCTTACTCTCGCTTGGGGCGATGGCTACGAGGCTTCTACTGGTGTAAATCATATCAGTAACCAATATATGCAGGAAGTGCTGAAATATACCCAGGAAGTTCAGAACTCTCAGTATGGTTATCTTGAGGATTTTGGCGATATCTTCCTCCCAGAGTATAAGAACTCTAAAGAGAGCGTTTTTGCAGTACAGCACTCTGACTATCAGGACGATAATACTCTATATGGTCGTGCCAACTGGAGTAACATGCTTAATGGCTGCTGGCAGATGTGGTCATGCGGATGGGACTTCCATAAGCCAACACAGAACCTGGTGAACGCATTTAAGACAAAGGATGGTCTGCCTATGTTCGATGACTATAATAAGGAGATAGCCTATCCAACGAATGGTGTACCCAATGCACAGAAGTGGGATCCACGTCTTTTCCATACAGTTGGCATGCCTACCTTCCCATACAAGTACGAGGCAGAGTACACTATGACAAAGGACAACTCACGTACTCCTAACACCTATGGTTACTATGCTTCTTTGAAAGAGGTGCCACAGCGCAGCAAGGGTGAGACCTTCGACAATCCTTGGCAGGCTTTCGCTATGAACGATTACGTATTCCGTTATACTGACGTTATGCTGATGCGCGCTGAGGCTCTCATCGAGACAGGTTCACTGGAAGAGGCACGTACCATCATCAACGACATCCGTCAGCGAGCTAAGAACTCTGTAAGCAAGCACATCGCATACGCTGCAGACCAGTGTGAGATCGCACTCTATCCTGTAAGTTATTTCAGTACAAAGGAGAAGGCTCGCCAATGCTTGCAATGGGAGCGCCGTCTGGAGATGGCTATGGAGAACAACCGTTTCTTCGATCTGCGCCGTTGGGGTATCGCTTCACAGACTCTTAATGCTTTCTTTGAGGTTGAGCAAAACTCTGTTTATGAAGGCCAGACATATGCCCAGTATTACAAGGATGCTCATTTCACATCTGGTAAAAACGAGTACTTCCCTCTGCCTTATATCCAGCTCTATTATGTACCTGGACTGTACACCCAGAACAAGGGATACAATTAATAGTTAAGAGTTAATAGTTAAGAATTAAGAATTAATAGTTATGAAAAAGATTTCAATCATTATAATGGCGATGTTCGCGCTTATCCTGACAGCCTGTCAGGATAAGGACATCGACCGCGAGGCAATGAAGCTCTCTGCCCCAGATGCCACACAGATTACAGGATCACTTACTGGTGACGACTATACTTGGACATGGCCATCTCAGAACAGCCAGATGCGAGTTACTGTTTATCGCAACGGAACCCTTTCGAGCAGCGAAACGGTTAGCGGTAACAGTTTCATCCATAAGAATGTTCCAACAAACGTACCTTTTGAATATGTATTTAAGGTTACGGATGGAAGCAACGTCTCTAATGGTGTTATTAAGAACTACACCCGTGAAGGTGCTACTAGCATCAGTGGTGTACAGATGAGTCAGATTGACAAGACTGGCGGTTATGACGCCATTGTCGTTTGGAACAAGGCTGCAGATGCATCTAATATCCTCTTTACAGCCACAAATGGCAAGAGGACTGTCAATGAGACCTTGAGCGGTTCTGCTACAAGCTATATTATCAGTGACGTAGAAACAGGTGACACCTGGGATGTAACACTGGTAGCAAAGAATGACAAAGGCACATCGCTTTCAACAAAGTCTTCTCTGCGCATTGGTAAGACGGCAATCGGCTTCCTGAGTGTTTATGCTACTCCTGAGGAGCTTATAGAGAAAGGTGACGATGATGAGGCATCTGCCTGGTTGTGGTTGCATGATACTTACCCAACGGCTCAGTATCTCTACTTCGGAAATATTAAGAGTGCTGCTGATGTTGATCCGTTCCGTGTACTCTTTTGGCTGCGTGACCTTGAGGGTGTTGGCGAGGGAGAAGTATTCGCTATGCCAGAAGTAGTTGAGACAGCTACACCTATAATCAGGAATTGGTATAAAGATGGTGGAAGTCTGTTGCTTTGGAGCCACGCTACAGTTTATGCAGGGCATCTGGGCCGTGTAAATCTCGACGATATGAAGGGCAACGACCGTGCTATCGGAACAGGTTTTGGTGGTGTTAACAATGACGTATGGAGAATGGCTGTGGAGCTTTATCCTGACCATAAGTTCAAGAAGGACCACTCTACTCATCCTATCTATAAGGGTCTTGAGGTAGAGACAAATGCAGACACAAAGCTCATAGCATTCAAGGGTCCTGGTTGGACAGAGGATCACAACTGTCTGTTCTTCAACCTGCCATCACTTTGGACAGGTATAGGCAATACAGAAGAGGCTTGTTACACACAGTGTACTCAGACTTACGGAGTCTATCCGCTTGGTACATGGGATAGCCAGATATGGTGGGTAAGTCAGCTGAACGTCTGGGAGGCTCAGCAAGGCAATACCGAATTCAAAGGAACTCTTCTCTGCATAGGTAATGGTGGCTGCGAATTCTCAATGAAGAATGCTGACGGTACACCAGACAAGAGTGCTCATCCTAAGAATAACATCTATCAGAACAATGTACTGACACTTGCTAAGAACTCTCTCGAATATCTTAAGACACGTTAGTTTTATTACGAGTGTTTTTTAATTGGTTAGTTATGAAAAAGAGGTATTTCTTTCCTGCAGCATTGGTGGCCGTCGCAATGGCGGCTACCTTTGCAGGTTGTTCAAAAGATGATGATCACAAACAGGATTATAATCCTTTGATTGATGACCCCCAGCCAGAACAACCTGTTACCCCTTCTGACCCAAGCGATACACCGACACCAGCGGCAAGTTATAATGAACTGTATCGTCCTCAGATACATTTTACACCTTCCAAAAATTGGATGAATGATCCTAACGGTATGGTGTATGTCGATGGAACATGGCATCTCTTTTATCAGTATAACCCACAGGGTAATGACTGGGGTAATATGTCGTGGGGTCACGCTACCTCTACTGACCTCGTACACTGGACAGAGCAGGATGTTGCCCTTACACGAGATGAGCTGGGTGCAATATTCTCGGGCTCAGCAGTTATTGACAAGGATAATACTGCTGGCTTTGGTGCCAATGCAATGGTTGCTCTCTATACATCTGCAGGCGACGATGGTAAGCAGCAGGAGTCTATTGCCTATAGCACAGATGGTGGCAAAAACTTTACCCGATATGCGGGTAATCCTGTCATCAAGAACGACGATGATAATCTTCGCGATCCCAAAGTTTTCTGGCACGAAGGTAGCAAGCAATGGGTTATGGCTTTGGCAAAAGGTTGGAAGATGGGTGTGGAACTATATGGCTCTAAGGATCTGAAGACCTGGAGCCACCTTAGCACATTCTTTGTTCCTCTGGCCGGTCGTCCAAGTTTGCAGTGGGAGTGTCCCGACTTGCTTCAGTTTGGCGACAAATGGGTAATGATTGTCAGCGTCAATCCTGGTGGACCTTTACTTGGATCTGGTACGATGTACTTCGTGGGAAAGTTTGATGGAACTACTTTCACAGCTGACAATCTTGAGTATCCTTTATGGCTTGATTATGGTATGGATAACTATGCGGGTGTTACCTGGAGTAATATTGGTGATCGCAAGGTTATGATCGGTTGGATGAATAACTGGCAGTATGCCGGTGCTGTGCCTTGCTCACCTTGGCGCTCTGCAATGACTCTCCCTCGTGAGTTAAAGCTCATTGAGTATGATGGTAAGCCATTGCTGGCCAATACTGTTGTCAGCGAAATCGATAATATTGCTGAGAATTGGCAATCGGCAGGTTCAAGTCTTGATGTAAAGGATGCCTATCAGTTGCGTATTACCCTCAATCTCGATAAGAACTCTACAATTGCGCTTGGCAATTCCTCTGATGAGAAATATGTGATAGATGTTAATGCGTCAGCCCGTACTATTACTGCCCATCGTACATCAGCTACAGGTCAGAGCAGTTTTAATGGTTCGTTCTCTATACCTTCCATTCAGGCTCCGCTTAACGTTATTGGCAATACTGTTATCTTGGATATCTTTGTTGATCAGTCATCAGTAGAAGTCTTTACAAATGACGGCTCTATGTCTATGACTAATCTGGTATTCCCAAAGTCTATTTATAATAGCCTCTCAATCACAGGTGCATCTTATGAGGCTCAAGTGCGTCGGTTTAAGAGCATTTGGAACTAAAGATACACGTCCTGCAATAAGAGGGTGTGTCAAAAATTTGACACACCCTCTTTCTTTTTTAGATTAGTAATACACCTTACGCAACATAGGCAACATGGCAACGCTATTCATTTTTCATGCCGACAGTTTTACGTAGTGTGCTTTCCTGTCTGCCGATGTGGAATCAGCTGGCTGCTCCTTGATGAATCCACTGGCCTTCCACTTGCATACGATGCTGCGATAGGATGATTCCTCCAAGCCCAGGCCCTTTGCCATCTTAACGTCGTAGAGCGTGAACTCGTTGGGCAGCTTGTCATAGACAGTCTTGTTCTGGATTGTCTTGACTACTGCTGGGGCATTCTTGGCCTGCTGGCTCTCCATCTTCTCGCAG
>CACYRS010000019.1 GCA_902776935.1 uncultured Prevotellaceae bacterium | reverse complement strand
AATTTCGGACTCCTGTATGTAACTAATTCGTAACCTCTTCAAAATATAGGCTCTAATCATTACTGAAAGTCAATAAGTTATCAAAAATCGGCGGTTTATCACGCAATAAGTGGCACTTATTTTACCCATAGGCAATCTCGTTATTTCTTTTTGCGAGGTTTGCGTAGGGCCCAGCCTTCTTCAGAGAAATCGGGCTCAGGACCTCTGAGGTCACGAGGTACTTTATTCATCAAACTACGCCAATCGTCCTTTTTCTGACGCTTTGGCTTTTCAGCCTTGCCTCCTTCATCAGCATCGTTGCATCTTACAGTACGACCTTTGTATCTGATGCCAGTAAGCTGAATCATTACCTTCTTTGCATCCTTTTCAGGCACTTCGAAGTATGAGATAGTATCGAGCAAATCGATATGTCCAACCTCCTGACGACCTCCCACAAAACGGTTCAGCGTCTGCATAAGTTCTCCAGGATAGAAGCCGTCACGCTTACCGAGATTTATAAACAAACGGCGATAGCCCTTCTGTGCCTTATTCTGAAGTTTCTGCTTGTCGCTCTGAGGACGTTTCTCCTTCTTGTCAGGGACAACAGCCTCAATCTCGGGTGCTTCAGCATAATAAGCCAGGAACTTACCAAACTCCAGAGATACGATCTTCTTTATGAGCTCTTCCTTATCGATATACTCGAAATAACGGCTGATATCTTGCATAAAAGGAGCTATCTCCTCGTCATCAACATCAGTCTTTACTATCTGATCCATCACCTTATAAAGCTGCTTCTTGCAGATCTCCTCAGCTGAAGGAATCTCTGCTTCCACAAATTTCTTACCTATCTCCTTCTCGATATTGCGGATCTTGAACTTCTCTCGGCTATGAACGATAGAAATCGAAGTACCCTTCTTTCCTGCACGACCTGTGCGTCCAGAACGATGGGTATAATTCTCAATATCATCGGGCAATCCGAAGTTTATCACATGAGTGAGGTCATCCACATCAAGGCCTCGTGCTGCCACGTCTGTTGCCACAAGCAACTGGGTAAGATGCTGGCGGAACTTCTGCATCGTAAGGTCTCGCTGGGGCTGAGAGAGGTCTCCATGCAGCGACTCTGCATTATAGCCGTCTTTGATAAGCTTATCTGCAATCTCCTGGGTCTCAATCTTTGTGCGACAGAAGATGATAGCGAAAATACGAGGATAGTAGTCGACGATGCGCTTAAGTGCCAGATACTTATCCTTCGCATTCACCATATAATAGATATGGTTCACGTTTTCAGCACCCTCATTACGGCTACCAACTACAATCTCCTGATAGTCATGCAAGTATTTCTTTGCCACCTTCTCTACCTCACGACTCATCGTAGCAGAGAACATCAGAGTGCTATGGTTCTCATTGATAGACTCAAAAATCTCGCTGATATTCTCTGAGAATCCCATGTTTAGCATCTCGTCTGCCTCATCAAGCACAATGTTCCTCACATTTGTCAGGTCTGCGACACCACGATTCTTAAGGTCAATGAGTCGTCCTGGAGTGGCAACGATGATATTCACACCTTTCTTGAGTGCTCGCATCTGAGGTTCTATCGATGCTCCGCCATATACTGCCTCTACATGCACGCCATCCATATATTTCGCGAAATCACGGATGTCATCTGTAATCTGCAGACACAACTCTCTCGTTGGCGAGAGCACCAGGGCCTGCGCATTACGATTTGAGGTGTCTATCCTCATCAAGAGTGGGATACCAAATGCAGCTGTCTTACCCGTACCTGTCTGGGCAAGGGCTATCACGTCGTTCTTGTTCTCTAAGAGGTAAGGTATCACTGCCTCCTGCACAGGCATCGGCTGTACAAATCCCAACTCCTCAATGGCTTTGCGAATCTCTCCGCTAATGCCTAATTCTTCAAATGTCTTCATCTTGGGTGCAAAGATACGAATAATTTCTCAGAAACCCAAGAAACATTAAAAATAGCTAGTATCCTTTGCATATTATTCCAAAACTTTTTTGTAACTTTGCCCCCGTTTTAGGTATATCATAAAGCATGAAACGGACCATAACCATATTGTTGCTGTGGACGACGACACTAGGAATGGCGCTGGCAGATAATAAGCTGGCCATGCAGATGCTGGAGCAGGCCGACAAAGCCTATGCCGAGCAGAACTACAAACAGGCGCTTGACGATGCACTGAAGGCACTGCCCGTGTGCAGAGGTACGGAGAGCGAGGCCGACTGTCTGAACCTGTTGGCGGTAATAAATATCCGATTATCAGATTATGACGAGGCCGCTAAATATGCCAAGGAATGTTATAAACTTGACGAGCAGACAGGCGATCCCGACGTGATGTCGTCGAGCCTAAACACTCTGGCAGCCATCTATATGGGCGCCAATCAGGAGAACGAGGCTGAGAAATACATCCTGAAGGGTATCGAGATGGCAGAAAAGGCTAATAACCCCAACCGCATGGCCATCCTGCAAGGCATGGCCTCGGAGGTATACCACGCCCAGGGCAAAGACGAGAAGGCCCTCGCCTATATAGAACGTGCCTACGAGATCGACAAGGCACAGGGCAATGAGGACCGCACCATGGTGAGACTGGCACAGAAAGCCTCAGTACTGATCGGACTACACGACTATAAGCAAGCCGAACAAGTGCTGAAGGAGGTGATACCCTATCTGCGCAATACTGATAACCGCCAGTCGCTGGGTATCGCCTGTAACAAGATGGGCATGGCCCAATACGAACTCCATCACGAGGCAGAAGCCATCGCCTACTACCGTGAGGCAGCCGACCTCTTCATGGCCTTAGGCGATCCATATAATGAGGTACATGCGCGAAAAGGACTCTACGAAGCCCTGTGGAAACAAGACCCAGACGAGGCCAAGCGCCAGCTCGACCGTTTCACCACTTTGAAAGACTCCATCTACAACAACACCTCGGCGGAGAATCTGGCCAAGTATAATGCCGCATTCGGCAACGACTGGCTGAAGATAGAGAACCATGCCCAGCGCAGGGCCAAGTTGTGTGCCATCGCTATAGCCATAGTCACTGCCCTGCTGGCAGTAGCAGTATGGTTCTACATGAGGCGCAGGCAAAAACTCCAGAGCCGACAGAATGCTGAACTGAAAGACCGCATCAGGGAATTGCGCGAGAAATACGACATCCTCAATGAGCAATACGACAATGCCATCGCCAACACCCCTCAGGATTCAGGCGATATACTGAACGAGGCCGACAAGCTCTTCCTCGAGAAGACCACCAATACCATCAACATACTGATGCAATCGGGACAGTTGGATGCTAACCACGTGGCAGATAGTCTGGGCATGAGTCTATTCCAGTTCCGCCAGCGACTAACCGCCATCACAGACGAGACACCTCAGTCGTTCATCCAAGGAATTCGTATGCGGCGCGCCTGCCACCTGCTAGACAACCATCCGGAGATGACCGTTTCCGAGGTAGCCCTGCTCTGCGCCTACAACGACACACCCAATTTTACGCGAGCTTTTAAGAAGCATTTTGGCATCACACCCACCCAATATCTTGATAAAAAGGGCCAAATTACACAAAATGATAAGAGAATTTGATGAAATGATAACGCACTTTAACCTTTTTGGCTGTAATTTTGCACCCGAAATCAAATTCATCAATCATGGCAAAAACCATTTACCAGGAATCCGCAATGGAATATGCCAAGGAATACTTGGACAGACTGCTCGACTTGGAGAACTTCGTAGACCTCCACGTTGAGGAGAAGCTGAGGAGTATGGTCCAAGAAGAAATCAAGAATTACATTAAACAATAATCAATCATAAACTTTATCCATTAAAAAACAACAAATAATTATGAAAAAGAATCTGACAATTGCAAAGGCCCTCATGGTCTCAATGTTCCTGTTTGGGGGCGCAGTTAGTGCTAACGCACAGTTCGGCAGTCTTAAAGGACTTGCTAATAAGGCAAAGAAGGCTGCAAAGGAGAAGGTAGAACAGAAGGCGGAGGACACCAAGAGTGCAGCCGTAGGTCAGGCCAGCGAGGCTGCTGGCATCGAGAACCCCTCTGCAGAAGGCGTTGTTTGGCGCTGGACAGGTAAGGAGAATACGTTCGGTTCGTGGGCAGATAAAATGGTATTTACAGGCGACCGCAAGACGGATGCCTACAAGCAGCAGTTGTTCATTCATACGAAAATATTCGGGGAAGTTCTAAAACTGTTGACGAGTACAACTATTTATGGTCTGACGGACTACATCACCTCTGAAGATAAGAAGACATGTGCTCCTTGGGATGAAGTTCCTCGTTATGCCTGGACTAAGGCTTTCGTAGATAATCCAACATGGGATAACTTCATGGTATTCGCCATGGTTCTGATTTATGACACACCGACCTATATGGTTTATCTGGAGTATCCGATGAGCAATGAATCAAGCGGTGTCGTGAATGCAGAAAAGGGTTGGATGCTAGCATGGCCTTCTAAATCGGACATGATCAGCGAACGCCGGGCTCGTGAGGAGTATGCTATCGAAATTGCCAAAAAGAAGATTCCGCTGGATTACATCTGCGAGTACACCGTTCATCAGTATAAGCGTGCTGAAGGCGCTCTGGAGAATGGTAGCGTAGGACTAGCTCAAAGTTTCTTCATGGCCGAGGCAATGAAAGATCGAATCATCAAGGATCATCCAAACGCTGCTGCATCGGCAGAATGGATTCGCAAGGTAGAAGCTGAGGCTGCAAAATGGGAGGCCAACAATCGCGAGAAGTACCGCAACATGATTGATATCTGTGGTGTCAACAATGTGAAGCCCGTTGATATGCCTGTTGGCGTAAGCGTTGCTGCTGACATTAAGAGCAATGGCGATGCTGCTGCCAAGAAATGGGCTCAGGCTGCTAATCTGGAGTATGTGAAGACTATCTACTTAGGAAATAAATGGCAGGCATTCAAGAGCCAGAAGTTCCCTTATCCTATCACTCACTACTCTATCCCTGCCGCAGTTATCTGCAAGAAGGGCGACAAGTACGTGATGCAGAAGATGGACCTGCAGAAGACGGTGAAGGGCCAGTATGGCATGAACGTAGGTCTGGGTGCAAAGCTGACTCCTGTCAACTATAAATAATCATCCACACGAATGAGATATTAAACAACCAATAAACATTAAACAATTATGAAGAAAGTACTATTAAGTTTTGCCATCATGGCTATTGCTGCTACAATGACAGCATGTGGAAACAAACAGGCACAGAATACCGATAGTACAAGTGATGACAGTCCCGCTATGCGACTGCTAAACAGCGTACCCTTTACCGAGGAGGGACTGATAAGCATGGTGACAACACCGGAAAAAGGAACGCTGACCCCCGAGGAGTACGAGGCCATGTATCTGGCTTACTCGAAGGTAGCTATTGACGAGAAAACCATGGAACTGGAGAAAAACTTCGTGGCCAAAGCTCGTAACACAGCCTTTAAGAATCGTAAGAATCCTGAAAACTTTAAAGATATCCTCAAGCAACTCATGAGCAACGCATCGCCTCAGGTACGCGGTCAGGCCATTACAGCCAGCACAGGCAAGCTGTTTGGTGCCAAAGACAGCGAAGTGTCTAATGACCTAAGCACGCTCATGAACGAGAAGGATCCCTACGTCATCAAGTGTGGTGTCGAAGCTCTATCCAACGAACTGAAGCACCCTGAGGTGGCCAAGTTCGTACTGGCCCAGTTAGAAAACGAGAGTCCGTTTGTACGCCGCAAGGTAGCCATTGCCGTGGGCAACAGTTGGAGCAAGGGCGTTGACGGCGTGAAGGAAGCAGCCCTGAAGCTGATGGCCGACAAGGACGATAACACCCGCAAACTCATACTCAGCGGTGTGGGTAAGTTGGGCGACGAGTCCTTCGTACCCGAGCTGGTAAAGGTGCTCGACGACCCTGCACAGGAGAAATTCCATGGTGATGCCATCCGAGGACTGAGCACGATGTGGCTCGATTACCCCTTCCACAAGAACACCTGTAAGGCAGCCTACGATGCCACAATGAACTACTATAAGAAGACACCTCGCACCAATAAGGTTCCTTCATGGGCAGGCATTGCCGCATTCAGTACTGTAGCAGAGAAGGAGATTGGTGCTTGGAAGGCTAAGGCCACCTATTTCAAACCTGCAGAGTTTGCAAAGGTGCTGACCGATGTTGTCAACGACCCTGAAGTAAATTGGCTCGCAACTGCACCTGCTGCTAAGGCCATCAAAGCGCTGTGTTCTAAAGCCGACTTGGAGAATCTTAAGAAGACGATCGAGGCGAACACCAGCCTGAAGCAACAGAAGCAGATGCTCGAGGCCATTGAGAGAGAGATGAAGTAACAAGAGGATTCTCTGGAACTCAAAGAGAAGGCATTCTCATTGAGTTCATTTACCCCGACACTAAACCCCTTTTAGTATGATACTAGAGGGGGTTTAGTATAAGGGTAAAGGCCACATACACAAATGATTCTACTCTGTCACTGGAAAAGTAAAAAAATTTAGGCTTTTCTCTTTTTTTTTTTGTAACTTTGCAGCAGATAATCAAGGACAATATGAAGATATGTGTATTTTGTTCTGCTAACAAGCAGATTGATTCGGAATTCTTCACGATGACTGAGGAACTGGGAAAGTGGGCAGCGGAGAACGGCCATACCATCGTGTATGGAGGTGTGAATCAAGGACTCATGGAATGTGTGGGTAAAGCTGCAAAAGAGAATGGTGGACGAACTATCGGCATTGTGCCGACAATCATTGAAAAGACCGGACGTACCAGTAATTATGTCGAAATTGAAATTCCCTGCGATAACCTCAGCGACAGGAAACAACTGATGATGGACCAGAGCGATGTGTTTATCGCCCTGCCAGGCGGCATCGGTACCATCGACGAGATTTTTACCGTCGCCTCATCTGCCACCATCGGCTATCACCACAAGAAGGTAATCCTCTATAATATGAAAGGCTTCTGGGATTCGCTTATTGCCCTGCTCGATGACCTGCAAAGCAAAGGTATGATTCGTGGTAACTGGCAAGACTATATAAAAACGGCCGATTCCATCGAAGAAATCAGCCGTCTGTTATAAGTGCTTGTCTCCTATGGTTTCATGACAGCAAACTGTCGGCCAACTGCTCCAGCAGCGCCTCATCGGCAGCCTTCATGCGAGAGCGGATGGTGACCATCGGTTCTACTATCTCGCAGTCCTTCAGCGTCTCTATCATAGAACGCATTACCTTGCCTGCAGTGGGTGCCCAGCTTCCGTTCTCAATGATACCAAAGCGACGCTTCTGATAACCCTTAATCTGCAGGTGATAGAGGAAGTCGTGCATCACAGGGAACACGCCTGCGTCGTAGCTAGAAGCAGCCACAACTACAGTAGGATAACGGAAAGCGTCCTCGATGACCTCGGCCATATCATCGCGGCTAAGGTCGCTCACCACCACTTTTGGTGCACCCTTCTCGCGCAGTATCTCTCCCAAGCGCTCAGCAGCAGCTGCGGTTCCACCATGAATGCTGGCATAGGCAATCAGGATACCTTCACTCTCAGGTTCGTACTTGCTCCATGTGTCGTAAAGTCTGATGGCAGCAGCAAGCTGTTCACCCTTGAGCACAGGACCGTGCAGCGGACAGATGGCCTGAACATCAACTGCAGCCAACTTCTTCATCACTGCCTGTACTTGCGAACCATACTTACCACAGATATTGAAATAGTAGCGACGAGCCTCGCATGCCCAATCGTCAGTCTCATTAACCAATGCTCCGAACTTGCCGAATGCATCAGCAGAGAAGAGCACTTTGTCCAAGGAATCGTAGCTCATGATGACCTCTGGCCAGTGTATCATCGGAGCCCCAATGAAAGTTAGTTCATGGCGACCCAGCGAGAGCTTATCGCCCTCCTTGACAATTATTACACGACCTTCGAAGTTAAAGCCCTCAAAGAAGTTAGGCAGCATTTTCACGGCCTGGGCACTGCATACGAGCTGAAGGTCAGGATAGGTCTCCAGCATCCAGGCAATAAGAGCAGCGTGGTCTGGCTCCATGTGGTGAGCCACCAGATAGTCAGGCTGGCGCCCACCCAGTGCAGCCTTCAGGTTTGCCTTCCACTCTTCACCCTTGCGGCGGTCAGCTGTATCCATTACCGCAATCTTCTCATCTTCAATGAGATAAGAATTATAACTCATGCCCTCAGGCACTACATACTGACTCTCAAACAGATCAATGTCAAGATCATCAACGCCGATGTACTTAATTGTTTCACTCATAATATTCATAATTTCAAATCTCATCCATTTCTTTTATACAAGCCTTCAACTCGCGTTTCTTCTCATCTGCAAATTTCTGGTCGACGCTGTTGTCGATGCTTTTGCAAACATTCGCAGAGAACTGTTGGGCGCAAGCGATGAGCTGGTCCCATGTCGCCTCGTTGAGGCCCGACACAATCATCTCACGCGTCACACCATATTTAATCAAACCATAGACAAAACCGGCATTGAAGTTATCGCCAGCACCGATTGTACTCAGCGTCTCCATCTTCTCAACGGCATACTGTTTCTTGATATCGCCTACAGCTCTAAGTTCCACGGGGTTACTGCCCTGCGTCAGAATAAAATTCTTAGTATAGAAGGCGATCTGTGAACGATATATGACATCAGCATCCGTCTTCTTATATAAGATATCGAAATCCTCTGTTGAGCCACGCACGATATCGGCATACTCCAGATTTTCCAGAATATTGGGTGTCAGCTTCATTACCTCATACTTATGAGAGGCACGGAAGTTGACATCGTAATAGATGATGGCCCCGTTGTTGCGGGCGTGATCAAGGAAAGCCGCCATCTGAGGACGAATCACCGGATTAACAGCATAATAGGAGCCGAACATCACGATGTCGTCTGGCTGGATGTCGGGATAGACAAACTCCATCTGGTCATGCGGATGATCCTTGTAGAAGATGTAGTCTGCATCATTCTTCTCATTGAGGAACGCCAATGACACAGGTGATTTCGAATCCGGATAGACGGCTATATTATCCGCGTTCACCCCATTCTCACGGGAGAAAGAAATGATGCGCTCACCCACACGGTCATTGCCCGTCTCGCTGATAAATGAGACAGGCACGCCAGAGCGACCCAATGAGATGACACCATTGAATACAGACCCGCCAGGCACAGCGCCTACAGGCTGGTCATTCTTGAAGATTATGTCGAGAACAGTCTCGCCGATTCCTATTACTTTTCTCATCGTTTTTGTATTTTGTGCTGCAAAGATAATAAAAAAGCAACAGATTACACAGATTATCACGGATATTTTTGTAACTTTGCGCACAAAATGACGAAATACAATACCCATACACTCAAAAATGGCCTGCGAATAATCCATTTGCCATCAACTTCGCAAGTGGTTTATTGTGGTTATCAGATAGCATCAGGAACCAGGAATGAGTCTTCTGGCGAAGAAGGCATAGCTCATTTCTGTGAGCACATGACCTTTAAAGGCACAGAGCGACGTAATGCCATTCAGATAATAAACGCTCTTGAAGGTGTTGGTGGAGAACTAAATGCCTTCACCAACAAGGAAGATACTGTATTCTATGCCGCCATCTCAAAGGAGCACTTTTCACAAGCAGTGGATACCCTTACAGATATCGTATTCCACAGCCAATATCCACAACACGAGATAGAGAAGGAAGTGGAGGTTATATGCGATGAAATCGAGAGTTATAACGATTCTCCGGCAGAGCTTATATACGATGATTTCGAGAACATCATCTTTGAGGGACATCCTTTAGGACATAATATTCTTGGCAAAGCAGAACAGCTTCGTACCTACACTACTGAAGATGCCCTTCGATTTGTTCGTCGCAACTATCGCACTAATAATGCCATCTTTTTTGCATACGGAGACGTAGACTTCGCAAAGATTTGTAAGAGTGTAGAGTGTAGAACAGATAGTGTAGAGTGTAGAGTTGAGAATGTAGAGTTTGCTACCGCTGCAGAAATCTCCTGCGGAGCGGTAGCAAACTCTAAACTCTACACTCTCAACTCTCAACTAATAGTCCGCCAGCTCAACACCCATCAGGCTCACGTGATGCTCGGCACTCGCGCCTACGACATCCACCACCCTCTGCGCATTCCACTCTACCTCCTTAATAATATATTAGGTGGCCCTGGGATGAATGCACGACTCAATATTTCACTTAGAGAACGTAATGGTCTGGTTTATACCGTTGAGAGTACGATGGTGAGCTATAGCGATACAGGCATCTGGTGTATCTACTTTGGTTGTGACTCTCATGATATCAAAAGATGCCTCAAGCTGGTTCGTCGCGAACTCGATAAGATGATGCAGAAGCCATTAAGTGCCACCCAGCTTCGCAATGCCAAGCGCCAACTGAAGGGGCAGATCGCCATCGCATGCGATAATCGTGAACAGTTTGCCTTAGACTTTGGAAAGAGTTTTCTGCATTATGGTTGGGAGAAGGATATCACCCATCTTTATGAGAGCATAGACAACGTTACAGCTGAGGACATACAAAAAGTGGCAAACGAATTGTTTGCCACAAATATGCTTACCACGCTCATCTATAAATAGACTTATTTCACGATTTCATCGTGTGTAATGTAGTTCCTATCCTTAGGTAATGACTCAGGAGTTATAACAAATTTCTTGCCTCCTTCGAGATTCAAAGTCAACTTCTGGAATCTTGGGGCAGAGAGCATATATCTGTCTGTTGCAGGACAAACAGGATAGAATCCCATCGAGGAAAACACATACCAAGCAGACATCTGACCAGCATCGTCATTACCAGAGAGACCACCAGGGGTATCGTTGTATTCTGTATCTAGGATATGGGCCACACGCTCAATTGTTTTTTCTCTTTTCCCGATGAAATCGTACAAATAGGCTATCTGATGGCAAGGTTCGTTGCCATGCCAATAGCGTCCCCCAGTAAACATCGAGTCGAGTTTTGTTTCGAAATTCGCAGGACCGCCAAGCATCTCTATCAGACCCTCTACATTCTGAGGAACATACCAGGTATAATGACAAGTGGCACCCTCTGTGATATATGGCTTACGATGCATAAAATCGAGATTATCCTCAAACTTTCCATTATCATATTTCCTCTTTGAGATTTTCTTTGGAGCATGACGACCATCACAATAGCCTGTCTTTGGATTGATGACATTTCGCCAGTTCTCAGAATGAGTCATCAGCTGATTGTAGTCATCAGTCTTTCCCAAGGCTTTTGCCATCTGAGCAACAGCGAAGTCGTCGAAGGCATATTCGAGAGTGCGAGAGGTCTGTTCATCCTGATGGAAAGCCTCTTTCACTCCATCCTCCAAGGGGATATAGCCATATTTCAGATAACTCTCAAGAGCCCTGCGACCCATACCGTTCTTATAGTCTTCGAAAGAGGCTGGTGTCTCAAATGCATTCTTACGCATACCTTCATAGGCCTTTTCTGCGTTGAAATCGCGGATTCCTTTGATATAAGCATCAGCCAAGACCACACTACAATGATCGCCAATCATCGCTGCTGTATACGAGTTCCAGCAAGGGAAGATAGGCAACCACCCACCCTCTTCATACATCGTAACTAATGACTGCATCATATCAGCCGATTGCTTTGGGGCGATGATATTATATAAAGGATGAACAGCCCTATAAGTATCCCACATCGAGAAGTCGCCATAGTATTTTGGAGCATCATTAAGACATGAACTAATGGGACTGATCGTTCTTCCATCCGCAAAACACGGATATTTGCCATCTGCATCACTCATCTCGCGAGGAAGAAAAGATGTACGATACAACGCTCCGTAAAACTGATTAACCCTCTCAGTATTCTCATCTTCCACATCGATGGTATGCAGACGTTTTATCCATTTCTGTGCAAGCAAACCCATCATGCTGTCAAAATCACATGCATCCGTCTCAAAACTCAGATTCCTTTCTGCACCTGTCTTACTTGTAAACGAAGTTCCAGCTTTAAGGATGATAGGCTGATGGGCCTTACCATTAATTGTAAGCCAAGCGCAAAGACTATCACTTCCAAAATTTGCGATTTCATCGGAACACTTCAGCACGAAATGTCCGCTGAAGCCTGCACGCTCTCCCCATCCCTGATAGATACGATGAACTGGATTATAGCCATATACCATCTTCTTCTCTGTATTTACAGATATACCTCCCTCACCTTCATCACTATTATGGTTGATTACAATATGAACAGGGCCATCCTTTTCTGGTGTTATACGGAAGATAGCAGTATGACTTAATCCTGTAACCTCTATCTTCAGATGCTCCTGAGGCAGACGTACTGCATAATAGTGAGGATGGGATATCTCTGCCTGATGCGAGAAAGGAGTAGCACGTTCCTCTGGTTTCAGACGCAGTTTTCCACCAAGCGCCGCCAAGGTAAACGAGCCATAATCCTGAGTACAGCCACCTACAATCCAATGGCTGTTACGAATACCTTGAAAGAGCGAGTCTGTATAATAATAAGGTGCAATACATTTCTTCTCTGTATCACGAGTCTGAGGAGTCCAGAAGTTCTGGCCATTAGGCGAGAGTACGGCTGGTAAAGTCTGTCCGTGTTCCTCAGAACCCTTACCGAAGAGTCCTGCCGTCTTGGTATTTGCAGGTGCAGTACCCACCATGGTGTTCAGAGCACATAGCTGTCGAAGGTGTTCATAATAATGTATCCGCTCGGCAACCTCTTGCTTCATCTCTTCCCAACGATAGAAATTCTGAGAAGGAGAATAACCCATCTTCGCAGGTTTCTCGTTATGCAGCAATTGCACAAGCACATCGCCCTGTGCATTACGATAGAAAATCATCTGGAGATTAGCTGCCATAGGAAGGATCTCATCCATGATTCCACAAATCTTTCCATTAATGGCCTTGCTCTTTCCACTCAGATCCAGCCCTATTAGTGTCAGCAAGCGATATAGGTTCGAGTCGTGTCCAAAGCGCAAATCTGCTCCTTTCTTTCCAGAAGAAATCGCAGCATCAGCATCTGCCTCTATCCTTTGCCATAGAGAGAGAGCACTACGGGCTGGGATACCCTCATTCTCAATCAGGTCGCCATGAACAATTGTCATACTCTCATTATTCTTATCATAAACGACCTGGAACTCCTCTTGTGTGAAGATATCATATAGAGAGACATCGAGTTCTACATCCTGCATATCAGATGCTATCGTATGGAGTTCCATCAGCAGCTTCGCAGGATCATCAACCTCAGAAGGATCGATAAAGAGTGCTTTGATAAACCTGTCCGTAGAAATCCTCAAAGGCAGTACTGTCCGATTCTCCAAAGCCTTTTCGTCTGGCGAGGTATACGCAATCCAAGCCATATCGGCAGAATCGGTGATTGCCTCCAGATCCTTGCGACCAGACAGATTCCCTAGCGCCTCCAAGAAAGCCAACATACTGCTTCTGCATCTTCCAACCACACTGCTATGAGCCGCAATATCAGCATCGGAGGTAAATAGCTGGGGGAAGTTCTGATACATCCTGCTGGCGATACCACGATGCTGTCTGGCTCCAAGGGCTGTAAGTTTTCCTCCATTTCCCTTGGCATCCTTCCATATCTTTGCCAAACGCTTACGAACACTCTTACCCAGCTTCGTAAGATTCTTCTGGTCCTCGAAATGCTTGTTCACCCAGATATACCTATCATCATTAGTAAGCCAACGAGACCCATGTCGCCCATAATGCGATATATAGAACGGCTCATAACCCTCTGGGGCTGAAAGGATTTCAGGTGCAGCATCACCCGACTTTACAGGATAAGCATAATATACTCCACCCATTTTCTCATACTGGGCATGTAAAGGTAAAAAGGTAAAAAGGTAAAAAGGTAAAATTATCGCTACCCGCCTTAACACCATATTCATCTTATTCTTAACCATATTTTGCATTTCTTTCTTATCTCTCTATTTTCTAAGTATTTCAAATACAAAGCGTGCGCCTTGCGTATAGTTAGTATCCAACCACAAGGCTCCTCCCATACGCTGTGCTATGGAACGTGCCACTGTCAGTCCTATACCTGTTCCGTCAGCAAACTCATCCAGCTGCACGAACTCATCAAAGACATGCTCTGCCTCATCAACCGGTATTCCTACGCCTGTATCCTCTACGATAAAACGGACCTTACTATCTGTATACTCAACCTGTAAAGTGATACTTCCTTTATATGTAAACTTTGCAGCATTCTCCAGAATCTGAGAGAGGGCACGTACAGCATAGAGTTTATTGGTACGCACAACAACGGATTCTTTTGCCAGACTGCCTGTTTTTGCAAACTCCACATCAGAATCTTTGTCTCCTGGACGAGTATGTAATATAATACATGACTGATTGATAGCCTGATCCATAATATCCTGAACGTCTGCCTGATCTTTACGTTCTATGACAGCTTCACTGCTGATATCGCTTAGTTCAAGCATACGATCCACGAGTTTGGTAATACGGTCAGTGTTTTCCTCGACTCGTTCTTGTAATCCAGCTTTCTCTTTCTCAGGCAGGTCTATTCCTGGTGTAGTCAGAATCTGTGTAAATCCAGAGAGGATATTCAGTGGTGTTCGAATCTCATGTGAGATATTACGGATGAACTGTGTTTTCATCTTCGACGATGCTTTCGCCCTCTCATTGGCAATTCGAAGTTCTTCACTTACTTTCTTATGCCTGATAGCTGTATGCCAACCATAAAGGAGCAACAGCAGAAGAGCCACCATAATAGACGAGGCGGCAATAACCATATACAGGAACTTTGATTGCTGCTGCTCTGTCTTCAGTTCATCGACCTGGAACAGTGTATTCAACTCATCTAGATGTTGACGGGCATCACGTCCGAACAAAGAGTCCTTCTCATGATACAATCGCTGATAGATACGAGCTGCTTCAGCATCCCTACCCAACATCATAAGTGCCTGAGCCCTAACCTCACAGGTATGATCATCTTTTTCTTTGGAAATCATACTTACGCTGTCTGTATAGAGTACGGCCTTAGCAGCATCACCACACACTAAAAAGAATCGGGCCTGCATCTTATAATAATGGTGTAAGGCAAGTGAGGTCTTAACCAGATAGGCATGTTGTCCAGCAGTGTCGAGAGCCATTTTAGCATCCTCAAGCTTATTCTGTCCCATGAAGGCAGCTGCACGAGCCAGATAACAGGAATTATAACATTCACGGACCTCTGGCTTCTCTAACTTTCCTACCTTTTTATGAAGGAACTCAAGCCACTCTTCTGTGACTCTAATTTCCTTATCATAAGCCTTGTCGTAATCGTAGGCTTTAGCCATACGATAATATATGTTGCTTAGCGAATTAATGTCTCCGTCTTCTTCCTTCATCAGTTCGGCATAACGCTGAAGGACATCTACTGCTGGCTCTGTCTGTTTCATGTTCAGGTAGATGATACCTATCTGTTTATATGCCATCGCACGGCCTAAAGTATTATCTCTTTTCTTGGCATCATCGAGCATACGCTGTGTCTCCTGCAAAGCCAACTGTAACTTACCTAAAGAACATAAAGAATTAGCTTTAAGCTGCCAGGTACGATAATAGTTATCCCATTGACCATGCTTATGAAACCATGTCATCTGGATTTCTGCCTCCTCAGCGAGTTCCTTAGTCATAGAAGAATTTTTAAGGGTTACAATTTTCTTCCAACGGGCAAGGCCTTCTTTTTCCAAGTCGTCTGCTCGCTGCCAATGGGCTATCTGACCATCAATTTCCGCAAGGGTAGCCTTTGTAGCGTCCTTGGTCTCTGTATGGTTAGCATATACCACAATGCACCATGTCAGAAGGGTTAAGATAGTTTTCAGTCGTCTCATAACTCTATACTCCAGTCGATTCCTAATGGATTATTTCGCATTTCCAAGACAAGAGGCAAGTCGTCGTCCTGTTTTATCCACATCTCAGTACGATCGATATCTGCCTGAACGTGTATGGTGACATCCGATTCGTCTATTTTTCGCCAGGTGATGCCATCATAAATGAAATATCCTTTCTCTTTAAGGTCCTTGAATGCCTTGTGGGAGACGAAGGCGAATGTACCTTTTGGCTCATAGACAAGGCCATCAGAGGGGATATCCCAACAGAATCCGTTGGCATTATCCACGATGGAACGAGCGATTTTGTATGTAGCCTCCTTACAGGTCATAATAAGCGTATCCCCTACCCAACCATAAGTCAAAGGCCAGGTGCGATACTGCCTGTTGAGAGTGAAGGTTATAGCTCTCTTTTCATTCCCAGGCTGGGAAGGTTTTGTTCCCAAGGTGGGAAGGTTTTGTTCCCAGGCTGGGAATAAAGTCGCATCTACCATTTTCTTATTCTTAGATAAGTAGAATACCAGCTCTCCCCCACCCATCAAGTCTGAGTGTTCAAGGCGGGCATCGCTTAGCAGTCTGCCATTCAGCATCACTTTCTCGAAATGTGTACCTTTGCCCTTAATGATACCACGAATTGTCTTGCCATTAGATAATTGCAGCGTCCATTCTGGAATCAGCGGGGCATGCAGGAGATAGTAGCTCTGGCCTGCATTAGGATATAGTCCCATCATGTGGAAAGCAAGCCATGAAGACATAGCTCCACTATCATCATTGCCAGGCAATCCGTCTGGTTTGTCGTTATAGTTATCAGTAATAATCTGACGAACACGATCTGATGTCAAGTCTGGCCTTCCGATCCAATGATACAGACAAGGTGTGAGGAAGGATGGCTCATTGCCCACATTATATCTCTTGCGATCAAAGAACATGTCAAGTCGCTTCCTGAAAGTCTCCTCTCCACCACAGGCTTCGATGAGTCCTGGCACATCGTGAGGGATACTGAGCGAATATTCAGCTGAAAGAGCCTCGTAGAAGAATGTGCTCCACCAAGGAAGATACCAAGGAGCCACCTTTGTGATAGGGGTATAAGGTATCAGGGGATGATACACCTTAGATTTTCCCCAAGGCACAGAGTCAAGCCATCGCCCTTGCGCATCTTTTGGCATGATATATCCCTTTACATCGTCCCACTCATAATCAGAGCGCCATAGATTCTTCCAACTCTGAGATTGCTTCAGATATCTGTCATAGACATCCATACGTCCTAAACCTTTGGCAACAAGAGCAATACAGTAATCATTGTATGCGTATTCGATAGTCCTCGTTCCTGCACGATCGATGCCGTATGGGATATATCCAAGTTCAAGATATTCCTTCAGTCCGCCTCGTCCATGTTTCTCGTGATCAGCACCTGGATCAACTTCTGCATCTTTCAGCATCGCCTCAAGGGCATAGTCATAATCGATACCCTCATTACCTTTTGCAAAAGCATCAGCAATAACGACCTCTGCATTTGATCCACCTTGGGTTCTTCCGTTGCAATCACCACTACGGGCATCAGGCATGTATCCCTCTCGTTTGTAGATATTCAGGAGAGAGTTAACAATATCTGTCTCTCGCTTAGGGTCAAGCAGAGTGATAAGTGGCGAAGAAGAACGATAAGTGTCCCAGATAGCGTAATAGTCATCATAGTAGGGCTTTTCTGCCCATTTTGGATTCTCTCCACTCTTATCCACAGGCATAATCATAGTGTGATAAAGGGCAGTATAGAACATTCGTTTCTGAACATCTGTACCACTAATCTGCACACGACTCAGCACCTTCTCCCAACTATCTCTTAATAGCCCAAGCTGTGTATCAAAGTCACAATCAGGTATATTCCGTTTCGCCTGCTGCTCACTTACATACGATATTCCCACCTTAATATTTAACAGCGAGTCAGAAAACTCAATGATGTTTTTGCCTTTTTGCTTAAACGATTTATCACTTATGAGGCAGAAATACACAGTATAAGCATCACCGTTATTCCACCCTCCACGAATACGAGTATATCCTCTTACCTCATGATCATTGACCACCTCAACCTCACCACCAACAAATTGCTGTTGCTCTCTGCGATCAGGAATAGGATTCTTACCTAGATAGTGAGTTGCATCAATTAATAGGTGAGAGATATCCTTTGCTGGATAATGAATCCTATAGAAGGCACATCGCTCTGATGTCGTTATTTCAGTACGGATACCACTCTCGAAAGTTGTAGAATAATATCCAAGCTCAAAAAATTCACTTACTCTTCTCTGCTCATAATCATCTCTCTCACTACTAAAAGGCTGAATGAGGATATTTCCATATTTCTGTCCTCCACCCGTACCGCTTACGTGAGTTTGCGAGAAGCCCGTTACCACCTCAGGCATAGGAGCCCAGCCTGCATTAGGCTTTATAGTACAATCTGGTCCTGGCTTACACATGCCAAAAGGCATCGAAGGTCCAGGGAACGTTCTTCCAACTCCTTCGCTTCCGATACGAGGGTCTACATACTTCCAAACCTGCGAGAAACAAGTCATTGGTGCCAAAAACAGGCATGCGGTTAGTATAATTTGTTTCAGTTTCATGCTGCAAAGATACGAAAAAAAATCAAAAAACGCAGATTAGCGAAGATTTTTTGTATCTTTGCAGCAAAAATAAGAGAATGATGAAAGACTGTATACTGATTTTGAGCGGGGGCATGGACTCCACAACCTTGTTATATGACTATAAGGATCGCATCGCTGTAGCTATTTCCTTCGACTACGGCAGCAACCATAACGCCAAAGAGATTCCCTTTGCGAAAAAACACTGCGAGCGATTAGGCGTCAGACATGTGGTTATCCCCCTTGATTTTATGTCCAGATACTTCCGCAGCTCCTTACTCGCTGGAGATGCTGCAATTCCTGAGGGCAGCTATGCCGATGAAAACATGAAATCCACCGTAGTTCCCTTTCGCAATGGCATCATGCTCGCCATCGCTGCAGGAATAGCTGAGTCCAACGATCTGCAGTATATCATGATGGCAAATCATGGAGGTGATCACACTATCTATCCTGATTGCCGACCTGAGTTTGTTGAGGCCTTCAATGCTGCTACCAATGCTGGCACATATAATGGAGTACGCCTGCTGTCACCATACTGCAACCTGACGAAAGGCCAGATTGCAGCTCGAGGTAAGGAACTTGGTATCGACTATGCCGAAACCTGGTCCTGCTATCGTGGTGGCGACAAACACTGTGGCAAATGCGGCACCTGCGTAGAGCGCCGTGAAGCCCTCGCAGAAGCAGGAATCCCCGATCCGACAGAATACGAGGCCTGAAGACGAAAAGATTGTCATAAGGTCACTGGCTATGGCACCTGTACTCAGAATCAACAAATAACAATGTACCCGAAATGAAAAAAACTACCTTACTACTGTTTATGCTAATATGCCTGCATGCGATGGCAGACGACACCACGAAACGTATCGATCTCAGCGGGACATGGCAGTTTGCCCTCGACCGTCAAAACGCCATAAAGCCGGGCGACATGTTGACAGACAAGATACAATTGCCAGGTACCACCGACACCAACAAGAAGGGAGATCTTACCGAAAAACGCAACGAGACCACTCATCTGACTCGTCACATGCAGTATAAAGGCCGCGCCTGGTATCAGCGCGAAGTGGAGATACCCGCCTCTTGGAAGGGACAGCCCATCTATCTGTTCCTCGAGCGCACAAAGCCATCAGAGGTATATGTAGACGGGAAACTCATAGGTAGCAGTAATGATATATCTACACCACAAGTGTATAATCTCTCGTCTGCGCTCACCACCGGTAGCCACAATCTTTCTATTATGGTGGATAACGGTAGTGGTGTTCCTGAACAACTCTATGCCAGCAGTCATGCATATACAGAAGATACACAGACCAACTGGAATGGAATAATTGGTGAGATTTATCTTACCACCTCTCAGCCACAAGCATTACCAGCAACAAAACAGATTCATCCTAACTTCAAGGATTTTCATATCAAAGGGCAACACTTCTATGCCAACGGTCACAAGATATTCCTGAGAGGCAAGCACGATGCCTGTGTATGGCCTTTGACAGGTCATGTAGCGATGGATGTAAAGTCTTGGAAAGACTATCTTGGCAAATGTGCCGACTATGGTCTCAACCATGTTCGATTCCACTCATGGTGCCCTCCGGAGGCAGCTTTCGTAGCAGCCGATGAATTAGGTATCATCCTACAGCCGGAACTCCCCTTCTGGGGCAGCTTCAACGATAAGGACTCGTTGCTGATGAACTTTCTCCACAAGGAAGGGGAAAACATCCTCCGATGGTATGGCCATCACCCGTCATTCCGTATGTTTGCCCTCGGAAATGAGCTTTGGGGCAGCATAGACAAGATGGCGGAGTTTATTGCTGACTTCCGTAAGCTGGCCCCCGACAAAGTCTACACATTCGGTAGCAACTACTATCTGGGCTATAAGGGCGTCAAGCCCGGTATGGATTATTTTACCACCTGCCGCGTTGGTGGTGAGGGCTGGGGCAATTACGGTACCCATACCCGTGGGTCATTTTCGTTTGCCGATGCAGCCGATGGTGGTATGATCAACCACTTCTATCCTAACACCGAGATGAATTTTACTGAGGGGTGCGGCCTTACCAACGTGCCAATAATCTCACACGAGACGGGGCAGTTCCAGACCTATCCAGATTACGATGAGATAAAGAAATACACGGGAGTGCTCTATCCATACAATATGGAGGTGTTCCGTTCACGACTGGAGAAAGCAGGAATGGCAGATCAGGCCAAAGACTTCCATAAAGCCAGTGGCCTATGGTCTCTCCAGCTATACAAACAGGATATCGAGATGGATCTGCGTACACCGAACATGGCAGGATTCCAGCTCCTGGATCTCCAAGATTATCCTGGACAGGGCTCGGCTTATGTGGGTATTCTCGATGCTTTCATGCAGTCTAAAGGTCTCTGCACCGAAAGCGAATGGCGGCAGTGGTGCTCCCCAGTTGTGCCACTACTGATATCACCCCAATTCTGCTTTACCAACGAAGAGGGCATACATGCTAAATTACAAATTGCCAATTACAGTGGCGAGTCACTTAAAGGCAAGACTCTTTCATGGAGCCTCGATGGTCAGCATGGCAGCTCGATTCTGCCCGATGGCGAGGGACTTATAGATATCGGTGCTCTCGACATTGACCTCAGCAAATATGAACGTCCGGCTCAGTTACAGCTAAAACTAAAAATTGAAGGCACGGAATATCAGAACACATACAACCTATGGGTATATCCGTTTGGTGTTGACCTGAGCAAGCTGGAACAGAAGGTGATTATTACCAATGAGCTAACCGACAAGATTGCCCGCCAATTGGAAAAAGGAAAGAACGTACTGCTGATGCCTGCCTCATCGAAACTATGCGTGGACGGACTGTTCCAGACTGACTACTGGAACTATCGCATGTTCAAGACTATCTCTGAAAACAACAAGAAGACTGTTTCGCCTGGCACGTTAGGTATCCTGACAGATCCGAAGCATCCAATCTTTAAGAGTTTCCCTACAGAGATGCACACCAACTGGCAGTGGTTCCCCATTATAAAGGCCAGCCATCCTATGATGCTTGACAATACTGGCAAAGATTATCGTCCTATCGTACAGGTCATCGATAATATTGAGCGCAATCATAAGCTTGGACTCATCTTTGAGTTCCAGGTAGGTAAAGGACGTCTCCTTGTTTGTATGGCAGATCTTGAAAGAGCATCGTCCTATCCGGAAGGCCGCCAGTTTTATCGCAGTATACTTGAATACATGACATCAAAAGACTTCGCGCCAAACACAAAAATCAGCCTACAGGATTTCCATAGGCTGATGAATACAGAGGTTGTGGAAGGCAAGATAGGCGAGCTTAACAATATATCACCCTATTGATTATTGGAGTATGGCAAAGGATGTAGCATTAGTATTATCGAGCGGAGGTGCAAGAGGTCTTGCGCATATCGGTGCTATCGAGGAACTGGAGGCACATGGCTATCGTATCACCTCTATCGCAGGATGCTCGATGGGAGCTCTCATTGGCGGTGTCTATGCAGCAGGCAAACTGGAGGAATTCAGAGAGTGGATGAAGACTGTCGACAGGAAAAAGATGTTGGAATTGACAGATTTCTCATTCAGTCTGAATCATCTCGTCAAGGGAACACGTATCATTGAGGCTATCATGGAGTTTGTACCTGATATTCCCATAGAAGACCTGCCGATACCATATTGTGCTGTTGCTACTGATTGGAAGTCAGGCCATGAGGTGGTCTTTCGTGAAGGGAGTCTCTTCGAAGCCATCCGTGCGTCTATTTCCCTGCCTTCATTTTATGAGCCAGTTAAGCGCGACGGAATGATTCTTATCGATGGTGGTGTCACGAATCCTATACCCATGAATCGAGTAGTGCGCCATGAAGGGGATATCCTTGTTGGCATCGACGTGAGTGGCCATGATTATGAGGCTCAATGGAGAAGACATCATGAACTGGCAGAAAAGCGAAAACGCAGTACATCGTTGTCGCAACAGATACTCAACAGACTGATACCCGACAACCTCGATTTTAATTACTATACGATGCTCTCGCGTGTGAGTTCGCTGATGATCCGCCAGAACTCCATCCTCATGGCTCAGCTTATGAAGCCCGATATCCTTGTAGATATCCAGATGGCCCGTTATGGCGGTTTCGACTACGATAAATCAGAGCGCCTCATCGCCATCGGCCGTCAGAAGACTTTGCAAGCCATCAGCAAGTTATAGTCACTATAGTAAGACTATCATCATCCGAAATAACGTTTGGTTTGGGGTATAGCCGCACAATCGTCTGAGTAAAGCCAAACAATCGTTTGGGTATAGGCACACGATTGCCAGATACCGTATCTCTCCCTGTTTGCCTTAGTCCTTTCCCGTTCAAGCCTTAATCCTTCTCCCTCAAAGCCTTAATATTGTCAATAGCATCAGTAAAATACGGTCACGGTCACAGCTGTGACCATGTGACCACAGATTACAGACAAATTATACAAACACAAGACAAAACCTTAATTACCAGGCATTTAGCAAACACCCCTCATACACATTCCGTACCAAAAGGTCACATGGTCACAGCTGTGACCATGTGACCATTGCGAATAAGACACACTGGAACTTATTTGCGTATTAAGCCCTCAACATCTTCTTCGACGATGGCTGGACGGAAATCATAATCCTTGAGAGTAAGACGGACATTCTTTAGAGTGATGTTGCGTATATGTCGCAGATATAAGCCCCATGAAGGCAGTTCGCCAAACATCGTGAACTCTGGATATTTGTCTATCTGTTCTGGTACATCGCCCATGCGCCAAAGAGGTATGTAGGCCATACCTTTGCTTGCGCGACCTGGATAATTAATATTGACATTCTCCAGAAGAATGTTTTCGATGCAATTGCCAGGAATGCCGCAAATCGGGGAAGGATGAATATTATGGAAATAATCTACCTCAGGGCCCCTCAAATCATAATTGATATCAGGTCGCTCGAAAGGTACTTCACAAGAGAAATCCCGGATAGTTACATTACGCAATGATCCTTTTCTCTGCCCAGCTCTCTGTCCTAAGCGCATAAAGATAGGATTGCCAGTATTACGAGCAGCGATACGCTCTACCAAAATACTATCTATCTGAGCACCATCTACACTCTCGATGGCTATAGCCGAACGGAATGTGTCCTGTACCTTTATATCATGTATATGTATTTTTCGGAAACCTCCCCATGAAGCAGTGCCGAATTTAACAGCAGAAGCACTACTGCGGATATAGCAACGAGCCACCTCTATATCATAGCACTCGCTATCCACATGGTATGATTTCAGACACACGCCATCATCGGCAGAGTTAATCTTGCAATCAGCCACTAAGACATGCTTGCAATCGGTAAGGTCAATACCATCGTTATTCCAATAGGCGCGGTTCTCGATATCCAGATTCCTCAACTTTACATTTTCGCAAAGATGAAGCGAAAGTCCCCAATTAGCACTACTGCGCAAGTTTACACCCTCAACCAATACATTCTTACAACCATGTAGAAAGAACAACTTAGGACGGGCTGTCTCACTTGGACGCTGGCGACGCTGATTATAATTCGGATCAATTCGCTCACCTGTATGGTGCAGACTATCAATATTCAGAGCCAATTGCAAACCCTGTCCATCGATGGTGCCATTACCAGTGATACAGATATTCTCAGCTCCATCTGCCATTATCAATGCCATAGAGGCATTATCATTACGCTTGTCATCAGAGTGAGCTACGCTGATAGGCTGATAATCATAAGGATTGGTACTACCCAGCAGCACTGCACCTTCCTCAAGATATAGCTCAACTCCTGAATGTAATAACAAGCCTCCTGTAAGATAAGTGCCCTTTGACAATACTAATCGCCCTCCACCTTTCTTACTGATCTTGTCGATGGCTTTCTGTAATTGCTGTGTACAAAGAGTCCTGCCATCAGATGGGATCTGTGCATTTGCCTTCGGTATAACAACCAATATTATCAAACAGATAAGCAGATTTACATATTGTCTCGCTATAGCTTTCATATCTATTATCGCTGTACAATCTCTTAAATCGCGATTTTGGCACAAAGATACTAACAATTTCCTATAATTCCAAATGTTTGCTAACTAAAGTGACTGAAAAGAATATCAAACATATACCTCATATTCTGTGAAAGCCTTTACATTTCGCGAAAAATAGAATCTCCCTGCCTCGCTAATGAAGCAGGGAGATTTTTGTTATTGCATAGATACTATTAGTAACCAGCATTCTGGGTCCAACCTGGATTCAGGTCAAGCATTTCCTGCTCTACAGGGAAGATACGATGACGCTTGTCGAAGTTGGCATCAGGGAAGTTCTTGTAGTGTGGGAAGAACTCATCCTCGAAGTGACCGAAGCGAATCATATCGTTACGGCGCCAGTTCTCATCGAAGAACTCACGACCACGCTCATCGTAGATATCCTGGAGTGTTGGCTCACCATTAATCTGAGGTGCACCAGCGTATGTGCGAATCTGGTTGAAGAGATCCTTGGCTCCATTCTGTCCAAGACGTGCAAGAGCCTCTGCCTTCATGAGAAGGATATCAGCATAACGGAAAATAGGCAGGTCGTTAGACTGGTTTCG
Source organism: uncultured Prevotellaceae bacterium (assembly GCA_902776935.1). Classification (GTDB taxonomy): domain Bacteria; phylum Bacteroidota; class Bacteroidia; order Bacteroidales; family Bacteroidaceae; genus Prevotella. The sequence goes on along the minus strand of CACYRS010000019.1, from coordinate 47,708 downwards.
TCCGTTGTTGTAATCGGCTGGTGTCATAAACCACTTTATAGAGTGACATCCCTTCTGGATAGCTGCGTCGTCGTTACCAACATCGATAGTATTGTCCTCCTTAACAAGAGCTATATCCTCAGTGAAGTGTACCTGCTTATCCTTATACATGAATGGCTCAGAGGTTGGCTTCAGAGTCTTAGGATCGCGAATGTAGATATCACCACGCAGGATGCTGAGGTTACGGATATCACCATCAAGGCTGAACAGCTTAGCAAACTCAGGTGTTACAACCATGTTACCACCTGTTGACTGTGTGAACTTATCGGTAGAACCATATACGTTTGGCATCAGATTCTTCAGCTGCTTGAACGAACGGGGACGACCATACTGCATACCCTGGAGGGTGATAGCATCGTAAGGAATAGCATATATAAAGTCCTCAATCTGTGAACCGTTGTCATAAGAGAACTTATGCAGATAGTCAACAGAGCCAAGGTTGAACTTACCACTATTGATAATTTCATCACAAGCAGCAATACAATCGTCAAGCTTAGGATTAGCGGCAGTAGCAGCATCATACTGATCAACCGACTCGGCTGTGTAAACAGGCCAGTTGATATACAGCTTTGCCAAAAGAGCCTCTGCCATCCACTTTGTTGGCTTGCCATAGGTATTAGCAGTTACGTCCTCTGTGAGAGAAGGAATAATCTCAACGAGTTCATTCTCAATCCATTCAGCAACCTCCTTACGTGGAGAACGTGCTACTACTTCACCTTCGGCAGGAACCTTCTCAAGGATAGGAGTATCGCCAAAACTATCCATCAGTATCCAAGTAAAATAAGCGCGCATGGCGCGAGCAGGTGCAGTCATCTGTGCTGAAGCGCTACTTCCCAGTTCCTCAAGGATAGTGTTAGCCTTTGTAATACCAGAAGTTACTTCCGAATACCAGTCGAGTGAAGCATCGGTAGCTCTACTATCGTGGAGAGCCTGGTGAGCATATGTACCATCGTCGTAGTAACCTCCATCGAATGCCAGACTGGTGAACTCGTCAGATGCAAGACAGTGTGCCTCCATGTAGCGACGGCCAAGTGTTCCAGCCATATGGAAATATATATCTGCCATTTTAGCCTCTACCACAATCATGGGGTCGACTCCAGAATTCTTACTGGGGTCCTCGGTATACTGAGAATCTGGAGTTACTTCCAAATTTGTACAGCTGGTAAAAGCTACTGCAAATATGCCAGCTGCAAGAAATACTTTATTTAGTTTCATAATACTTGAATCTTATTAAATGATAATAACTTTATTTCTTCTTGCCATCACCAAAGTTGATCTTCACACCAACCATGAAGGTACGAGCGTGTGGATAACGGCTCCAGCGATAGTCGATACCAGGATCGATGCCACCGAGGTTAACCTCTGGGTCGAGGCCCTTGTAGCTTGTGATAGTGAGAAGGTTGTTAGCTGTACCATAGAGAGTAAGATCCTGAATCCAGTTGTTGAAACAGTTACGGAATGTGTAGCTCAGAGAGAGAGACTGTAGACGAACATATGTTCCCTTCTCAATGTAACGGTCTGATGGAAGCGATCCAGATGCGTCGCCAGCAGGATTTGACAGGAACTCCTTAAGTACGTTCTTTCCATCAGAGAACATCTGTGCGCTGGTGTAGTGAGCACGTGGGCTGTTGTAAACATCATTGCCGAATACACCGGTGATGAATGCGTTCAGGTTCCAGTTCTTATAGCTGAAGCTGTTGTTCCAACCTGCAGTAAGCTTAGGCTGAGCGCAACCTGTGATAGCGCGATCCTTCAAACCAGGATTGTTGGTTGTCTCACCGGTCTTATTACCATTCTCGTCAAGTACATAGTACTCAGAACGTCCGTTAATAGTACCTGCATACAGATAAGTGTAGAATGTACCGATTGCTTCGCCCTCCATAATGCGCTGTGTCCAACCATTTGCAGAAACACCAGCTACATCTGGGTCGCCCTGAGTCAGGTTAGTGGTGTGGAACTGCTCATTCTGCATCTTGTCAACAGTATTCTTGTTGTGCGACAAGTTGATAGTGGTCATCCAGTTGAAGTCCTTTGTGCGGATGGCATCGATGTTGATAGTGAACTCAATACCCTTATTGGTCATCTCACCTACATTAGCATCCATCCATCCATATACATACTGTGTGGTAGGAACAGGATAGCCCCAAATCAGATCCTTGGTCTTTTTGTAATAGTACTCGATGGTACCATTGATGCGGTTCTTCATAAATCCGAAGTCCAAACCAACGTTCAACATACTTGTTGTTTCCCACTTCAGGTCAGGGTTAGCATTCTTGGTAGCACCATATGTACGATAAGTCTTTCCGTCGTAAATGAATGTACCAGTAGCACCATAGGTTACGTATGATGAATATACATCGAATCCCATTGCATTACCTGATACGCCATAACCAGCACGGAACTTCAAGTTAGAGAATATATTCTGATCCTTCATGAACTCTTCCTCTGTGATGTTCCATGCAGCAGATACTGATGGGAATGTACCCCAACGGTTGTTCTTACCGAATACCGAAGAACCATCGCGACGTATAGTAGCCTGCAGCATGTAGCGGCCATCGAACGAGTAGTTGGCACGACCATAGAAAGAGATGTTCTTGACATTTTCTACATAACCGCTTGAAATAGAGTTCTGAACACCAAGAATAGACTGAGCGTATGACATGTTATACCATGTCAGGTCATCATTGTAGTAACCCTCAACAGTCACGCCAAACCCATCATTATTCTTCTTCTGCTCCCAAGAGTAACCAACCATCAAATCAACTTTGTGTTTGTCCACTGTGAAGCCATAGTTCATATATGTTTCGAAAGTCTGCTCATGGCCGAAATATGTGTTTCGACTAGCCTGTCCGTTCTTGTTACCAATACCCTCAATCTGAGAATTACGGGTATTATAACCACTATATGTGCTCTGGTAGTTGCTCCAAGAGTAGTTTACATTCCAAAGGAGGCCCTTCAGAATCTCCAGAGTAGCTTTGCCGATGAACTGATTGCGCTTCCAAATAGTCTCAGAAGTATCCTCGTACATCAAAGCCAGTGGGTTGTAGTTCTTTGAACCAGCACCTGTTGACCAGGAACCATCATTATTTTTGATGGGGTTGGTTGGTGAGAAGTAATTCATAGCATCGAGAACAGAAGCGCCCTTTTCGCCTGTAGGCACACCAAAGTGCTTGCCATACATAGAGTTCAATCCCATTGAGATACTGAGACGATCCTTCAGCATCTTGGTAGAAACCAAAGCACGAACATTAAAGCGGTCCATACCAGTTTCTTTGATGACACCCTGACGCTTTATGAGGTTACCACTAACCATATAGTTTGTACGACCATTACCGCCACTGATACTCAAATTGTGATTGTGGCTAATACCTGTACGCAGAACTTCATTCTGCCAGTTTGTGTCGGAACCACCGTCCTTAAGAGATACACCATTTTTTGAGGCATATTCACGTAATTCTGATGCAGTAGCTACATCGTACTTCTTAAGAATATTATCGATAGCTACATATCCATTGTAAGTTACATTGGTCTTCTCCTCGGCACCTTTCTTAGTGGTGATGATAATAACACCATTAGCGGCCTTAGAACCGTAGATGGCGGTAGCAGTAGCATCGCGCAGTACGTCGATGCTCTCGATGTCATCAGGAGCAACAGTAGATGGGTCTACACCCGGAATACCGTCAATTACATAGTAAGGTGACATAGCACCGCTACGCAGTGTAGAAGCACCACGAAGTGTGATGGTTGCACCACCATTTGGGTCAGCTGTTGAAGAAATAACCAATCCAGGAACTTTTCCCTGAAGCATCTGACCTGGGTCAGTGAATACACCCCGGTTAAGATCTTCAGCCTTCACAGTGGTAATAGATGAGGTAACGTCCTTACGACGCATTGTACCATAACCTACAACTACTACTTCGTTGAGCACCTTGTTGTCCTCCTCAAGAGTAACCTTCATGCCATTAGTGGCAGCGAGTGTCTGCGAAAGGTAACCGATGTAGGAGAAAGTGAGCTTTGCACCCTGCTTTACCGTCAGTGTGAAGTCACCATTGAAATCGGTAACTACTCCATTAGAAGTTCCTGCCTCGAGCACGCTTACACCAATCAGAGGCTCACCTGTTGCGTCCAGTACAGTACCTGACACTTTCTGCTGTGCCATCATAACCGTACTGCACAACAAGAAGAAGGCGGTGGTGAGTACCAACCGACCGAAGGACATTGCCTTCAATGTTCCTTGTTTCAGATTTAGAATCTTTTGCATAAGTTAGAAATTAAAATTGATTAGTTATTAAAAAATAATTAAAAGTTTTCTGTATAGAGAGGTAGCGATTGCTCGCCAGCTCCGTCGTTCTTAAACCTGAGGAATCCCTCACCCTTGCAAGGACGCTTGTCCATCAGGAATTCCTTCTGATTACCAATAATGTTCACGCGTACATTATTAAAATATATATCCTTCACCTTGCCTGGCACATCACCACCCACGAAACAGGCATTCTCGCTAAGGGCTGTGATGTTATTAAAATAGATACGGCTTACCTCGCCACAACGCCCCTCTATCTGTCCCTTGGGGAATCGCCAGTTGGCATCTTTATGATTGCCGTTGGCACGAGGGTAGCTGGTAACGTAGATAGGCTCTGCCTTACCCCACCAAACATCACTCCACAGGCGACAGTCGAGCTGGATGTTTGAGAAAACAACATCTGTGACAGTTCCCTCATCACGATTCTGAATTCCCAAGCCACGATTAGAACCAGTAATGATGCAATTGTCGAATACCACGTTATAGATAGAGTCCATATTCTCTGAACCAATCTTAATGGCACAAGAACGGCTTGACATCACGCAGTTAGTAACAGTAATATCATGACAAGAGCCATACTTCTCAAACTCACGACGGTTCTTCAAGCAGATACAGTCATCGCCACTGGTAATATGACAATTGGCTATACGCACATTCTTAGAGTGGTCGATATCGATACCGTCGCCATTGCGGATCTTAAGATTATTCAGGAGGTTGATGCCATCAATAACCGCCTCGTTGCAACCGATGAGATGTACTGTCCAATATGCACCCTCGCGGATAGTGACGTCACGGATGGTGAGATTCCGAACATCAGTAAGTGTCAGCACATGAGGACGAGGATCGAACGATTGGTCTGCAAGAGGCTTCAGCTCGTAAGAATCCTCTAGTTCTGCACCCATGAAAGCGATGCCGTTACCATGAATGGTACCCTTACCCGTGATACTGATATTATCTGCATCATTAGCATATAGCCACAGCATACCCTCGCCTCTGTTCTCGCCAAAAGCACTAAGCTTATAGATGCTCTCATCAGGATTTGCCTTCCAAGTGGCAGTAGACTCAAGATGAATCTCCACATTGCTCTTCAGTTCAACAGGACCTGAGATAAATACATGATTACGGGGGAACAGCACCATTCCTCCGCCATCTTTTGAACATTTGTCAATAGCTTTCTGTATGGCGACAGCATCATCTGTCTTTCCATCGCCCTTTGCTCCGAAAGAGGTTACGTTATAAATAGACTGTGCGGCAACTGTGCCAACTGTCAATAGTGATAATACTAACCAGAAAAATAATCTCTTAAACATTATTAGTAGCTATTTAGCTGTAGTAACTAGGCTGCAAATATACTAAATAATGTTTGAAAATGCAAATATTTTACTATCTTTTTTTACTGTTTGCGCTAACACAGAAGTCAGCCAATACTTTTCAGGCATAATTCTTAAAAAAACTGCGCAATGCTTTGCGCGCGGCACCCAATCGGTGCTCCACAGACTTATATCCCTCACCTAGGGTTTGTGAGATTTCTCCCACCTTCATTCCGCCATAAATATGCATGCGATATATTTCACGGAAGTTCTCTGGGATACGTGCAAGTCCACGTTCCAAAAGTTCCGTCAATTCTTTAGCGGAGATCACCGATTCCATAGAAGAATAATCGTCAGAAGAGCGTTTTATATAATGCTCAAACTCCTCGTAAGTATTACGGCGGCGATAATAGTCAGAAATAAGGTTGCGTGCTATAGTATAGGTTAAGGCGGGTAAGGTAATCTCTGTAATCATCTTATCCGTAGTAAGCAGACGCAAAAAGACATTCTGTACGATGTCCTCTGCCTCTACAGCACCACCAAGGCGGCTACTGACAAATGCCAGTAGCTCGTCACGGTGATCTCTGTAATATGTCTCGATGAGATTACTCATTGATTACTTTCTGGATTGTACCATCCTCATTGTAGAACAGACGCTGAACCTTCAGAGAACGAAGATGAGTGATATCGTTTGAAGGAACACAGTCGTGGTAGAACAAGAACCACTCGCCCTTATACTGCAGGATACTATGATGAGTTGTCCAACCTACAACAGGATCAAGGATTACACCCTGATAAGTGAAAGGTCCATAAGGATTATCGCCTATAGCATAGCAGAGCATGTGACTGTCACCAGTAGAATAGCTGAAATAGTACTTCCCATTGTACTTATGCATCCATGATGCCTCGAAGAAACGATGAGGATCACCAGCCTTCAGGGGCTGTCCGTCCTTGTCAACTACGATAACGCTATGAGGAGCCTCAGCAAACTGTTTTACGTCATCACTCAGACGAGCAACGAAACTTGGCAGTGCAGGAACATCAGCCGGTGCGAATAGCTGAGTCTTCTTGTCGGCTGCAGGACCAAGGTCAACACCCTCTTTCACCAGCTTCTCAGGAGCCTGATACCACTGTAGCTGACCACCCCAAAGACCACCGAAGTAAACGTAGATCTGTCCGTCATCATCCTTAAACACGCTGGGGTCGATACTCATAGAGCCGCGAATTGGCTGATCCTCTGGAATGAATGGTCCCTCAGGAGTATCGCTGACAGCTACTCCGAGATGGAATACGCCATTATAGTCCTTTGCAGAGAAGATAAGATAATACTTGCCGTCTTTCTCAACACAGTCATTATCCCACATCTGTTTCTCTGCCCACTTAACCTGCTCTACATCGAGGATTACACCATGATCGGTAACCTCACCATTCTCAACATCATCCAAAGAGAGAACATGATAGTCTTTCATCTGGAAATGACCTCCATCATCATCGAAGGCTGCACCTGCCTCCCAGTCATGAGAAGGATACACGTAGATACGGCCGTTAAACACGTTGGCAGAAGGGTCTGCCATATAATCACTTGGGAAAAGATAACGAGGTTTCATACTCTTAAAAAATAAATTATACATTATTCAGATATTCAAAAATCATCAATAGACAACTCGGTTTGACGACGTCTTGAGGCAAGCTCTGCCTGCATGTTCTCATTATACTCCTTGGTAATGGGATAGAAATGTAAGGCTAATACGCCTACACCGAACATCATGGCTGGTACTATACTTGATACCAGTCGGATACCCTCCATCGCCGCCTCGTTCTGTATAGAAACATTACCTGAAACATATCCGAATGCAGAAATGATAACGCCGGCAATAGCACCACCCGTGCCAAGACCAACCTTCAGTGCCATTATTATTCCAGAGAAACAGAAACCAGTGGCGCGACGATGGTTCTCGTATTCGATATGATCAGCCACATCGGCTATCATCGCCCACAACAGAGGCACTGTAGGAGCATAGGCCAATGACTTCAAGATATTTAGCACGAATATCAAGCTGACATCTGTTGGCGATGGTATATAGAATAATGCCGAGAAAAAGGCTGTAAGTGAAAGGCATGCAATAAACACTCTCTTCTTTCCATACTTATTAGCCAGGTATTGAGACATCAGTATTACTCCAATGAACTGAACGACAGCTCCTACCATATTAAATAAAGAGAATCCCACAGGATAGGCATCACTCATATCATCTACGAGTTTGAAGGTGTCAAGGAAATCGAACAGCGACTTCTGGTCGATATTATGCTGGAAGTAGAAGTTCATTGCCGAGCCCCACATCGACAGGGTTATGAAGAGTGAGAAGGTTACTACGAACATCGTGTTCCAAGGCACATTTGATATCGTCTGCTTAATATCTTCCTTTATATTTATATCCTGTGTAGGGGGAGGAGCGATTCGTTCACGACTCACACAAAAAGTTATCATAAAGAATATGAATGCGATAACAGCAAAGATGCCAATAGTACAGATCCATCCATGCTGCATGTCATTTCCGTCATCTCCGAAATGGTTTACCAGCGGAAGTGTCAGTCCCTGCACTACGAACTGCGCTATGGTGACTGCCACAAAACGGATAGTCGTAATATTCGTACGCTCCCGGATATCGCTGGTCATTACTCCTCCCAAAGAAGAATAAGGCACATTATTAAACGAATAAACCGTCATCAGCAACAGATACGAGATGGTGGCATAGGTAGCCACCGTAGCCTTATCCTCGATGCCAGGATTATAGAAAGCAAGAACATAAAACACACAGAAGGGTACTGCCGTCCACAAGATCCAAGGGCGGAACTTTCCCCAACGAGTATTGGTCCTGTCTGACAATATTCCTACTACGGGATCTACCACAATGGCAGAAAGACATGCTATCAGCAGGACGCTTCCCGCTATGGCTCCATCGAGTCCGAATACATCCGTATAGAACTTTAACTGGAAGATCATCATCATCTGGAACACGAGATTAGCTGCGGCATCTCCTAAAGAGTAGCCGACCTTCTCGCCCATCGAGATTTTCTGTCGGTTTTGATTGATCGTTGACATTTCGTGAATAAATTGCCTGATAATATTCTGGGTGCAAAGATACTAAATTATAAGATATATGACATTCTGAAATGTTACAGATGCTTTTCGCCATGTTTCATCAGATAAGAAAAATGCTATTTTTTGCCATTTCAACGCTTTTTTTTTATTATTTTTGCATCAGAATTCATACGCGAACATAAAATTATGAAGAAAATATTTGTTCTCTGTCTGACACTCCTCAGTGTCTCACTCTTGGAGGCAAAGGTATGTCTCCCTAAGCTTTTTCAGTCCGGCATGGTACTCCAACGCGGTAAGACAATACCAGTATGGGGTAAGGCAGATGCAGGAGAGGCTGTCACCTTACGATTCAACAAAAAACAATATACCACCACAGCTGACACAGAAGGTAAATGGCGCATTGATCTTCCTAAGATGAAAGCAGGAGGACCATTTGTTTTAGAGGTGAGAGGTGAGAATGAAGAGGTAATAGAATACACCGACGTATTGATTGGCGATGTGTGGCTTTGTTCCGGACAATCTAATATCGATGTCCATATCGAACGCGTCTATCCGCAATATGCACAGGAGGTCGATAGCTATGAGAACACCAAGATCCGACTGTTCCGTGTTCAGAACGATACTGACACACATGGCGTCAGAGACGATATCAAAGATACTCCCATCAACTGGAAACCTCTGAACAAACAGAATGCCTGGCCTTTCTCTGCAGTTGGCTATTTCTTAGGGAAACGTATGTTTGAGAAGACCGGGGTGCCCCAAGGTATCATCGTCAACAGCTGGGGAGGTACACCCATTGAGGCATGGATAAGCAAGGATTCGCTTATTGCCGATTATCCCATGCTGGTAAAGAAGACTGAGATGTATCAGAGCGACAGATTTGTTCGTGCGCAGATGCAAGCCAACAGTGCTGCAAGTCAGCAATGGCAGACCATACTGAATCAAAACGACCCAGGTTTTGCCGATTTATCTGTCGACGATGTTCAATGGCCTCAGATAAATCAGGAAAACTGGACATGGCACGGAGTGGGTAGTGTATGGCTTCGCCAACATATCAATATTGACAAGGAGCATGCAGGAAAGCCTGCACGATTGCTTCTTGGAACACTGTTTGATCAGGACATAACCTATCTTAACGGGAAGGAGATTGGTCACACATATTACCAGTATCCGCCACGCCGTTATGATATACCCGAGGGATTACTGCGAGAGGGCGACAACGTAATTGCAATCCGCTTTATTAACAAATACGGCGCAGCCCACTTTATACCAGAAAAGCCTTATATGCTCTGTTTCGGTGAAGATCGCAATTCACAGAACCCGATGCCTAAGGATATTATTCCCCTTGGCAACAATTGGAAGATGAAAGTTGGTGCAGAGATGCCCAACTGCCCAAGTAGTGATATTTCACTTCAGAACCTGCCTACCACACTCTATAACGCTGTGCTTTATCCTTTGGCGCCATACGCTATAAATGGTGTGGTATGGTATCAAGGTGAATCGAATACAGGTAACCCGGCTCCATACGATGACTACCTGAAAAAACTGATGGGTTGTTGGCGTGACCGTTGGCAGGATCAGCAGATACCGTTTGTGATTGTACAGTTGGCCAATTACGATGGTCGTCAGCAAACAGGTTTCCCACGCCCCTTGACCCCACAGCCAGAACCAATGAACAGCGGTTGGGCACAACTACGTGAAGCCCAGCGCATAGTAGCCAAAGCCGACAACAGAGCAGAACTGGCAGTGATCAATGATTTGGGTGAGACTGTAGATATCCACCCACTTCGCAAGAAGGAAGTAGCCGAGCGTATCGCTCTGTGCTTTGATCGCCTAATATATAATAATAAGGTGAAACTATCGCCAGAGGTGGTAGACATCATAATAACAGGTTCTCATGTTCAACTGACGCTTGACCAGCCTGTTAAGGAAGGTGAACTTTATACCTTCGAGGTGGCAGACGATAACAAGACATTCCACAATGTCAAAGCTATCGGCAAGGGGAATGTCATTACACTCCTAAACTCCGCCTTTACGCCTACGGCAGTCCGCTATGCCTGGAAAGATAATCCACTGCAGGCTAACGTCCGTTCGCTTACAGGCATTCCCATGTCCTCATTCGAGCTGAAACTGAAAAAATAAATCTAAAAATAAAATTAATATGTCAACAATTAACGAAACCAAAGGCTTTTACAAGCTCTCCTGGCTCCAGCGCATCGGATTCGGCTCCGGTGATCTGGCACAGAATCTGATTTTCCAGACAACATGTATGTATCTGTTGTTTTTCTACACCGACATCTATGGACTGAACGCTGTTGATGTATCGGTGATGTTCACAATCGGTAACGTTGCTAACGTGCTATGGGACCCCGTTGTGGGCGCACTTATTGACAAGAACAACCCCAAACTTGGTAAGTATCGCGCATATCTGGTATATGTAGGAATCCCACTCACAGGCTTTGCAATACTCTGTTTCTGGGACGGATTTGCACCATCGCTGCTTTATGCATACATTACTTATATAGCCATGACACTGCTTTACACATTCATCAATGTGCCTTATGGCGCCCTGAACTCTTCACTAACACGTGACACTGACGAGATTACTATCCTTACCTCAGTTCGTATGTTCATGGCTAACTGCGGTGGTCTGGCCGTTGGTTCTGGTCTGCCTCTGCTAATTGCTCACTTCACAAATCAGGAGGCCGAGGGTCTGCCAAAGGATCCTGCTGCTTGGTTCACCACGATGACTATCTATGGTCTCGTAGGCCTGGCTTTGTTGCTGTTCTGCTTCAGTCAATGTAAAGAGCGCGTAGTAATGGATGCCAGCGAGGCTGCCAACGTAAAGATAAGCGACCTGTGGATGGAGTTCTTCCACAACCGTCCTCTTCGCATCATCGCTTTCTTCTTTATCACCGCCTTTGCAATGATGTCGATAGGTAATGCTGCAGGTGCATATTTCATCAACAGCAATATGCATGGTTCTGCTGACCAGCTCTCTATCTTTATGGGTCTCGGTAGTGCACCATCATTCATCTTTATGCCACTTGTTCCTATGATTAAGAAGATGGTTGGTAAGAAAAATATGTTCTATATCTTCCTTTCTATCGCTATTATTGGTATGGCATTCCTGTATTTCGTTGCAAAGATGGAAAATCCAAGCATGGGTATGGTTTACATAGCTCAGTTTGTTAAGTCTACTGGCGTTATCGTGGCCACAGGTTACATGTGGGCACTGGTTCCTGAGGTTATATCTTATGGCGAGTACGTAAGCGGCAAGCGCATTGCCGGTATCGTAAACGCACTTACAGGTATCTTCTTTAAGGCCGGTATGACACTGGGTAGCGTTGTGGCTCCCGCCATCCTTGCCTACGTATCTTACAACCCCGATGTTATCGAGCAGACACCTGAGGCCCAGGAGGGAATCCTTTGGCTTGTATGCGTAATCCCTGCCGCTCTGCTGCTTTTGGCCATGTTCATCATCTCTAAATACGAACTTACTGACGAGGTGATTGACGACATCAACAAGAAGATTGAGGCTCGCGGATAATAATTCGCTATCACCTTTTAAATATTAAACTCCGTGCAATGTCTGTTGCGACTTTGCACGGAATTTATTTATTGATATAATTCGCGAAGAACATCTAACGATTTAAGCTCCGGAAAATCTGTAAGATGTAGGCAATAGTACTGAAGCACTACTTCTATTAACCGCCCTCGCTCTTTGTGCGACATTCTGAAAAGATGCATGGTCGGGTAGTCCATTCGTAGCATCAGCTGTATCTTCTCCGCTTCCTGAGGAAGCAGGAAATCGCGATGTACAGGTGGTTGTGTGCAGAACATACTCTCTCTGAGATCAAAATAATTACCAGCCCTGTAATGTTCTACATTAGGATAGAAACCGAGGAAACGGCTCATACGCATGAGGAACACAAGATGGAAATTGGCAAAATGATGATCCTGAGCATCAAGCCACAGGAGACTGTTTGCTATATAATCATACAAAGGGACATTCTGCTGTTCTCCTCGAAGAGCATAATACAAGAACTCGGCCACAAAAAGTGAGATTGACAGTTTGTTTGGGTCAAATGGAATGCTTTCGTAAGGAGAATCAAGCCGTATATCCTTCAGCTTCTGCAACTGAAGTTTCGGTCTGACATCAACTTCTATCTCAAGCATTGTAAGCGGTTGGAAATATTGTTTCCGGATTTTCGACTTAGGACTCTTTGGCAGACTAACGATAAACGAAAGTCTTCCATTACTTCTGGTGAACATATCGACTATCAATCTTGTCTCACCATACTTAATTGAATGCAGCACTATAGCCTGAGTCTTGGTCAGCATTACGAATGCAAAGATACAATAAACTTTGAATATTGAGCATTGGGCAATGAACATTTTAAGGCAAATATAGTTAATAATGGTTAATAGTTATCACAAACTTCAAAATTCAAAGCTCAAAGTTCAAAAAATGTAGTACTCGTCTATCGGTTAGGACGAGAGATTTTCATTCTCTAAAGAGGAGTTCGACTCTCCTAGGGACTACATTAAATCCGTCATCTGCACAGCCAAGTGCTACTGAGCAATCGGGAACGGTGGCGGAGGATTCTCGCAAGAGAGTCCGCCCAGGGCATCCGAAAGGTACAAGACCCATAAGCTTTAAGTTCAACAATTAAAATTAAAATTAAAAAATGGCAAATCACAAGTCATCAGTGAAGAGAATCCGCCAGACTGAGAAGAGGGCGCTTCACAACCACTACTACGCAAAGACAATGCGTAATGCCGTGCGCAAGCTGCGCGCTATGACCAACAAGGAAGAGGCTGCTGCACTTTATCCAAAGGTACAGAAGATGCTCGACAAGCTGGCCAAGACAAACATCATCCACAAGAACAAGGCTGCAAACCTGAAGTCTAGCCTTGCTCAGCACGTCAACAAACTGGGATAGTATATTCCGACATATTGACACAAATACCGCAATCCGAAAGGGTTGCGGTTTTATTTTTATTGTTTTTTAGCAGATAAACTATGTTTATCTGAATATTTTTTCGTACCTTTGCATCCAAAATTATTAGAAATATCAAAATGACAGACGAACAACTGATTCAAGAACAGAATTATTCCGCGAGTAACATTCAGGTTCTCGAGGGATTAGAGGCTGTGCGCAAGCGCCCTGCAATGTACATTGGCGACATCAGCGAAAAAGGACTTCACCATCTGGTTAATGAGACCGTCGACAACTCTATTGACGAGGCTATGGCCGGATTTTGTACACATATAGAAGTAACAATCAACGAAGATAACTCTATCACCGTTCAGGACAACGGACGTGGTATCCCTGTAGATGAACATGAGAAGATGCACAAGAGTGCATTGGAAGTCGTAATGACAGTGCTTCATGCAGGTGGTAAGTTCGATAAGGGATCATATAAGGTCTCTGGAGGTCTTCATGGTGTAGGTGTGAGTTGTGTTAATGCACTCTCTACTCACATGATGTCACAAGTATTCCGTAATGGCCATATATACCAGCAGGAGTATGAGAAGGGAAAGCCCCTTTACGACGTTAAGATTGTAGGCGATACAGACAAGACTGGTACCCGTCAGCAGTTCTGGCCTGATGGTACTATCTTCACCACTACCGAGTATAAGTACGACATCATAGCCAAGCGTATGCGTGAGTTGGCTTATCTTAACGCTGGTATCACAATAACTCTTACCGACCTCCGCCCTGACGAGGAAGGTAACCTCCGTCAGCCTGAGGTATTCCACGCTAAGGAAGGTCTGAAGGAGTTCGTTCGTTACGTTGATCGTCATCGTACCTCTATCATCGGTGATCCTATCTGCCTTAAGACAGAGAAGGATGGTGTGCCCATCGAGGTTGCTCTGCTCTATAACAGCGACTACTCAGAGAACATCCACTCCTACGTAAACAATATCAACACTATCGAGGGTGGTACCCACCTTACTGGTTTCCGTATCGCTCTTGCCCGCGCTCTGAAGAAATACTCTGATGAGGACGATCAGTTGCGCAAGCAGATTGAGAAGGCTAAGATTGAGGTGGCACAAGACGACTTCCGCGAGGGTCTTACGGCTATCATCTCTGTAAAGGTAGCCGAGCCCCAGTTTGAGGGTCAGACCAAGACTAAGCTTGGCAACAGCGAGGTTAATGGAGCCGTTCAGAAGGCCGTTGGTGAGGCTATGAACAATTACCTTGAGGAGCATCCAAAAGAGGCTCATACCATCTGCGAGAAGGTTATTCTGGCCGCAACAGCACGTATCGCAGCACGCAAGGCTCGCGAGAGTGTTCAGCGTAAGAACCCTATGACTGGTGGTGGTCTGCCCGGCAAACTGGCCGACTGTTCTAACAAGGATCCTAAGGATTGTGAGATTTTCCTCGTCGAGGGAGACTCAGCAGGTGGTTCAGCCAAGCAGGGTCGTGACCGTCATTTCCAGGCTATCCTTCCGTTGCGCGGTAAGATTCTTAATGTAGAGAAGGTTCAGTGGCACCGTGTATTCGAGGCTGAGTCTGTTATGAACATCATCCAGTCAATAGGTGTACGCTTTGGTGTAGACGGCGAGGACTCAAAGGATGCAAACATTGATAAGCTTCGTTACGATAAGATTATCATCATGACCGATGCCGACGTCGATGGTTCACACATCGACACGCTGATCATGACACTCTTCTATCGATTCATGCCACAAGTAATCCAAGGTGGTCATCTCTATATCGCTACTCCACCGCTTTATAAATGTACATACAAAAAATTCTCTGAGTACTGCTATACAGAACAGCAGCGTCAGGCCTTTATCGACAAGTATGTGGCTGGTGATGAGAATGCAACAGCTCTGCACACCCAGCGATACAAAGGTCTTGGTGAGATGAACCCAGAGCAGCTTTGGGAGACTACCATGAACCCAGAGAACCGCTTGCTCAAGCAGGTTACCATCGAGAACGCTGCTGAGGCCGACGAGATCTTCTCAATGCTTATGGGTGACGACGTTGAGCCTCGCCGTGAGTTCATCGAGAAGAACGCAACTTACGCAAATATCGACGCATAATGCACAGAGGAGCCCCTGTGGCTCCTCTTTTACTTTTCACCAACAATTGACCGATATGAGAATTTTAGCTATTAATCCGGGAATGATTTCTACCAAGGTGGGAATCTTTCAAGACGAGGAGCTGCTGATGCACGCCACGCTCAACCATCCGTTCGAAGAACTTTGCCGATATCCTTTCATCATGGATGAGTTCGACTATCGCAAAGAAAAAATTCTTGAAGAGATTAAACGACAGGGCTACACCATGGACTTTGATGTAGTTGTTGGTCGCGGTGGACTGGTAAAGCCCATCGAGAGCGGTGTATACGAACTTAACGATAAGGTGATTGAAGATACCAAGAACCCACGTCTGCACCACGCTTGCAACCTTGGTTCGCTGATAGCTCTGAGCATAGCCCGCGAGATTAAGGGTTGCCGCGCATTTACTGTTGATCCAGGCGTTGTTGACGAATTAGACGATGTTGCCCGCATAACAGGTCTGCCAGAAATGCCTCATCAGACTATCTGGCATGCCCTGAACCAGCGCGAGATTGCTAAGCGTTACTGTCGCGAACACGACCTTAAATATGAGGAGCAGGATCTTATTGTATGCCACATGGGAAGCGGCATCTCATTTGCTATGCACCATCACGGACGAGCCATAGAGTGCAGCGATGCGCTAAGTGGCGACGGACCATTCTCTCCCTCCCGAGCAGGTATGCTACCCACAGCGGCCCTTGTGAAGTTGTGTTACAGCGGACAATACACAGAGGCTGAGATGCTACGAAAAATAAACGGTCATAGTGGACTTACAGCCCACTTAGGTACAAACGATGTTCGCGAGGTAGAACGCCGGATAGCCGATGGCGACAAGCATGCAAAACTGATTCTCGACGCTATGATATATAGCATTTCCCGTTGGTTAGCTTCACTCGCTCCTGCTACAAACGGACACGTTGATGCGGTAATCCTTACAGGAGCTATTGCCCACAGCAAATATGTTACCGACGGATTGCGTCAGCGAGTGAGCTACCTTGCCCCAGTATTTGTTTATCCAGGCGAAGACGAACTAACAGCGTTGGCCATGAATGTGCTCAGGGCCATGCGCGGAGAACAAGAGATAAAGGTCTATTCCTAAGAAGATAAATTATATAGCTGCCAAAGCCAGAGAGTAATACTTTGACTCTGGGCTATCTGCACGCGATGGCAGCACACAACAGCACTGGGTGCCCTGGAGCACACCAGCAGTCTTAGCATATCCAAACAGCGTGATGGTTTTATAGAACACGTTTCCAGCCACAATGTCTGGGAATATCAGTGCGTCAGCCTGTCCGTCGATGACAGAATGGATTCCTTTCTCACGAAGACTGACAGAATCGAGAGATGTCTTAAGATCCAATGGTCCGTCGATGATACATCTTCCGAAAGCTCCTGTCTGAGCCTCAGCGATAATCTCCAGATAATCAACCGTATAAGGAAATGTCTTTGCGCTAACTTTCTCTGCACAGTGAATTAGAGAAATACGAGGCTCTTCAATACCAAGAGAATGGCAAATATAGTTCATATAGTGGATCTGCTGACGGCGCTGGGCCTCTGTAGGCACAGGGATTACAGCAGCATCGGTGAAGAAAAGAACCTTCTCATAACGTGGTATCTCCGCCATAGCAACATGAGTGAGCACATGACCAGGACGAAGGATACCATTCTCCTTATCTAATATAGCGCGAAGAATGACATCGGTATTGATGAGTCCTTTCATGAGGATGTCTGCCTCACCGCTCTTACAGAGAGCCACAGCTCTACGGGCACACTCGTCTTTATCGTCACCATCCACATAGATGGGTTCGATAAAGCCCATCTCCTTACCTTTCTCTACTGCATAACGGGTACTGGCATCATTGGCACAAACCACCGCTACACGTTTCTTGTCACCTCGCTTCTGGAGGAACACAATCATGTCGTTAAGTGTCTTTATTGGTTGCATTTACTCAACTTTTTAGGTTTTATGCTGCAAATATACAAAACTTTTTGTATCTTTGCAAACAAAATGAACTAAAAACTACAAACATGAGGAAAAATATTATCTTTGCAGCAATTTTGATCACAAAGTGTCTGACACTTTGTGAGGCCCAGACGGCACAGGCCCCAATGGTGCTGGAGTATGACAAACCCGCCACCTTTTTTGAGGAATCACTGCCTATTGGCAATGGAAAACTCGGAGCTCTCATCTATGGAGGTACAGACGATAACGTCATTTACCTCAATGATATCACCCTGTGGACAGGAAAACCAGTAGACCGCAACCTAGACGCTGATGCCCATAAATGGATTCCTGAGATTAGAAAAGCCTTATTTAATGAGGATTATGCACTTGCTGATTCTCTTCAGTTACACGTGCAAGGACCGAACTCACAATTCTATCAGCCTCTTGGCACACTACATATCAAGGATCTCCGTCTTGGCGAAATAAAGAATTATTGCCGGACACTGGATATCGACTCCGCAATAGTACGCGACAGCTATATGCGCGACGGGAAACTGGTAACTAGAGAATATTTTGCATCGAATCCTGATAAGCTCATTGCCATCCGACTGCGTGGCGACATCAACTGCCAGATAGCACTGACTGCCCAAGTACCCCATCAGGTAAAGAGCACATTAGGACAACTCACTATGACTGGACATGCCACCGGTGATCCTAACGAGAGTACACATTTCTGCACAATGATCAGTGTAAAGACTGATGGAGAGATGGCTGCCAATGACTCGTCACTCACTATCACTAAGGCAAAAGAAGCTACGATATATATTGTCAACGAGACAAGTTTTAGCGGTTTCGACAAACATCCTGTAAAGGAGGGGGCACCTTATCTTGAAGAGGTTGCCAACGACATATGGCACACTCAGAACATGGGGTTCGACGAGTTTTATGCTCGTCATCTTGCTGACTACAAGCAGATTTATGACAGAGTAAAGATCTGTCTGAACAAAGAAGGTCGCAATCCAAATGACCTGCCAGGAGCTAAGGAACGTAGATTGACAGACCAATTGTTGTTAGACTACACCAACGGTGGTGATCATACAACATATCTGGAAGAACTGTATTTCCAGTTTGGGCGCTATCTTCTCATTTCATCGTCGAGGACCAAGAACGTGCCCGCCAACCTGCAAGGACTCTGGGCTCCACAACTTTGGTCGCCTTGGCGCGGTAACTATACGGTAAACATCAATCTTGAAGAGAATTACTGGCCTGCATTTGTGGCAAATATGGCAGAGATGGCAGAACCTCTGGATGGCTTTATTGCAGGCTTGGCTGCCAATGGAAAATATACCGCCAAGAACTACTATAACATCAATGAGGGATGGTGCTCAAGTCATAATAGCGATATCTGGGCAATGACCAACCCTGTAGGTGAGAAAAACGAGAGTCCGGAGTGGTCTAACTGGAATCTTGGTGGTGCATGGCTTGTGAACACCCTATGGGAGCGTTATCAGTTTACTCAGGACAAGGAATATCTGAAGACCGTTGCCTATCCCTTGATGAAGGGGGCAGCCCTGTTCTGCCTACGTTGGCTTATCGACAACCCCAAGCAGCCTGGAGAACTGATTACTGCACCAAGTACATCGCCAGAAAACGAGTATAAGACAGATAAGGGCTATCATGGTACTACCTGCTATGGCGGAACAGCAGACCTTGCCATCATCCGAGAGTTGTTTATCAACACTATAGCAGCTGGTAAAATCCTTGGTCAGAAGAACAAGGAGATGGAAAAGGCGTTAGCTAAATTACATCCTTACACCATAGGACACATGGGCGACCTGAATGAGTGGTATTACGACTGGGATGACTGGGACTTTCAGCATCGTCATCAGAGTCATCTGATAGGTTTGTTCCCTGGCAATCATATAACCAATCAGGCAGACCTTCTGAAGGCTTGTGAGCGTTCGCTTGAAATTAAGGGCGATAAGACTACAGGATGGAGCACAGGCTGGCGTATTAACCTCTGGGCTCGTCTGCACAACTCCAAACAGGCTTACCACATCTATCAGAAGTTGCTTACACCTATCGCCCCACGAGGCTCCAAAAAAACAAATTGGAAGGAATGGCATAAGGGCGGAGGCACCTACCCGAACCTGTTCGATGCGCACCCACCCTTCCAGATTGACGGAAACTTTGGTGGAACAGCTGGCGTATGCGAGATGCTGATGCAATCATCAATTCAAGATGGTAAGGCAATTATTGAACTACTCCCAGCAGCAGCTGAGGCATGGAAGGAAGGTTCTGTCAGCGGACTCTGTGCCCGCGGCGGCTACGAACTGAGTTTCGAATGGAAAGACGGTAATGTGCGCAATTGTAGCATCAAGGCCAAGAAAGCCGGAACCATTACCTTATTATATAATGGCCAACAGAAAACTTTCAAGATGAAAGCTGGCCAAATCCTACCTGTCAAGACATGGTAAAAAAAGAACTGAAGGCGCAGGAATCTATAGATAACCCTGCGCCTTTAGCTCATCAACGGTATCGAGCAGTTCCTGATACCACTCTTCGCCAAAACGCCGGATGAGTGGATCACGCAGAAACTGATATAATCTTATATTCTCCTGCTCTCCCTTGGTGATAGCTGCCTTACATACAACCCATCGGTTATAGTTCAGCCCAACAAGTCCCTCTCCGAGTCTCTTCTCGCGGATAGGATACAAAGCACAACTTATCGGCTTACAGAAATGTGAATGTCCCGCTCTGTATGCCTTTTCCAACGCACAAAGGCAACAGTCTTTTATCGGCAGATGAGTGTTCCAGTCCTCGATATCCCCATAATATGTGAACACACAATCCTTACCCCTTACGATACTCGTTACAAGGTCACCCTCCTGATCAGTATAAGCCACTCCCTGTTTATCAATAACACTCTGTGCCGATGCTGAGAGGTCAGACCATACCTCATCAAGAGATTCCTCTATCTCAGCCACTTCATCGAGTGTCACAGGTGCTCCAGCATCACCTTCGACACAACATTCGCCTTTACATGCGTTAAGGTCACAACAGAACTTCTCTGTCAGAATCTCTGACGAGAGCAACACATCGCCTACTTGTATTATTGGAGGAAGTTGATTCAATGGATAGTGGAGATTGGATTGTTATGATTACCAAGATATTGGAGTCATGCCATTTTCCTGAAGATAGGCATTGCAACGAGAGAACTGGTGTTGGCCAAACCATCCACCACGATTAGCACTCAAAGGAGAAGGATGCACAGACTCGAGCACAAGATTACGAGTCTTGTCAATCATATATGCCTTACCTCTTGCATAACCACCCCAGAGCATATAAACTATATGTTCGCGATGAGCAGCAAGAGCCTTAATGGCAGCATCGGTAAAAACCTGCCATCCAAGTCTGGAATGACTGTTTGCCTCATGAGCCCTCACCGTAAGAGAAGCATTCAGAAGAAGCACTCCCTGTTCAGCCCATCGGGTGAGATTGCCAGATGTTGGGATAGGAGTTCCTAAGTCATCCTGTATCTCCTTGAAGATATTCTGCAACGATGGAGGGAACATCACCCCGTCTTGTACAGAGAAGCTCAGTCCGTGGGCCTGACCTGGCTCATGATAAGGATCCTGACCTATTATCACAACCTTCACTTTATCAAAAGGGCACAGGTTGAAAGCATTAAAAATCTGCTTTCCTGGGGGATAGCATACAGTCCGGGTATACTCCTTCCGCACAGCCTCAGTAAGTTGTGCAAAATAGGGCTTCTCAAACTCCTCGCAGAGATGAGATTTCCACGATTCTTCTATCTGTACATTCATCTGCAAATACTATTTTGGCTGCGAAGTTACTCATTTTATCCCGAATATCATAACAATTTCCGAGAAAAGTAAACCTCGCAGCCAAAAATAGCCTCTATAAAACAGGTCTTATGCCTTTAGCTCCTCAGGTACAATTGGCATAGCACCATTCTGTGTACATACAAAGGCACTTACCTTTACAGCGGTCTTATGAGCCTCCTGAACAGGTTTGCCTTTAAGGATACATCCGCAGAAAGAACCTGTGAAAGAGTCACCAGCACCTACAGTATCGGCCACGTCTACCTTTGGAGTATCCTGGAACGATGTCAAGCCGTCATCAGTAAAGACATACGAGCCATTAGTTCCACAAGTCAAAACAAGCATCTTAAGATTATAGTCATGTACCATCTTCTCGCAGGTCTGACGCATATCCAATCCATCGTATCCAAACATACGATTCACAATGACAAGTTCCTCATCATTAATCTTCAGGATATTACAGAGCTTGAAGGAGTCTTCAAGGATATCTTTTGAATAGAACTGCTGACGAAGGTTGATATCGCATATTTTTATGCAGTCATCAGGAGTATCTGCCAGGAACTTTCGTATGTTCTCACGAGATACGACATTGCGTTGAGCCAGAGAACCAAAGCAAACAGCACAAGCGTTCTTTGCGATTTCAGCCATTTCATCTGTATAAGGGATATTGTCCCATGCCACACCTTCCTTAATCTCGTATGTAGGAATACCTCCCTCAGCAAGTGTTACCTGTACCGTTCCCGTGGGATATGGTACACGTGGCATAAGATAGTTAAGACTGTGCTCCTTAAGGGCTTCTATAGTCTCCTCTGCAAGTGCATCCTCACCAAGAGCACTAATAGCGATAGTGTTTTCACTGCCAAGGAGCTGTCCTGCATGATAAGCGAAATTTGCCGGTGCGCCACCAAGTTTCTTTCCTTCGGGAAGTACATCCCACAATGCCTCTCCGAGGCCTACGATATATCTTTTCATATACTTTGAACTTTAAACTTTGAACTTTATGATTACTTCACGCGGTTAATATAGGTAAAGAGATAAACGACACCTACTGTCATTACTATTACAGCACCAGCCTGACCCATAGCATCGCTGGCAAAGCCCATCAGCAATGGGAAGATAGTACCTCCGAAGAGACCCATTATCATCAGACCGCTCACCTCATTCTGTTTCTCAGGCATCGATGTCAGAGCCTGAGCGAAACAGATGGAGAAGATATTTGAGTTTCCATAACCTACGAGAGCGATAGCTGTGTAGAGCACCCATTTCTCTGTACCTATAAACAGACCGCACATTGAAAGAGCCATCATTACGATGCTGATGATGAAGAAAGTACGGTTCGGTAGCACACGCAGGAAGAAGGAACCTGTAAGACACCCGATGGTACGGAAGATAAAATACAAGCTTGTTGCGAAGGCTGCATCATTAAGTGTCATTCCCAGACGTTCCATCAGAATCTTCGGAGCAGTGGTATTTGTGCCAACGTCGATTCCTACATGACACATGATACCGAAGAATGAGAGTAATACGATTGGTGTACCTAACAGTTTTATGCACTCAGCAAAGGTAGAAGCCTTTCCTTCTATCTTCTCCTCCTCTATTGGAGTAACAGCCAACAATGCTGCAGCAAGAATACCCACAATGAAATAGATAGCGAAAAGAACTCTCCAATCGTAGCCGAATGATGGAATCACCTGAGTGGCACCCCACATGGCGAGATAAGGAGCAAGGAACGAAGCTATTGCCTTGATAAACTGTCCGAAGGTAAGTGTTGATGCCAGGTTGCCGCCCCCCATTACAGTAGACACCAGTGGGTTGAGTGATGTCTGCATCAGTGCATTGCCTATTCCGAGCAATGAGAAGGCACACAACATAATCGGGAATGTCTCACCGAAGAGAGGCAGAAGCAGTGATACGATAGTCACGATCAGCGAGAGAAGTACCGTGTTCTTACGACCGATCTTATTCATCAGCATACCAGTAGGCACTGAGAAAATCAAAAACCAGAAGAACACCAGTGATGGGAAGATGTTGGCAACAGAGTCTGTCAACTGCAGGTCTTCCTTAACGTAGTTTGATGCAATGCCCACAAGATCCACAAAGCCCATCGCAAAGAAGCAGAACATCACAGGGATCAGGGCGAATTTCTTAGTCTGACTCATAGCTATAATTACATTTTTTCAGTTTTACCTTTTTACCTTTATCTCATAGATTGTAACCTTGCCACCTTTCACTTTAATATTATTATAAGGCTCATTCGGGAAAACAAGGTTAGTCATCGCCATCTTACCGTCAGCATCAAAGGCTTCGATGCTGCTGTTGTCGACGAAAATACGCAATTGTTTCAGATTCCCGTGAGTAGGAGCAACAGTAGTTGCAGCAAATGCCTCACTAAAGCTGCAGTCACCGCTCTTGGAGCGATCCATTGCAAAGGTCTGTTTCTGGGCATCGTAGCTCATAACCACCTGTTCGCCCCTGGCATTGGAGAGTGTAAGCTCCATTGTACCCTTTACGTCGACGATGATTTCACAGGCAGATGTGGGTTTCTTTATCTTCGCACCACGAACAGCTAGATTCTCCTTCGAAGGAGTAACACTAACATATGTCTCCTCACCATCCTTAAACAGTCCGAGGTCGCGAGCAATGGAGTTGGCAGAACGAAACTGCTTTGTAGGCACCTGATTGGCATACTGCCAGTTAGACATCCAAGCCAACACTGTTACGCGTCCCTCAGGAGCATTAGAGAACGATACTGTAGCATAGTGGTCTTTACCATAGTCGAGCCACTTCGTAACCTTTGGCATCGACTCACAAGTGAATTTCCTGCCATCGAAATCGCCAACGAAGTACTGTGTTGCACTACCTCCAAACGGACCACCAGGGTTAATATTGCAGATAAGTACCCACTTATCACCTATCTTCAGCATATCAGGACATTCCCATACACCACCATGACAACCATACTCACTGCCGAAGCTACTCTCCTTATTCCAGTCCTTGAGATTGGCTGATGACCAAATCTGCATTTCCTGACCTACTGCCAGCATCATAATCCATCTGTTTGTGCCCTCGTACCAGAATACCTTAGGATCACGGAAATCAGGAGCATTGAATGTGACAACAGGATTCTTATCATATTTAGTGAATGTTCGTCCTCCGTCAGTAGAATAAGCCATCGACTGTGTCTGGGACTCAGCAGCTGAAGTATAGAAAGCGATAATTGCATCCTTGCCAAAACCAGCAGTATTGTTCTTATCTACCACGCACGAACCACTGAATATTGTACCTATAGCATCAGCCTCGATAGCCAGCGGCAATGCTTCCCAATGAATCAGATCCTTTGATACAGAGTGACCCCATGTCATATTCTCCCAAAGCGATCCGTAGGGGTTATACTGATAATACAGATGCCATTCTCCATCCTTATAGAACATACCATTGGGATCATTCATCCAACCATAAAGAGGTGTGTGATGATATGAAGGACGGAATTTCTCACGATTAGTAGTATCGAAGTCATTCGAGAACTTCATTTCCTTCCAACAAGCGAAATCTTTGATGGGACCTGTTTTACGACGATCTCCAGTGAAGATTATATCGAGAGTCTGACCGTCTTTTATTTCAAAAGGTACGTAATAATCGACGTTGTCAACAGCCAGACGCACGTTTGGACGGCGTGTTGTCTGGTTGTCACTATTGATTACTCTTACATTGGCATTCTCTGCCTTCTCTTCTACAGGAAGAAGTACATACTTATTACCTGTCTCTAAACGTACCATCGCATGATTCTCACTAAGCACCATAGGCTTCACTTGTGCATCTGCTGATAAAGTCACCAACAGGGCTGCCACCATCAAAATCACTGTTCTTTTCATTCTGTTATTCATTTTGTTGTTTCGAATTCTGCTGCAAAGGTACATTAAATCTAAAAAGTAATCTATAACTTATGTTTCAAACACTAACAAAAATCGTTCATTTAAACAATTTTGCTAGAAATGAAAGAATATTTGAAATAAATATGTATCTTTGCCATCAAATTGGAGAAAAGACAAATGAAAGAAAACCAGAACAATGCAGGCAAGATGAATATTCTCGACCTGCTGAAGAATATCCTGCCCTTCGTGCTGCCTTACAGGTGGCTGGTGGGCATCACGTTGACACTGACAGTCATCAGTTCTCTGATGGCACAGGTGAACGCCGTTGTGCTCGACCGTGCTGTCGATGCTATCAATGCACTCATACAGGTACCTGACTTCTCGTGGACCAGCGCAGTTAAGATCCTTACCACGATTACCGTCATCCTTCTTGGCAAGGAAGTAATAGGGGCTCTGGTGACATTCTTCCAGCGATATTATGGTGAGCGGATGCGTATCCTTGTGAGTCGTGATCTTTCGCTGAGGGTGGTGGAGCGCATGCTTTCCTTCCGTATGGCATTCTTTACAGCCGAAGGGAATGAAACGGGTAAACTGCAGTCACGAATCGATCGAGGCATCATGAGTTTGTCGAACACAGTCAACAATTTCTTCATTGAAATCCTGCCTCTATTCACAAGTGCCATACTGGCGCTGATTCTGATGTTTTGGGCGAATGTCTACGTAGGGCTTGTAGCTCTATGTATCGTACCTATATATTTTTATGTAACCAACCTTCAGGCAAAACGGATGAAGGGCGGACGAAGGGGTATCTTCGGCGGACATCAGGCTGTGAGTCAGGGCATCCTGAACATCATCGAGAGCATCACCGTCATCAAGTCGTTCAATCGTGAACAGATAGAGGCTGACCGTCAGACGGGCCTGCAAGACGCAATGACCAATCTGCAGCTCAGCACTCGTAAACAGAGTTTCTTTTTCAATGGCCTGAAGAGTTTCCTCGAACAGATTGGTACTGTGCTCATCATTATTCTGACAGCCTACTTAGTGCTGATAGACTATCCTGGTATGACCATAGGAAAGATTATGTACCACGTGATGCTCTTTGCCAACGTGAGTGCGCCCATCCGTCAGCTACACCGTATCTACGACGATATGAACGATGCCCTCATCTATGCAGAAGGCTTCTTTGGAATCCTGCATGCCGACGATGAGGTGGAGGTGTCAGGCAAGTATCATCCTGATAAGGTGAAGGGCGACTTTGAACTGTCAAATGTTGACTTCACCTATTCTAATGGTACTCAGGCTCTGTTTGATGTTTCGATGCGCATCGAGAGTGGTAAGATAACAGCCCTTGTAGGTCTGAGCGGAGCAGGCAAGAGCACAATCGTCAACTTGCTCGACAAGTTCTACAAGCCTCAGCGCGGACAGATAAAGCTCGATGGCGTCGACCTTGCTGACTGGGACACACAATGGCTGCGCGAGAACGTGGGTCTGGTTCTGCAGAAAAACCATATCTTCGACGGCACCATCGAGGAGAATATCAAGTACGGCTTTCCACAGGCCACCCACGAGGATGTGGTGAAAGCTGCCAAGCAAGCCTATATCTATGAGCAAATCATGCAACTCCCACAGGGTTTCGATACCGCAGCCCAACAACTCAGCGGTGGTCAGCAGCAGCGAATCGCCATTGCGCGTATGTTCATCAAGAATCCGCCTATCATCTTCCTCGATGAACCTACTGCCAGTCTTGATGCCATCGCAACAGAACAGATAAAAGCCAGCATCGATGCCATCAAACAGGGACGTACTGTCATCATCATATCCCACAACATCGGCCAGATTATCGATGCCGAGCAGATATATGTGCTCCAGCAAGGCCGTGTCGTACAACACGGCTCACCATCTGACGTTTATCAACAAGGAGGTGTTTATAAAGACATCTTCGATGCTTCAGCCCGTAGTATGAATGTCGATAAGATAGCAAATACCATAGGAGGAGCATAAGTTTAATAGGCTGGTTTAAAGGAAAAAAGGCGCTACTCCTCTCGAGCCGCGCCTTTTTTATTAAACCAAATCTTTACAAACCGAATCAATATTGTTGTACCTTAACATCGCTGACAGTAATACTGCCACCATAGTTATTTATGCTCCAACAGTTCTTCTGAATACCATAGATACGGTTGGTGTAAGCACATACATCATTAATGTACATCACAAGAACAGAGTTGTCGGTATAGATGTCGATGTTATAGACATTATCTGACGGACGCTGGAAGTTGTAACCATCTGCACCCTCAATGAAGCCCTTGCCTTCAGCACCTTCCTGTTCGAAGTTGACCTTACGACCATCCTCCCATTCAGGATTCACAACCATAGTATAATACTTTTTAGAATCTGTGCCGCGAACAAATGAAACTCCAAACTTATCCCAATTATTAGAGGTCTTTACAGTAAACGAGATATGATTACAGCTGCCCAAACGGTTGTAAAGAGCATAAGCACCATCGCCACTAAGCGTTCCACCGTTATAACCGTTAGATTCTATTACATTTGCATTAGCAGGATTACCATACTTTGCAGCCATAGCAGGTACTGCACCCAATGTAAGAGTTCCATCAGTATGCTGGATTATCTTATGACATATAAGTGCACCGCTCCAGTTAGGTTCATTTCCATCACCAGCACCTACGTTAATGTTCTTCTCGTGGATATCAGCTCCCGAACGGAATGGACACCATCCCCAGATATAACGGTCTGTACCATTGGAGGCAGTCTTACCAGCATAGAATGCACGGCTGTCGAGTACACCCTCATGGCCATCATTTGGCCACTTTGGCCCATCGTTTAAGCAGTTCTTCAGTTCTTGATAAGTCGAAGCCACCATATACTTTACCTTACGACTCCAACTGGCACGGAAACTCTCACTGTAAACAAGGTACCAGTAATTACCCATCTTGAAGATATCGGGGCACTCAAGCATACGATCCCAGATCATACGGATACGACCGACATGCTCCCAGTTCTTAAGGTCACTTGACTTGAACTCTGCAAAGACGGGATCACCACCATTGACTGGATAGGTAGAGATAACCATATGGTAGAGATTGTCGTCAGCAACAAAAATCTGTGGATCGCGGAAGTCATTACTGGAATAGCCGAAGTCAGGACCATTGAGTGTCCAAAGTTCATCTTTTGTCCAAGTCTTAAAGTCTGTCGATGTTGCACGCATTACAACCTCGCGGTTCTTGCAGTTTCCATTATGCCCTGTATAATAGATATAATAGGTACCATCTTTCTCGTAAGCACAACCTGTTCCTAAAGCTGCGTCCTGTTGATAGTCGTTGCCACCGTATGGAAGGATTTCTCCTAACGACTCGTAGTTGGCACCGTCTTTGGTCGTTACGGCCCAGATGGGATGGAAACGATGACTCATGTTATTGTCGAACTCCTGAAGATAAAGTACCTTGAAGTCACCATTCTTCTGATCGTAGAATGGCATGGGGTCACCAACACGTCCTACTGCCGGCTTGTAATATGTATCAAAGCCCTGTGCATCGGTAGGCGCAAAGAATGTGGCAGTGCCGTTCCAGTCCTTGGCGGGATCACCGCTGAACTCATCGTCGCTGCATGCTGTCAGCATAGAGGCTGACAAGGCAACGGTGAACACCAGTTGACTGAGTGATAATATAGAATATTTCATTGTCTTCATAATCGTTCTTGTTTATTTCGTTAGATAATCGAATGCGTTGAGCAAGATAGTGCCCATATTATCGTGATAGTTCGAAGTGTAAGGAGTTGGTGAGTTCCAGTCAAAGAGTCCAGAGCCTAAGCAGATGATTCCACCCTTGCCAAACTCACCGTTTGCACCCTTCAGCTCCCAAGATGATACGCTGTTGTCACCACCAAGTGCACGGGCGCCTGTCTTTGCCTCCATAGCGTCCTTACCGCCACCATATGTATCCCAGAATCCATACTGCGAAGTAGTGTTACAGATAGTGTAGTCCTTGTCGAGTGTATAGACAGCATTATCGGCTGCGCCAGGGTAGGTCTTAAGATTCTTCCATAATGGGTGCGTGATGTCGTAGGCGTAGAAATGCCAAGGATCGTCACCCATCAGGTCGGAGCCTTCACCGCCTCCGCCACCCCAGACATTGTTGGGATAAGCATCCTCAGGCATAGCGCCCAAAGCAATTGCATAGTTCACTGCCGAACGACCCAATACGAAACCGACACCATTCTGCCAAAGTTCCTTCATCTTCGGGAGTGCTGTCATAGCACCGCTCTCAGCCTCAGCAAAACCGTTATAGTTGCCGTATGATGAACAATGACGATGGAAGAATACCAGTTTACACTTCTCGAGCGAGATATTTCCACTAGCTACATCGCTCCAAGATGCATAGGCAGCACTGGCGATATTGCCAGTCAGCCACTTGGCTGCAGCTTTCTCCTCATCGTTCAGCAGTTCTATATTCTCTGCTTCACCAACAAACAATGCTACAGGAGCCTCTATCAGCGTTACATAGACTGTATAAACTGTTGTAGCCGTATTATCGTTCAACGTTATCTGGAAAGGCTCTGTGAAATTGCCTTTTGTACCACTGGCCGGGCTACAGGTTGCATCTTCACTGCAAACAACCTCAAAGGTAGCATTGCTAAGGTCAATTCCGCTATTTGCCATCACACTTACGGTGATAGTCTTATCCTGCTGGTTAATGGCTCCCTTTACACCTTCAAGGATAAATAGTGACATCAGAGCCTCATCATTACGTACACTTACCTGATAGTCCATCACAAGATCACCATTGGTGATGTGCAGAGTACGATCACCATCGAAATTGATATGATCACCCACATTCATATTGGTCTTAGCCCCAGAAGATACTGTAAGACCTGTTATTTCCATATTATCCTTTTGGTTGAAGTCCACAGGAACCTTTACCTTAACCAGCCTCTTCTCTGTGTTGATAGTACCTTCGTACTGACCATTCAGCACAAACTTTTCAACGAGGCATTCTCCGCTCACGTCTATGCTACCTGTATGATCATCATTGCAGGCAGAGAAACCGCAGATGATGCAGATTGCGCAGATGATGCTATATATCGTTTTCATATCCTTTATTTTTTACTTTTTTACCTTTTTACATTCTTTACCACTGTCCACAATTCTGCGTATAGTGTCCATTAGATGCTGCCATCTGCTCATAAGGAACTGGCAGATACTCGTTCTTGTTGGCTGTGAACTGCGAGCCGCTTAGGAAGTTCATTTTCTCACTTTCGCTGCTATAGAACTTGTTCAATACTGTTGCAGCATCACCCCAACGCACCAAATCAAAGAAACGCTCACTCTCCATAGCCAACTCCAGTCGACGTTCCATCTTGATGATCTTCATAGCCTCATCCTTAGAATATGAGCCGTTATATTTACCCACTGCATAGTGTACGCCATATTTAGTTGGGTAGTTTGAAACAACGCTGTTTGTTATCATACCATTTGCACGATTGCGAACCTGATTCACTAGTGCTATTGCATCAGCTGTTTGTCCCAACTGGGCCTGAGCCTCTGCACGCATTAGCAGAACGTCAGCATAGCGGAATACAATACGGTTCATTGAACTTGCCCACTGTGAGTCACACAGATAGAGGTAGCTGTCTGTCAGTGATGGGTCAACATTCTGCTTAAGCGAAACAAAGTATCCGAATGTACCGCCTGAACGGCTCCAAGCATTGCTCTCAGCCATCATAAAGCCAGGGTTGAACATATAAGGAGTGCCAGGAACACCTACAGTTACAAACAAACGAGGGTCTACTGTCTGGTTACTACCAACAGTATAATCAACAGCTGCAAAGTTATCAAGCAAAGGCAAGCCGTCGCTGTTAGTACGATAAGCGCTCACGAGGTTATGTGATGGCTTATAGAAATCACAACCAGAATCGTGCACTTTAGGAATACAGGGTACAATCAGACGATATGAAAAATTCAGGTTACCATAGACAGTACCATCATTCTTTGAGTACTGGATGGCCCAAAGGCTTTCCTTACCATTCTCATATTGTTCCTCAGGACGGAAATTGTTGTGCAAGTCTGGCTCCAGGCCATAACCACTATAAAGAGCAGGATTTGTATACTCCACAACCTTCTGGAGGTCGTCGGAATTAATACCTGTCACCTGATTAGAGTTTGCATCATCCTGGCGATATGCCTTATAGAGATATACTTTAGCAAGGAACGCAGCACAAGCAGCCTTTGTTGGACGACCTTTTTCTGCCTGTACAATTGGAAGAACAGCATAGGCATCTTCCAGATCATTGATAATCTGCTGCCAACCTTCATCATTAGTATATTCCGTATTTGAGAGGTTATTGTAGTCCTCTTCTTCCATGTTGAGCTTGTTTACAAACGGTATCTTCTTGAAGAGACGCTTAAGCTGGAAGTGGCCATAGGCACGAAGGAATTTCATCTCGGCAGTACGCTGCTTAATAGTTGCGTTCTCCTGATCTGCACTTGCCAGAATATCAAGTGACAGGCTCACACGTGAGAGGTAATTATAGAATCTGTTCCATATAGAGCTGAAAGGCCAGTCGGTAGTCATCACACCAGTACTTCTCTCCAGTCTATGGAAAGGTTCGCCATCAGAGAAATCAGATCCGCCTACATAGGCATCGTCAGAACGAGTATCATAGTTCCAGAGTGAGAATGAAGCATTCATATCTTCAATCGAAACCAGACCTGCGTATGCTGAAATCAACACGTTGTCGATATACTCAGGATTCTTTACCTCATCCTGGGTCAGAGTGGCCTGTGGCACCTGCTCCTCAAGAAATTTCGAGCAGCTCATCATCCCTAAGATGATGCAGAGTGCGCAGAAAAGTTTATATATCGTTTTCATAATCGTTGCTATATTTTAGAATGAAACATTGAGTCCGAATGTAAGATTGAGAGGGATAGGATAGTTGAATCCTGGATTCTCCGGGTCAGCACCAGTAAACTTACCGCTTTTGATAGTCAACAGGTTCTGAGCAGATGCGTAGAGACGTATACGGTCAAGACGAAGTTTGTCTGTAATGCTCTTAGGCATGTTGTAACCCAGCTGTATGGTGCGTAACTTAGCGTATGATCCATTTTCGATATAATAAGAAGACACACGACCCTCATTGTTTGTATCTGAAGTGGTAAGTGCAGGGATATTGCTACCTGGGTTAGCAGGACTCCAGGCATCAAGTACACGAATACCCTTGTTCAGATAAGGAACGTTGATAGCAGAGTTTGCCCAAAAGTCTGTCTGTGACTTATAACCGCGACAGTCAACGTCTACACCCTGCACGCCCTGCCAGAACATAGTCAAATCCCAGTTCTTGTACTGCAGGTAGATGTTCAGACCCCATGTGAAAGCAGGTGTAGGATCGTAAATCCAGTCCTGATCCTCCTCTGTGATACGGCCATCACCGTTCAGATCCTTATAGCGGATACGGCCCAGGCCTGCACCTTCCTGAATAGCATGATTGTCAATCTCTTCCTGACTCTTAAAGATTCCGTCATAGATATAACCAACCTGTGAGAACATAGGATGCCCCACAACACTCTTGACACCATTACCACCATACTTACCATTAGCCGCCACAGTCTCGGGCAACATAGTTATCTCGTTCGAATACTTACTGATGTTTCCGCTGATATCCCATGAGAAGTCGTTTGGCAGACGATGGCGATAGCCTATGGTCAATTCCCAACCGTTATTCTTCACCTCACCAGCGTTGATCCACTGACCAGAGCCCTCACCCATAGCAGCAATACCCTCCATGAAGAGAAGAATATCCTTTGTTCTCTTGTCGAACCAGTCGAAGCTTCCATAGATTTCATTTCTCAAGATAGCGAAATCCAAACCTATATTATGCTGTGTTGTGGTCTCCCACTTGATATCATCGTTACCACGCTGGTTACGAACATATCCGTTAGCCAGATCATAGCCACCATTCTTACCTGAGATATCGTAAGAGGAGCCAGCCTGCCCGCTACCCCAGAGACCTGTTGAAACAACCGACTTATAAAGTGTATAACGAGCTGTATTCGAAATCTCCTGATTACCAGTCTGACCCCACGAGTAACGTAGCTTCAGGTTATCGAGCCATCCCTTGGTTGACTCCATGAACTTTTCCTGAGAAATGCGCCATCCAGCAGAAACAGAAGGGAATGTACCATACTGGTTACTTGAACCGAAACGACTTGAACCGTCTCGACGGATAGTGAATGATGCCAAATACTTGTCATCATAGGTGTAGTTTGCCTTACCGAAGAAGGAAACAAGACTGAATCCCTCACCAAAACCTTCTGCCAGCTGACGGCCTGCACCTGCAGATGGCCACATATAGTCAGTATTCAGGATAGCAAGTTCGTAACGCTTCGCACTGTTCATCTTATAGTCTGAACGGTTAACCTCAGTACCTATCATGACATCACCACGATGCTTGCCAATCTCAAAGTTATAGGTAGCGATAGCATTCCACATCCAACGCATTGTGTGTTCCTGCTTACCTTCAACAGCCGAGTCTGTACGCATCACTTTACCATTGGCAATAGGATAAGTAAAGAAACGCTGCTCTTTCTGAGTATAGTCCATACCCAAGGTTGTGCGAACCATAAAGTTCTTAAACGGAGTAATACTCAGGTGCACATCACCAAACATACGCCACTGGGTATATTCGTTATCCTTCGCATTGTCAATCATACTCAGCGGGTTCTCACGCTCTGAGTAAGCGCCAAGAGCCTGAGCGTACTTGCCGTTCTCTGCATAGATAGGGAAGTTGGGATTGAATTCCAAAGCGTGCTCAAGCACTCCACCGGGAGCATCGACACCTTTTGTGCGATTGATGGTGAAGTTCTCGCCAATTATCATATTCCCATCAAAGAGCTTATAGTCAACGTTGGCACGACCAGAGAGACGGTTGAAGTAGCTGTCCTTGATGGTACCTTGGTTGTCATAGTAGCCAAGAGAGAAGAAGGAACTACCCTTTTCAGAACCATTGCTTATCGATACATTATACTGCTGTACTACGCCTGTACGAGTAATCTCGTTAAACCAATCGGTATCTCCAGCACGCACAGAGGCGTTCTCGTCGAGGAACATATTCATTGTCATCTTGTTCAGGACAGGATTGCCATTAGCATCATAGCCCCAGTCGTAATTATATCCAAGGTTATTGTTGCTTGGGTTCAATCCGTCATTGACACTTGCCTGCCAGTAGGCACGTCCCCACTCGCTGGCATTCATCGTCTCAATCTTATTAGTATAGAAAGAGGTGGCAACACTGCCATCGAAGTTTACCTTTACCTTACCGTCCTTACCCTTCTTGGTGGTAATAATGATTACACCGTTAGCAGCCCGTGAACCGTAGATACTTGCCGAAGCGGCATCCTTCAGCACCTGAATGCTCTCGATGTCATTGCCGTTCAGCTCATGCATACCTGCCTTAGTTGGCACACCATCAATAATGTAGAGAGGATCATTGTCGTTCAATGTTCCTACACCACGAATACGTACTGTGGCAGCACCAGAAGGATTACCGTCAGCAGTAATGTTCATGCCTGGCACACGTCCCTGAAGGGCTTTCATCGGGTTGTTCTCGTTCTGCTTGGCCATTTCATCGACACTTACCGTTGAGATGGCACCTGTCAGGTCGGCCTTGCGCTGTGTGGTATAACCAGTTACCACCACTTCCTGTAACATCTCTGTATCATCCTTCAGTGTCACTTTCATGCCATCCTGGGCTGGTAGTTCCACTGTTGTAAAACCAATGTAGGAGATAACGAGGATTGCACCATCCTTGACTTTGATTGTAAAGTTACCATCGAAATCGGTTACTGTACCGTTCGACGTACCTTTCTCCATAACGGTGGCACCAATGACCGTCTCACCGGCAGGATCGACAACCGTACCACTGATCTCACTTTGCGCATACATTATAGTACACGTAAGTAGAGCCAACAAACTTAGAAAAAGTTTTTTTAGTTGTTCCATTGTTGAACTTTTAAATTGATTAGTACTTTTGTGAATTAAAACTGGTGCAAAAATACTATAATAACACATACAGGTATAGCAAATATCGTTCAGAACCTTGCAAAAATGTTACATGAAACAATCCTCAATCATTATGTTCGATTTGTTAACACCCCATAAAAAAGGGCAGACGCTTATTCTGCCCTTACATCCGTCGGATATTTACCAAATTGTTTCTTGAAACAGTTGGAAAAATAACCTGGTGTACCAAATCCCACCTCATAAGCTATCTCATTAACGGTCTTATTTGTCGTTGTTAGCAGAACATAGCCACGCTGTAGGCGCATCTGTCGTAACAATTCCACTGGCGATTGTCCTGTAATGGCTTTCACCTTTCTATATAACTGAACGCGACTCAAACCGACCTCTTCACCCAAATCCTCCATCTTGAGATTCGGGTTCGACATGTTTTTACGGATGACCTCGTTGAGATTCTCTGCGAATATAGTATCTTGTGAACGTGGTGCAGGAACATCTTCTTGGGGTGTCTCAAATACCTGACGTAATTTGCGACTGTCAGGATTGGTATAGAAGAGCGTCTCTTCCACATTCAGGTCCTGCCTTTGCTTAATGGCTTTACGTGTCTGAACATAAGCCCGCCACATCATGATGAACGCCACTATTAATAGGACAATAGCAACAAAACTGCCTATCAGAACCTTGTGCTGAGTATTGTATAGACCGAAATAGGCCTCCAATTTGTCGTGTATCGTCACCATGTGATCGTTCTGTCTCATTAGTTCAGTAGCCTCAGTTGTTACCAGATCCACATTGTCTGGCGTTACAACAAATCCCAACAAAGGATTGTCACGCTCAAAAGGCTTGCCTGTCAGAATGTCGAGAGCCAGCCTGATAATCTTTTCTCCATGAGTAGGATAATAATAAGTGCCTATCTGATGACCCAGTTTAACATACTCCAAACCCTCGTTAGGCATACCGTCGATACCAAGAATCTTGATTCGGCCCTCTACATTCTGTTCTACCACAGCCTTATAGACACCCGTTGCCATTCCATCGTTGTGACAGAAGATAAAGGTCTGGTCTAATTGACTGCTGTCAGACTTACGGAGTGAATCTATCATTTCATTAGCAATACGGCAGGCTCCGTCGCTCGACCAGTCGCTTTTCTTACAGATATACTCCACTTCGGGCAAAGCCTTCATAGCCTCTTCGAAGCCAAGATGCCGTTCTAAAGCGGGCGTACTGCTCAACAATCCTGTAATCTCCAACACAACAGGCTTCTTACCTCTCGCCTCTGTTCCCATGCTTCTGACTATCGAAGCAATATATTGCCCAGTAATAAGACCGGCCTCTACATTGTTGCCACCAATAAATGCCGTATAGTCTGCACTTGTCTTACGATCGAAGCTTACAACAGGGATACCGGCTTTAAGTACTCGCGCAATAGCATCATTGATTATCTGTATATCTTCATAAGGAGCTATCACCATCAGGTCGATGCCTGCCTGTGCCAGACTGTCTATCTGTCGGGCCTGCAATTCCGGATCGTCAACCGAATTAGCTATGCTCACCTTGACATCGTACTCGTAAAGATGCTGGGCCGCCAGCATCTCCTTGTTTACCTTCTCACGCCAAGGTCCTTTAGAACACTGCGCCACACCTATTTTATATACTTTACTACTGTCAGAACAAGAAGTTAGTAAAACTATAACTGATAATAAAACCAATAAGATCTTACGCATAATCTTTTTTCTTTTGGATGCAAAGGTACAAAATTTTCCCGACATTATTTATTCTTGAAACGGAAATATTTTTTTAGCTGTTAAAAAAGGAAAATAATAAGGAAAAAAGGCGCTACTCCTCTCGAGCCGCGCCTTTTTTCCTGAAAGCAATCTTTCTAAACCTAAAACTAATCTAACTATTATTAACTAATCTAACTAACCTAACAATTTTGTATGAAGCATTTTTTGTGCTGCAAAGGTATTATGAATTCTAAAAGAAACCAATAAATAATGTTTCATTAGCTTTAAAAAAACGTTCATTGTCGAAAAAATACAAGTAATGAACGATATTTTATAGTAAGAATTTCTTTATGACGATAGTCATCAGGGTGAGATCGTCCGACTGTGGGGCATCTTTTACGAAGGCTGCGACATCGCCAACAAGGTGATGGACATAGTCGGAAGCTTTAGCATGACCATTGTCAACGAGCTGCTGCAATGAGTCCTTTATACGCTGTTTCTCGAAAGTTTTCATTTCTTCGTTGGCAGCATCCTTCAAACCGTCGGTATAGAGCAGGAGGACATTGCCTGGCGAGAGCTGCATCTCCTCCGACTTATATACAAAGCTTTCTCCCACTCCTAATGCGAGATTACACTCTACAGGAATCATGTTGACCTCAGAGGTAATGAGTATGGGGCATTCGTGACCAGCATTACAGTATTTCAGCTGATACGTCTTCAGGTCGAGCACCCCCAGGAAGAAGGTACAGAACATCAGTGCTTCGTTACCTTCGGAAAGATAGTCGTTCATGATCTCCACGATCCGCTTTGGGTCATTCTCACGTCCTGAGGTAATACGGAACACGTAATGCGTCGCAGCCATCAGCAGGGCTGCAGGTATACCCTTGCCACTCACATCACCGATGCAGAAGAACAGTTTGTCATCGCGGATGAAGTAGTCATAAAGGTCACCACCGATACTCTTGGCTGGTTTCAGATACCCGTAGAGGTCGATATCGCTACGCTCTGGGAAGGTGTGGGGTATCATCGACATCTGCAGTCCTCCGGCCACGTTCAGCTCGTATTTGAAAGCAGCCTCCCTGGACGTCTGTTCCTTCAGGTCCTGCATATATTGTTCGAGCGACTGCTGCATGGCGGCAAACGAGTCGCGCAGCTTGCATACCTCATCCCTGTGCCCGATATAAGGCAGGGGTGCTTCGAAGTTTCCCTTGGCCACCTCGTCGGCGGAATCGGCCAGAGCATTCAGGGGACTTACCACCTGACGGATATTCGAACGGCAGAAGAGATAGATAACCACCATACCGATTACCGTGATGATCAGCAGTATACCGACCAAGGAGAGTGCTGGAAACCAGAAGGCTCTCTGGGGAACGACAATGGCCACCGACCAGTTGGTCGACCCCAATGGTGTATAATACACGTTCGCCCGTAAACCGTCAATCACCATCGAGGAATTTCCCGCCTTACCCTGTTTCATGTCGGCAATGACCTGCATGTCATGCTCGTCGTTCTGGTCGATGTAGGAGAGCACGTTTTCCTTCATCACCCTTTCCCACTGGGGATGCGCAATGAAGGTGCCGTCGCGGCTGATGATAAAGGTGTAGAATCTGTAATCTTTGTTGTAGAAATTATCAAACACTCCATTATGATAACTGCCGGCATTGATGATCTTCAGCTCTTTTGCGAGCCATTTCAGCGACAGGTCGGCACCGAAGACACCCACTATCGAGTCTCTCTTGTCGTAGAGGGCCATGACAAACGAGCAGACGTTGTCGTTCTGTCCGATATCATCGAAATAGGGATCCGTCCAGAAGCCGGTCTTCGATTCCTTGCCCTTGGCATACCATTCTTTGCTGAGATAGTCATGGTTGGCCGAGCTGATGTTCCTTGGATGTTCATCCCTAATCTTATTCATATAGATCTCAAACCACCGTCCATACTGAGGGAAGTGGTAAGGCTCGAAAGCGATGAAGTAGCCCTCAGTATAGTTGTTCAGTTTGATCTCATTCTCCATAGATTCCATCATCTTCTCGGGCGAGTCCAACCAGTAGAACACTTCACCGATGACATTTCTGGCGCACAACTCCTCTGTGGCGAGAACCCTTTCCAGTTTCTCGTTGACCATGCTCATGACAGACTTGTACTTCTCGTCTGTCAAGTACTTGACAGCGCTGAGGGTGATACCGATGATGATACTGGCAATGACAATCAGTGTTGTCAGCGTGGCCAGCATCACCTTGCGGGTCAACCTGTTGGCGAAAGATTGATAATACGCTTTCACTCTCTTATGACTCCAACTGCTCGAAAAGGTTGAGGAATCCTGTCAGTCGAAATGCCTCACGGATAGTGGGTGAGATGTTCGTGATATACACGTGGTGACTGTTCGCCTTGGCATTCTTCAGGATCCTGAGCAGGAGGCGCAGTACACTCGAAGCGATATAATCCAGATTGATACAGTCAAAGAGAACATCTTTGTCAACTTTAGTTAGGAGAGGCTCCAAACCCTTTTCCACATCGGGTGTCGACGGAGTGTCCATATAGCCACCCAAATATACTATATGTTTGTCTTCTTTATCAATAATCGATACTCTAGCCATGATTCTATTCTTTTATTATATTAAAATTCATCATCAGAACCCATCTTCATCGAGTGAGTCGAATAATCATCGTGCTTTGCCCTGTCCTCATCCTGCAAACGGGTGAGCGTATCCTCCACGCGGTCGGCCATCCAGTTGTTGTGGGCATCCTCGATCTCCTGTATCTTCTCATGATAGAGCTTCTCACGATGGTCGCCCCACTCGGTGTTAACCTTGTCGCGCACATTCTTCAAACTCTCAATGTCCGAGTCGCTCTCACCTGCCAGCAGAGGGGTAAGCTTCGCGTCGAACTTGTTGTTGGCCAGTTCCATCGCGGCCTTACAGTCGTTGTAGCACAGTTCTACTCCGTTCTTAAGCACCTTGTAGCGCTCATCGTCCACCTCGGGCATCTTCAGCAGCAGATAGCGGATATTCTTCTTGATGGATTGCCCCTTCTCATCAACCGTGTCGAGGGTCTTCTCCTCCATGCTCTGCTTAAACTCCGGATGCTCCATCATCACGCCTTGGGCGATGGCCGGCATATCCTCTGCGAAGTTGGGGATGATCATGAAGGTGTAGTCATCTTTCCTTCCTACGATACTACACTCGTCGAGCTTTACCAGATCGCCGTCGATCATTGCTTCTATAGGCAGTAGTGCCACCTCCTCGGCTTTCACGCAGAAGTTCATCAGCCGATAGGCGAATCTGGCGCAATGGCCTGACAATTCCTCACCATACTGGTCGAATTCTATATATACAGCTTTTTTCATATCTATATTTCAACTCTAAACTATAAACTCTCAACTCTCAACTACTCCTTTGGTGCATCTTCCGTCTTCAGCTTAGCACTCAGTTTGCCACCTCCTGGAGCTCCTGGTATAGCGATACCGTCGCTGATGTTTGTTGACTTGAATGATGACTTAGCCTCGAGATTGTCGATAACGGCTTTCGGAGCCTTGACATCACCCTTGATGTCGGCCTTTCCATTGATGGTAGTGTCGCCATAGATCTGGCTCTTGCTACCGCCAACTGATGCATTGCCTCCATCGAGTTGTACGAGTGCCTTGCCGTCGCCCTGCTGTATCTCCAGCGTCTTGTCGGCAAAGGCGCCAATCTCCTCGCTCAAGGCTTGTATCTTCTTGCTCTTGATGTCCTTCGACTTCGCGCCCACGTACATCTTTTCACTTACGAGGGTCATCGTGCTGCCTGCGGCCAGCTTGTCGTCGGTAAGCTTCTCCTTGTCGACATCCATCGACTTCACGCTGACGGCCTTCGCATTCAGGTTGATGGCTCCTGTGGCCTTACCCTCGGCATCGGCAGAGAGGAAATTCATCTTCTCGGCACGTACGCTGAGCTTGCCGTCCTTCGTCAGGGTCTTCGTCGAGAGCTTGCCGTCCTTCACCTCGTAGTCGAGGCTCTCCACAGCAACGGTCTTCGAACGGATGATGACATCGCCTTCGGCAGTATATTCGCCCTTGGTGAGCTTGCCCTTGTCGTCGCGCTCGATATCCTTCGGGTTGGTCGTTGCCACCTCTACGGTCTTTGCCGTCATCGTGATCTTGCTATCCTTTGTCAGTTCCTTCTCCTTAACACCCTTGTCGTCAACCTGATAGTCTACAGCTTCAAGGTTGATCTCCTTCGAGTGGATGTTGACACGCCCCGTGACGGGCAGCTCCTTCTCTTTCGGATTGACTGACGAGAGACTGATGTTCTGGGCATTGACGCTGAACCCGCCATGCTCTACGAGTTTACCCTCGTCGTCCATCATGCTGAGGCTGACATCAGGCGTTCTGACGCTGATGCCTGCTCCCGGCTGGGTATGTAGGTTGCCGTCGCCATCGGCGGTAGCCACATCGATACGCTCTGCCACGATGTTCATTCTGGCGCCCGTCGAATTCTTCTTGAAGGCGTCGCCCGTCTTGATCTTGCCTTTCTCGTCCTCCAGAGCTTTCTTCTGGCGGTTCACCTCTGCGAGTTGCGACACGAGATGTATAAAATGCAGGGTGGCCTGGTATAGCACAGGTGTCAGGTCGTTGATACTCTCATGGGCCAGCGCGATTTCTTTCAGGTCTACACGGTTCAGGAAGTCGTCCTCCATATTATGCTTGTCTTCCTGATCGAGCAGGTCCGACATCTTCTTGAAGCAGTCTTCCACGCTCTTCTTCTGCTCACCTATCTGCTTATTCAGATCCTGAGCCTGTTTTGAGAGTCCCTCGACAGTAGCCTCAATCTGCTCCTTACGGCCGTCGGCCGAGAGGGCTGCCTCGAGGTTCAGCGTCTGGTCGGCATGGATGGTGATACCGCCACTGTTAGGTGGGGCTGCCGACATAGAGAAGGCATCCTTGGCATCGCTGCTGTGGAGCACGATGCTGCTTGCCTGAGAGACAATCTCCGACGTGCTGCGTACCACATTCTCCACACCGTCTACACCCGGGTCGACGGCTGTCTGGCGGATGCTGGAGGCACGGGTAACGACATGTCCCCCATTGCCGACACCTTCGAGGGCGACACCATTACCTTTGATTATCACATTGCCGACACCTCCGCCGAGCAGGTCGCCGTTTTTGTCGACGTTACCTATCACGATATTCGGGGCGGAAATGATCACTGTGTCATCATCGCGATAATAGTGGCCTTTGTCAAGTC
Source organism: uncultured Prevotellaceae bacterium (assembly GCA_902776935.1). Lineage (GTDB taxonomy): Bacteria > Bacteroidota > Bacteroidia > Bacteroidales > Bacteroidaceae > Prevotella. The sequence continues at coordinate 5,242 of CACYRS010000019.1, read as the reverse complement.
GCTCTATCAGGTCTGCCTTGATCTGCTGAACCTCCGACTTATGCTGATGGATCTCCTCCAGATCCTTCTCTACACTGCTCTGGAATTTTTCAAGCAGCTCTTTCCAATCATCAAATATATATCCCATAATATCTGCCTCCTATAATTTTAACATCGCTGTCTGCAGCTTCTCAATGAAACCTTGAATCGTTTTCTTTTCTTTCTTATCAAGGGTGGTGTTGGCATTGCTCAAGTATTTGATATCCGACTTAAGAGGTGTTATAGCCTTAAATTTGTCGCCATTCATGTTGTACGTTTTGTCGCCACTCGCAAATAGTATACAACCGTTCTTGCCTTCACCCCACGTCTTTTTCTCTGCAAGGTCTTTCCAGAAAGCAATCTTTTTCTTTTGTTCGTCAAGAGCCTCGTCAACAGCGCCCTTCAGAGCACCACCGATAGTCGACCACTTGTCTTTTTCCAGTTTAGGAACACCGTTTAAACTCTTCACGTAACCTTCCCATACCTTAGAATTTAGTACTGTCGTGGCCGTAGGATTTTCAGGAACAGATCCAGTTTCACTGGGTTCATTTTTATCATTTAATTTTATTCGCGTATCTTTATTGAATCCGAACTCCTCTAACAGATTAATCATGACTAATCGTCTCAAGATTAATACCAAACCGTCATTTTCTTTAATTACACCATCAATTCTACTATTCAGCTTTTTATTTGTGTCATCTATTGTTGTATAGAAAGGCACATCCTTAAGTTTCTCCGGATCAAATGCCTTTAATATCTTATCCTTGAAATCCTTCGGCATTACCGTCATGTTGAAATGACCTACCAGCTTATTAATATCCTCCTTGGTTGGCTTTAGATGCGTCGCTTCGTAAATAAGTTTTCTCGTCTTATTTAGCGACCTCATTATATCTTTTCTCAACAACTTACGGTCATCAATAATACCTTTTTTTACCTTGGCTTTTATCGGATTATATTGATCTGCGGTTTTGCCTGATATGCGCATGGCTGCATCATCCTTCAGTTTATCAGCTGCACTATCGTCAACATCCACCTGTTTGAATACACACTTGCTTTCATCCCAGTCTTCGTCTTTATCTTGCTTCCATAGATCTTTCACCAGATCGTCAATTGGCTTACATACTTCCGCAGGCTTTTCAGCTTTAGACGGTTCATCTGCATATAATCTCAAGAAATTGATATTGTTCTTTAGAATCTTCAATTCATCAACACCAGCGTTATACTTTTCAAAAAAGCGTTCTATCATATTGCGGGATAACGGTGAAATGTACTTGATAATTTCCACCATTCCATTACCAATACCTGCACCTTTCACAATCGCCTCCTTGTTGATTTCATCCAGCATTTTCTTCCTCTTTTCCGCATTAAAGGCGTTCTCGGGCATTTCACAATGATTTTCGCCAGCCTCGAGTTTCAGGAATCTGTTGGACTTCAACGTGAGGCTTCCCTCCACTGGACGGAAGAATACCTCAACGATCGACCTGACGACTGTCAGATCGATAACGTCCATGAGGGTAGCGGCCAACTTCTTGGTCACCTGTGCCGTCACTTCCAGCAGCAACTGGGCAGCGGTGCCTCCCTTGGTATCCTTCGATTTCCACAACTTGTAGTTGACGTTCGTTCCTGATACGAGCTTCAGGTTGTTGCCTGCCTCGATAGTGACGTTCTTGCCGGAGATCTTTACATCACCGTTAGGGGCAGAGATGCTGATGCCTGTGAAGGCATTGATCTTCACGTCGCCCCAGTTGGAAGCGATGGATACGTTGCGCCCGTCGGTAGAGCCCGAAATCTTGTACATTCCATAACGGTCTGTCAGTTCGAAACCACCCTCGAAATATTTGTTCTTATCCCACTTGATGGCAGGAATGAGGTTGGGCACAAAGCTTGTGAAGTTCTTAAACAGTGGCGAGAATGCTCCTGCGAGGAAGGCCTGTATGCCTTGACCCGTACCGTCGGTAAGCGTCAGCAAATGCTCACCTGGGCTCGAGATGACCACGTCCTGGTTGGGCCTGCCACCTTCATCGCCTAAACCACCCATGATGTAAGGACGCTCCACGTTGCCATCTTCGAATCCCACCATCACAGGATTGCCTTCGTAGTGCTTACCCACATTGGGGTGACCCTGATGGTTGGAGGCAAAGCTCAGCCAGGGTGAGGAGAGTTCCTTACTAACGTCTTTAATTCCCAATTTTTTCTCAGGATCATCATATTCGATGGTCTGCCAGGAGAACATCACTCTGGCGCGGTTCTTGTTGAGTGCGGGGTCGTCAACGTCAGTGATCGTAGCCGGCTGTGGATGGGCGTATCTTACGTGGCCTGCTGGAATCACCGAAGGGTAGAAGATCTTGTCGGCAGGATCCTGAGACGTTGCCACAAGCTGGAATGTCATATTGCCGGTCTCGCCCTTTACGCCCAAGATCTCCACTACGATGAAGTTCTTGTCGTTGAAGGAGATGATACTTCCCAACTTCAGCTTCGGGTGGATCGTTTCATAGTCGATATGGATGGTCTTCTGCCCTACGGTCAGCTCCTTCTCTACAATAGCGATATATTTCTCGTCGTTGTATTTGGTATGCAGCTCAGTGAACTGCTGGAAAGCAGGCTTTTCATTTTTATCCTCGCCCTTTTTGGCGAAGTCGTGGTTGCCATACTGGACATCATTATCGTGGTTATTGCCAAATTTGTATTTATCATTGAAATCAGAATTCAGCTTGGCTACTTTTGACTCTTCCCTTGCCAGGTTAAACAGGTTGTCGAACAGCATGTTACCGATCAGTGTAGGCAGGTTCTTGTCGTTCTTGAACACAGCTGAAAACTGATTTATAATCCATTTGTCGGCCGCGCCGCCGAAAGCGCCCATCTGGGCTTTCACTATAAAAGGTGACTTCTGTACTGGCTTACCTATCAGGCCGCTATTGTTGGCGGGGTAGTCATATCTTCCGTCAGCACCGATCGACAGTTGTTTTGTCGCAGGGTCAAAGGTGGCGATCTCCTTGACTTGGTTTTCTTCTATCTTAACGGGGGTGACGGTGTCGTTATATCCGATATTCAACTTGTTGTCCTCATAATACAAGAACTCACCCCAGCGGTTGGCTGTTCGGGCCAGCATGTCGTAGAAACTCTCGTTATACTGTACCAGGAAGGGGAAGATATGCTCCGTCTTATTATCGCCATACCTCAGAACCTTCATGTTCTGAGCATCGCATTTGATGCGGATTTTTTCGGCCTTTTCATCTTCCTGATTAGCCTTTTCTATTATCTTATCAAAGATGCTTTTATCCTTGTCGGTGTCTTTATCCTTGTCGGTGTCTTTGTCCTTGTCGGTGTCTTTTTCCGTTTCTGCAGCGGCCCACGGATACAAATACTTCTTTCGCTCTATGTCCAGAATGCCAGCAAACAGCTTCTTGGCCACCCAGGTGCGGCTGGCCTGTCTGACGGTCATCATCTTGTCGGGACTGTAGATCTTCAGGATGACGTTCATGCCGTCTTTCTTATAGTGAGGCAGCACCTCGTGTACGTAATAGTCGTCGCCGATGGTGAAGTCACCGTCAGCCAGACTGACCTTGGCATGCTTGAACATCTTGTCGAGCATGTCCCAGTCGATACGCTCGTAAGCATTATCCACACCCTGAGCCTTTGTGATGCTGATAAGGGCGAGAGCTTCTGTCGGCTGATACATCTTCTTGTGGAAACTGAATTCCTTGATCGCAAGTCTGTATTTCAGGGCTTTCGGCGCTTTTTCTTTCGGGAAGATATAGATTTCGCTTGTCGTCGTTTCCGTTGCGAGCGTGATATCGGCTGTTGTCTTCGTCGATGTGGTAGTTCCCTCATAATGGAGCACACCACTCAGGGTCATACTGATTATTGCCATAATTTATTGTTTTTTTCCGCTACAAAGATACAAAAATTCAATGAAACAAAAACAAATTGACCAGTAATTTTCCATTTTATCAGTAAAAAAATTCCGTTTTATATATGTGTATAATAGTTCTGACTTGATTTCTCCTTAGTGTTGGCGTACACAGGAAATTTCATGGAAAATAATTTGGTAATTACAGAAAAAATATTTATCTTTGCAACTGTTACTACTCATTATAGCAGAAATTAAACGAATCTATCTTGCATTTATTTTAATTACGAACGAATATGAAAAAGAGATTTATTGTTTTAGTCTTGTTGGGAGCAATGATGACAGCTCCTGCAAATGCTCAGTGGAACAGTTGGAACACATCATCGACTATCAGTGGTGTGTTTGGAGCTATCAATCATGGTATAGAATCCGCTGAGCGTAAGAAGCAGATGGAGATCTATGCCAAGGAGAAGGCACAGTACGAACAGAGCTTCAAGGAAGCTATGGAAAGTGCCAGAGACTTTGAGGGTGGTGAATATTGGGAGGATGCCCTCACCAAGTATGAGGAGGCCGCCAAGCTGAACTGCATATACGGCTATACTGATCAGATGCAGATTACCCGTAAGATCAACGACCTTTACGTGAAGGCAGGCCGCACGGAAGAAGGCCCCAGCATCCTGAACAATAACACGACCATCCTGGCCGACTATTCCAAATATAGATATGTGCGTGAGAATCCTATCTACGTGAACAAGAAAAGTACTACTACCAAGATTGTTCGCGTGGCATGTTCTGATACGGAGACTCGTCTTGAGATGGAGTTTGTATGCTCTACTGTCAATGACGGAGCTTCCATCAAGGGTACTACCTATATCAAAGGCAACAAGGGTGGAAAGTTAGGTCTTGAAGGTGTGGAGAACATCACAATGGCGCCTAATTCTACACGTACGCCATGGCCTGGCCAGAAGCTGCGCTTCGTATTGATTTTCCCGCCACTGCCCGACAATGCCACGGAGTTCGACCTTATCGAGCCCTCCACCGATTGGAAGTTCAAAGATATCAAGTGTAAGTAAACATTATCATCACACTGTGCATCTAGAAAAGCGCGACAGAGATTTGGGGGATTTGTGGGGTTTGTCGCAAAATGGTGCGAGTGTCGCGTATAGTTGAGAAAGAAATCAGAAAAAAACTTGGAAGCGGGTGAAAATCGCCGTATCTTTGCATCGTCAATCAGACAGAAGAACAAAAGAACATAAATAATAAAAAAGAAATGTTTAACAATTTAAAATTAAAGAAAGGAAAAGAATTATGGCAAAGACTCCAGTTTCAATGACAATCGATGGTTACAAAGAGCGTGAAGTACTGATGGTAACT
>CACYRS010000018.1 GCA_902776935.1 uncultured Prevotellaceae bacterium | reverse complement strand
CATCATTGCAAATGCGGGGTCAAAGCCCAGTGAACTGTCCGGATTCGGATGTTAAGGAGTGGGGGCAGAACATATTACACTGTCTTATGACGAATGAAAGCGCGGCCTTGTTCCACATCCTTGATGTTGTTAACGAATGCAAAGATAAGAAATTAATTTAAATATACAATGAAGAAAACTATATCTAACTAACGTATGAATCTTTTGATATTGCAAAGGTACGGTTAAAAATCGCCTATTCCAAATATTCCTTCCGATTTCTTCCCAACTACTCGCGACACACTCTGATTCTTACGACAAAGTCTGCAAATGCCATTAATCTCTGTCGCGCGCGATGGCCATTTTATTAGTAAACATAACAACTACTCTTTTACGATAAAGTGAAAAATATACCGTATGATTTTGTCAAGCGGTTTTTTTTTGCTATTTTTGCAGAAAAATTGAAAGAGATATGGAAAAAAGAGTTTGGAAACAGATTAAGGAGTTTAAGGAGATACTGTTTGAGGAGTATAACGGTATCGCAAAGATAACCATCAACCGTGCGAGGTATCGTAATGCCTTTACACCCAAGACCACGTGGGAGTTGAGTCAGGCTTTCTCGATGTGCCGCGAGATGCAGGAGATAAGTGTGGTGCTGTTGACGGGTGCCATGAGTGAGGTGCCTGAGGGAAAGACCCTGGCCGACGTGCAGCATGCTTTCTGCTCTGGTGGCGACATGCATGTGAAGGGGCGTGGAGGATATGTTGACGAGGAGGGAGTGCCTCGTCTTAGTGTGCTCGACGTGCAGATGCAGATACGCAGACTGCCGAAGCCGGTGATTGCGATGGTGAATGGTTATGCCATCGGTGGAGGTCATGTGCTGCATCTGGTGTGCGACTTGACGATAGCCTCTGAGAATGCCATCTTCGGACAGACAGGACCGAAGGTGGGAAGCTTTGATGCGGGATTCGGCTCTTCGTATCTGGCAAGGATTGTTGGTCAGAAGAAGGCCCGCGAGATATGGTTCCTGTGCAGGCAGTATAGTGCCAAGGAGGCTGAGGAGATGGGTATGGTGAACAAGGTAGTGCCTATCGACAGACTGGAGGATGAGTGTGTGGAATGGGCGGAGATAATGATGGAACGCTCACCACTGGCACTCCGTATGATCAAGGCTGGACTGAATGCTGAACTCGACGGACAGGCGGGAATACAGGAGCTGGCAGGTGACTGCACTATGCTTTATTACTTCCTGGACGAGGCTCAGGAGGGAGGCAAGGCTTTCCTGGAAAAGCGCAAACCCGACTTTAAGAAATACCCGAAACTGCCATGAACTATAATATAGAGAAACGGACGCTGCATTTTAAGCAGCCGGCGGGAACGTCGAGGGGAGTATATACCACGAGGAAGATATGGCTGGTGAATCTGTCGGACGGTGAGAGGCATGGAGTGGGAGAGTGTGCGCCATTGCCGGACCTGAGCTGTGATGCGATGGAGGATGGAAGGTATGAAGAGATACTTGATCAATTCTGCAAGAGGCTCTGTGAGACGGGAGAGACAGACTATGAGGCGATGAGAGATTATCCGTCGATGCTCTTCGGACTGGAGACAGCGCTGCTGGCCCTTAGACAGGCTCAGGGACTGCTTTTCGATACGGCATTCAGCAGAGGTGAAGAGGGTATTCCAATCAATGGCCTCGTGTGGATGGGCAACTATGACGAGATGCTGCAGAGGATGGAGGAGAAACTGGAGAAGGGTTTCAGATGTGTGAAACTGAAGATTGGAGCGATAGACTTTGACAAGGAACTGGACCTGATAAAACGAATAAGAGACAGATATTCTTTCCATGAGGTAGAGCTGAGAGTGGATGCCAACGGGGCGTTTGAATTTGATGAGGCTCTGTATAAGCTCGAACTCCTCTCACAATATAATATCCACAGTATCGAACAGCCTATAAAAAAGGGACAATGGGCGTTTATGGCCGAACTATGCAGGGAGTCGCCGCTGCCGATAGCATTGGACGAAGAGCTGATAGGCGTGAACGATCCTGAGATGAAGAGACACATGCTGAATGTGATAAAGCCGAGATATATCATACTGAAGCCATCGCTGCACGGAGGAATGACGGGATGCAGGGAGTGGATAGACACAGCAAAGGATATGGGTATCGGGTCGTGGATAACATCGGCGCTGGAGAGTAATATCGGACTGAATGCCATAGCACAGTTTGCATCAGCCGTGTATGGAGACAATATCACCATGCCGCAAGGCCTCGGCACAGGACAGCTTTTTACAGACAATTTTGATATGGGCTTAGACATAAGAGGAGATAAGTTGTGGCTATGTCAAAATAGATAGTTCTTATGTCAGTAGAAGATTTTCTGGAGGAGTGGAAGAGTGACAGTCCTTATGTAGAGGTGAAGACCAGTGGAAGCACTGGGGAGCCGAAGAGGATGCTGGTAGAGAAACGCAGGATGATAAATTCTGCAAGGATAACATGTGACTTCCTTGGGCTGAAGCCTGGAGATACGGCACTGCTATGTATGTCGCTGGATTATATCGCAGGAAAGATGATGGTGGTGAGGGCGATGGAGAGGAATCTGAATCTCGTTGCTGTCGAGCCATCAGGACACCCGATGGGGGAGATGCTAAATAAAAAATATAAAATAGAAAATAAAAAATATTCAACAGATAATATTGGGTTTGCGGCGATGGTGCCGATGCAGGTGTATAATTCGTTACAGGTGCCTGAGGAACGAGAGAGGCTGATGCAGATAAAGAATCTGATAATAGGCGGAGGGGCTATAGACGACGGGATGGCTGAGGAGCTGAGGTCGTTTCCTAATGCGGTCTGGAGCACGTATGGAATGACGGAGACGCTATCGCATATCGCACTGAGGCGATTGAGCGGCGAAAGGGCATCGGAGTGGTATGAGCCTTTTCCAGGCGTGAGGGTGAGCCTGAATGCAGACAGATGTCTGGTAATTGATGCTCCTGAGGTATGTGAAGAGACATTGGTGACAAATGATATAGGTGAGATAGATGGCTCTGGAATGAGGTTCAGGATTCTTGGAAGGAAGGATAATGTAATCTGTTCTGGGGGTATAAAGATACAGGCGGAGGAGGTTGAGAGAATGCTGAAGCCTTATCTCGATGCTCCATTCATTATAAGCAAGCGTAAAGACGCGAAGTTTGGAGAGATTGTGGTGATGTTGACTGAGGGTGATGTAATTGAGGCTCGCGAGGTATGCGAGAGGGTGTTACCCAAGTTTCAGCAGCCGAAAGATTACATAAAAGTGAATAGCATTCCGCTTACAGAAACAGGTAAGCCCGCCCGCAAAGAGGCAGAGAAACTTGCTATGTAGGATGGGATGAAGGAAATATAAGAGGTGCAGCTGCTCTCACGAGTGACTGCACCGAATTAGTTAGTAATATGATTAGGCTAAATTTAAGTTGATTGGAGAGTGGTTTAACACTCCCGATAGAAATCGAGAGCCTCGTAAATGTCTTGTTTTGAGGCAGTCTGATTTATTTTTATGTCTCCGATGCCACCAAGCAGGGTGAAGTTGATGATGCCGGCAACGTTTTTCTTGTCATGGGTCATCAGCTCTAGAAGAGTGGGGTAGTCATCGCAGGTGATGTTCATCTTACCATAGTGCTCCTTTATGAAGTTTACCGTCTGGTGCATCTTGTCTGTGGGGAAGCCTGTCCTGATGGCACTGAGATAGAGTTCGCAGATCAGTCCCCAAGCCACAGCATAGCCATGAAGCACGGGCTTGTGCTCTAAGGCATACGACTCGAAGGCGTGGCCAACGGTATGTCCGAGGTTAAGGGCTTTGCGGATTCCCTTTTCCGTGGGGTCTTCTGTCACGATGCGCTGTTTTACGGCTACGCTATCGGCCAGCATCCTCTGAAGCTTGGCAAAGTCTAAAGTGTCAAGTTCAAAGGTCATTAAATCTGCCCACATCTGTTCGTTGGAGATAAGTCCGTGCTTGAGCATCTCTGCATAGCCGGAGAGGATATTCTCACTGTCGAGTGTACGAAGGAAAGGTGTGTGGAGGATAACGCTCGAGGCATTGTTAAACACACCGATCTCGTTTTTCAGACCACGGAAGTTGATACCCGTCTTACCACCTACGGAAGCATCGACCATCGCCAGTAGGGTGGTGGGGATGTTAATGTAGTTGATGCCCCGTTTGAAGGTAGAGGCAGCAAAGCCTCCCAGGTCGGTAACCATTCCACCGCCTATATTTATTAATAAGGTGTGGCGGGTGGCCCCTCCCTTACCAAGTTCCTCCCATACGTGGGCGAGCGAATCAAGGTTCTTGTTTGTGTCGGAAGCTCCAATGACAATTGTCTTGAATCCTTCGAGACAAGGGAAGTCGGCTACGAGAGACAGACAGAGTTTCTCTGTGTTCTCATCGGTGAGGATGAAGATCCTGTCGCGCTCACATTCGCTTACTGCTTCTGCCAGCGTCGCCTCCAGTTTGTCGGCTATCATTACCTTCTGTTGACTCATCTTTTAGTGGTCAGGTTTTAAAATTTGATTGCAAAGGTAAATTAAATTTTTTGAAATCTATTGTAAAAAGTCAAATAATTGTAAGAAATACCCTTATTTTTTTCAAAACCATTAAACTTTCCGTATAATAATACGTCAAAGAGGCAAAAATTCGTAAACATAAAAATGAGAAGACTATTCATCTTGCTTGTCGTATCGATGACAACAATCGTGGCATTTGCCCAGGGAACCGTTAGTGGAACAGTGATAGAACAAGACACAGAAGAAGCGGTAATCCAAGCCACAGCAGCAGTAATGAAGGGCCAGAAAATCGTAGCCAACGCAGTGACTAACACCAATGGAGCTTTCTCTATCAGGGTGCCAAGTGACGGAACATACGATCTGAGAATCACATACGTGGGTTTTAAGACCTATACCAAGAAGATCAAGATAGAAGGTAAGAACATCCCCCTCGGTACCATCAAGCTTGAGGCCGATGCCATCATGCTGAAGGGAGCCACTGTGACAGGCCACGCTGCGAAGGTGGTGCTCAAGGCCGACACCTTCGTATATAATGCCAACGCATTCCGTACTCCTGAGGGATCGGTCGTTGAGGAACTGGTAAAGCGACTCCCCGGAGCTGAGGTGAGCGACGACGGTACCATCAAGATCAATGGTAAGGAGGTGAAGAAGATTCTCGTTGACGGTAAGGAATTCATGACTGGCGATACCAAGACAGCAATGAAGAACCTGCCTACGAATATCATCGACCGTATCAAGGCCTACGACAAGCAGAGCGACCTTGCCCGTGTGTCAGGTATCGAAGACGGTGAGGAAGAGACGGTGCTCGACTTCGGCATCAAACAGGGAATGAACAAAGGTATCATGGCCAATGCCGACCTCGCTGCAGGTACCAAGGACCGTTATGCAGGAAGAATCTTCGGAGGAGTGATGAAGAACGACCTGAAGATGTTTCTTATGACCAATGCCAACAACACCAATGACATGGGATTCCCAGGTGGTGGAGGCGGTGGCCGATGGGGTGGTGGCCGTCAGGGCCTTACAGCCAATAAGATGGTTGGTGTGAACATCAACTACGAGAAGACCGACAAGCTGAAACTCGACGGAAGTGTGAGATGGAACCATAGTGACAACGATACCTATTCGAAGAGCAACAGCAAGAACTTCATTGATGAGGAGAGAACACAATACCGCAATAGCCAGACACATAGCTTCTCACGTTCTAACAATTGGAACGGTCAGATGCGACTGGAGTGGCAGCCAGACTCGATGACAAACATCATGTTCCGTCCCAACTTCTCTTATAGCAGCAATGACGGAACTAATGAGAGTCTGAATGCAACATTTGATAATGATCCGTATAACTACAGCTCAGACCCATTGAAAGATGTTATGGAGATAGCAAAGAAATACGGTATAGCACAGAACTACAGCGAGCAGAACAGTATCAGCTATAGCGACTCGAAGAATCTCAGAGGAATGTTGCAGTTTAACAGACGACTGAACAACACTGGACGCAACATTACCCTGCAGTTGAATGCTAACTGGAGCGAGGGTACGAGCAAGTCGATGTCGAACAACTATACCGAGCTCTTCCAGGTGATGAACTACCTGGGCACAGGTGACTCAATCTATCAGACCAACAGATACAGTCTTACTCCTCAGGACAGATGGGGCTATAGCGCTCGTCTGACCTACAGTGAGCCTATTGCACGTCAGGTATATCTGCAGTTCAGCTACAGATATGACTACAGCTATACCAAGAGCGATCGTAAGACCTACAGTCTGACAGACGTGGACTATATGGGTATCCTTCCCCAATACAGAAACTGGGATGCTTACCTGAGTCTGCTGAACAAGCCTCTTGACAGTTACGAGGATACAAACCTGAGCCGTTTCTCAGAATATAAGAACTATACCCATACGGGAGAGGTGATGCTGCGTATAGTACGTAAGGCATTCAACTTCAACGTAGGTTTCCAGGTAATACCTCAGAAGTCGCATTTCATTCAGGACTACACCACTCGTGTGAACGGACAGACTACACGCTTGAGAGCAGATACTACACGTACAGTAACCAACTTCACACCTACGCTCGACTTCCGTTGGAAGAAGTCACAGACAGGTCAGCTGCGCTTTACATATCGCGGACGTACTGAGCAGCCCTCGATGAGCGACCTGCTCGAGGTGTATGATGACAGTAACCCACTGCGTATCACGACTGGTAACCCAGGACTGAAACCATCTTTCACCCAGAACTTCAACCTCTTCTACAATGACTATTTCACAAATCATCAGAGGGCAATTATGACCTTCGTGAACTTCTCGACCACAAGTAATTCTATTGCTAATAAGACTTCGTATCGTGAGGATGGTTCCGGTGGTACCATTACACGACCTGAGAATGTGAATGGCAACTGGAATGGAAACATGGGATTCATGTTTAATACAGCCGTAGACTCAGCTGCATTCTTCAATATCAACACATTCACCAACCTTGGATATAACCATCGTATAGGTTTTGTAAGTACAGATATGAATTCAGAATCGAAGAGGAGCGTGACAAATTCGCTGAATTTAAGCGAGCGCATGGCAGCAAGCTATCGTAACGACTGGCTTGAGATTGAGCTCAACGGATCGGTGAACTATACCCGTTCGCGCAGTGAGTTGCAGACAAATAGTAATCTTGATACCTGGTCATTTGCATATGGAGGTATGATTGGAGTGACAGCTCCATGGGGAACCTCACTGACAACAAACATGAACATGCAGAGTCGTAGGGGATATACTGATGAATCGATGAACACCAACGAGCTGATATGGAACGCTCAGCTGTCTCAGAGTTTCCTTAAGGGTAATGCACTTACCATCTCATTGCAGCTGTATGACATCCTGGGACAGCAGTCGACAGTAAGCCGTACGTTGTCTGCACTCTCAAGCAGCGACACAGAATATAATGCTATTACCAGCTATGCCATGCTGCATGTTATCTACAGACTGAATCTCTTTGGAGGTTCTTTCGGTGGTCCTCGTGGTGGACGTGGTGGAAGAGAAGGTCGTGGTGGATTTGGTGGCGGACCTCGTGGCGGAGGTGGCTTCGGCGGTCCTCGCGGTGGAGGATTCGGTGGCGCAAGAAGGTTCTAAGATAAAAAATCCCGCTTATTCAGCGGGATTTTCTTTTTCTTCTGGCTCGACATCCTTGAAATCGGTGATGCCGTTTTCGATGAGGATGTTATACCAGGTGATGAGTTTCTTGATATGACTGTTCTGTACTCTGTCACGATCCCACTCAGGAAGAACCTTTGTGAAATAGTCCTGAAGCTCTTTGGCTGATGCCTTCTTCTCGTTAACACTACACTTCTTACCCTCTTCCAGATTCTTCATGTTCTCGAGGACATCCATAAGGGGAATATCATCAGTCTCAGTGAACATAGCAATGTCGTTGAGCGATGTGATTCTGTCTGTTGCGAAGGCTGGCATACGACGATGTGTGGCGTCGAGAGCCTCTACGATAAGGTTGTTTTTTCCCTGTGAAACGAGTTTGTAAAGTCCGGGCTTACCGGCAATAGCTAAAATTACTTGTTGCATGTTTATTTTTTATTTTATATTTTTTATTTGTTATTTAGGAATATCTCAATCTGTTCGTCAATGTCTCTTTCTCCATCATTGACTATCTCATAGTCGGCTCTTCTCCTTACCTCTTCCTGGGGCAACTGACGACTCATCCATTCGAGGACCTTTTCACGGGTAATTCCGTCACGCTTCATCACCCTCTCTATCCTTACCGTCTCAGGGGCTGTCACAACGATGGATTTATCCACCAGTTGTATGGCGCCTGACTCAAAGAGGATTGCACTCTCCATCCACATAAGACCACTCTCTTCGAAATCCTTGAAGACGGCAGGATGCACGATGGCATCGATGGCCTTGGCATTCTCTTCTGAGGAAAGAAGAAACTTGGCAACAGCAGCTTTGTTAAGCGCTTCGCCATGATATGTCTCTGGACCGATGAGATCCGTGAGTTGTTGTCTTATTTCCGGGGAAGTGCGAATAAGCCGCTTTGCTGCACTGTCGCAGTCGTAGACCTTATATCCTCTGGTCTCAAGACGTTTGCAGACATAGCTCTTCCCGCTGCCAATGCCTCCAGTGATTCCTATCTTCATTACTCTACTTGTTCCTCAATAAGGTAATCAACCTCATCAATATTAAGATGTACGCGCGAGATTCCTTGCGGATATTTCTTGAGATAGATACGGCATTTCTCTGAAGGATTCGCTGATATCTCCTTGTAATCGGCAACAACCGTAAAGTCTTCTACCTTAAGTGACCTGTAGATGTTTATACCTGTCACGAACGATACGGTAACCTTCATGGGGAAGGTCCTGAGAATCTTGCCTTCTGGCATGTTGATACCTTCTACGGGTATGCCGTCAATCTTCTCTTCTGTGAGCACGTCAGTGAGGAACTCCAGTCGTACATGATCAGGCACCATCTTCACACCCTTGATCTTCTCAAGTCGGGCGTTGATCAACAGCGTGTCACGGAAGTTAACGTAGTTCAGACGTTCGGTATATGCCAGAGTTATACTGTCGAGTTTTTCCTTCGATGCATATACATCTACACTGTCAGGTGAGTATTTCACCATTGAAATAAAGTACAGATCTTCTGGAATCACTCTTCCCGTCCATCTGACAGGGATACGTTTATTGGCTCCGTAATTAAAGAAATACTCAAGCTTGTCGGGTTTTGTGGAGACAATCTTAGAGCTGCTTACCAGATGCTGATAAACGAGCTTCTGCAGCTCTTGTGAAGATACGACTCCTGTGCCATTGGGATTAGCATGGCTTTTAAAGTTGACCTTCACATTCTTCAGCTTGTCACCAAAGATATAAGCGGCAAGTGCTATTCCCTTGTCGCGGATGGTCATGCGTATCGTGTCAGTCTCATCAGATGTGAGCACGACCTTCTTTGGTATGCCGACTATCCTTATGGGAATGGCAAACTCCTTCTCGTAAGTCTCATTGAGAGTCAGTGAGAGCCAGAAGATGCCTGACAGGAAGATGAAAAAGACAAATATCAGGAACTCCTTGTTTGTCTTGCTGAACAGGAAATCCCTGAGAAGTCTCCAAAAGCCACCCATAGCAAGCTGATTAGCTGATTATTTCTGTACCGGAGCGCTGCTCAGATTCTTGAATACAGATGTCTTCTCTACTGTTACTACAACATCGCGTGCAATCTTCACGTCAACAGTGTTCTTTGCAAGGTCGATGCTCTTCACTACTCCGTGAATACCACCACCAGTTACAACTTCTGTACCCTCTGAGAGTTCGTTCTGGAACTTCTGTATTTCCTTTTGCTTTTTCTGCTGAGGCTTAATCATAAAGAACCACATGATGGCAAAGATAGCTACCATCATGATAATCATACTCATTCCGCCTCCCTGTGCTGCCTGGGCAGCCAAAAAAATTGTCGTCATTATTCTTATTTATTGTTTATTCGATATCTTTTCTAATAATTCTCTTTCTCCCCGTGGCCTTTATTGCCTTTACAGGTGATGCTGCAGGAGCCTTGATCTTGTTGGCTCTTGGCTCCATGAACTTTGTCAGACGTCCAGTGTCTATCAGATGATGTGCGATGCCATCGAGCATGCCGTTGATGTAGCCTCCGCTCTTTTCGGTAGAGTAGAGCTTAGCCAGGTCTACATACTCATTGATGGTTACACTGACAGGGATATTGGGGAAGGTAACCATCTCAGCAATGGCAATCTGCATGATTACCACGTCCATATATGCCAGACGGGAGAAGTCCCAGTTGCGAGATGCCTCACTCATAAACCTCTGGTACTCGTTGGCATTGAGGATAGACGCACGGAAGAGTTTTCTTGCGTAGTCCTGCTCCTCATCGCTGTCCCACTCAGGCAACAGCTCCTGCTTAGGACCGTTCTGCTCGTCGAAACGCTTGATGGTCTTGAGCACGAAGGTGTCAACAATCTCCTTGTCGTCATTCCAGTAGAGACTAATCTCCTCCAGAACAGCATCGAGGTCGCTGTTTGTTGCGATATAGGTCTTGTATAGCTTGCGCCACAACTCACGATCAGCATCATAGTTGTCTTCACTTGATGCCATATATTCCTGATAGATCTCGCTATTCTCGATAATCTCCAAAAGCTTGCCTACAAACTCCTGATCATCATTCCATGTACGTTTCTGGGTACTGATAAAATCAGACAGTTCCTTATTCTCCTCAAGCTGGATAGCGAATCTGTTGAGAACGAACTTCTGTGATGGACGTTCTGTTCCTTCACGATCTGCGCGATTGGAAAGGACCTCATAACGGCGACGGGCCTCTTTCGTTACTGCCGTGATGAGTGCCAACAGGTAGTTGTAGAGGTCATAGGCCTTTGACAGACTGAAGAATAGCTCCTTCTCTGCCGAATCGATGTTCTTGTTACCGTTTTGATAGTACGCATAGGTTAACTGAACAATCTTGGTTCTGATAATTTCTCTGTTAATCATCTCACTTGATGTTTTTTTGTTTAACTTTCAAATTTACGTTGCAAAATTAGTAAAAATCTCACAATTTAGCAAGAAAAAAGAATAAAAAAACACTAAAATTGAATTTTTTCACTGTTTGCTGTTCGCTATTCACTTTTTTTTTGTACCTTTGCACCCGCTTTTTCCGAAAGCACATCGAAAACTCGTGTGATGGTGAATTAAGCATTAATGTATTATTAACAACTTAATTTTAGAGTAACACAATGAAAGAAATTAGTGTTAAAGGTCAGAAGCGCGCCGCCACTGGAAAGAAAGCTTCAAAAGAGCTCCGTAAGGAGGGTATGGTTCCTTGTAACCTCTATGGTGAGAAGAAGGGTGAGAACGGTCTCCCCGAGGCATTTGCTTTCTGCGCTTCATTCGCAGAGCTGCGTAAGGCTGTCTACACTCCTGAGGTGTATGTAGTAAACCTGAACATTGATGGCGCTGAGCACAAGGCAGTTATCAAGGAGCTTCAGTTCCACCCAACAACAGATGCTCTGCTGCACGCAGACTTCTATGAGGTTAACGAGACAAAGCCAATAACAATTGGTATTCCTGTTAAGCTCAACGGTCTGGCACAGGGTGTACGTGATGGTGGTAAGCTCAACCTTTCTATCCGTAAGATTAACGTAACAGCTCCTTACAAGCAGATTCCTGAGATCCTGAACATCGACGTTACCAACCTGCAGCTGGGTAAGGCTATCAAGGTAGGTGCCCTAAGTTTCGAGGGTCTGGAGATCGCTACTTCTCCAGAGGTAGTAGTTTGCTCTGTTAAGGCTACACGTGCATCACGTTCTGCTGCAGCCGCTGCTGGACAGGAGGGCTAAATCTTATAGCTGATGGACAAGTACTTGATTGTAGGTCTGGGAAATGTCGGCAGTGAGTACGACCTTACCCGCCACAATACAGGATTCATGGTATTGGACGCTTTTGCGAAGGCGTCCAATATTTCTTTTGAAGACAGGCGCTATGGTTTTGTGGCAGAGACATCGCTCAAGGGGCGAAAGGTGTTTCTTCTGAAACCCTCTACATATATGAACCTCAGTGGCAATGCCGTACGTTACTGGCTGAACCATGAGAATATAGACCAGAGCCGTTTGCTTGTCATCAGTGATGAGGTGGCACTGCCGTTAGGTGATTTCCGATTGAAATCCGGAGGCTCTAATGGTGGTCACAATGGTTTAGGCCATATCCAACAGCTTATCGGTCAGAGCTATGCCCGATTACGTATGGGTATCGGCAATGATTTTCCCCGAGGCATGCAGGTAGACTGGGTGCTCGGCAAATATAGTGAGGAAGAACAGAAAGAACTTCAACCATCCATTGACATTGCTGTCGACATCATCAAGAGTTTCGTTCTTGCTGGTATCGATATCACCATGAACCAGTATAACAAGCTTGGAAAGAAGAATGGCAGAGGTAGCAAGGATTGACAAATGGCTGTGGGCAGCGCGTATATTCAAGACACGCTCTATTGCTGTTGATGCATGTAAGAACGGACGTGTAACCATAGGAGGTGTCAATGTCAAGCCGTCACATATCGTCAAGGTGGGTGAGGTGGTAGCTGTCAGAAAACCTCCAGTGACATATTCTTTTAAGATCCTTAAAACCATTGAACAGAGAGTAGGGGCAAAGCTTCTGCCTGAGATATATGAGAACGTAACCACTCCTGATCAATACGAACTGTTGGAGATGAACCGTATCAGTGGATTTGTTAATCGTGCCCGAGGTATGGGACGTCCAACGAAGAAAGATCGTCGTGCTCTTGATGAGTTTGTAGGACCTTCTCTGGAGGGGGCATTCTTCGATGATGATTGGAATCTTGATGATGAAGAGTAGAAAGAAATGATTATTCAAGGATTATTGATAATATTAGGGATTATTCTCGTCTTATGGGGCGCAGACCGTCTTACTGAGGGCGCATCGGGTATTGCCCGAGGTTTTCATATCCCCGAGATAATAATAGGTCTGACGATTGTTGCAGCAGGTACTTCGACACCAGAGCTTTTCGTTAGTCTGGTGTCTGCCCTCAAGCATACGCCTGACCTTGCTGTGGGTAATGTCATAGGATCGAACATCTTTAATACGATGCTTATTGTGGGCTGTTCTGCTCTCGTGGCGCCAATGGTCATTAATCCTTCGACAGTGAAGAAGGATATACCCTTCGCTGTAGGAGCTTCAACTTTGCTATTCATTCTCTGTTTTGACGATATGGACTCTCCTCACCTGTGGGGTAACGAGATAACCCGTAGTGACGGAATACTTATGCTCATGGGCTTTGCTGCCTTTATGATATATACCTTCCATGAGGCAAGGAAGTCGGGGGAGATAAAGAAAAAGGAGGAATATCTTGGTGAGACTGTAGAGAAGGAACCCAATGACCTCAGTCGTCTGTGGCCTAATATCGGATGGATGGTTATCGGACTGGCCAGTCTTATCTTTGGAAGTGACCTCTTCGTTGACGGAGCAACATATATATGTCATCGTTTTGGAGTACGTCAGAGTGTAATAGGCCTTACAGTAGTGGCAGGAGGCACATCGCTACCTGAACTGGCCACGAGTGTGGTTGCAGCATATAAGGGCAAGGCATCAATGGCCATCGGCAATGCTATAGGCTCAAACGTGTTTAACATCCTTCTGATACTCGGCATCACGGCTACAGTATGTCCTATGCGCATCATGGGTATAACCATTATGGACCTGATGATGATGCTTGTGAGCATCGGGCTATTGTGGCTATTCGCATATACGAAGTATTACGTGTCGCGTAGAGAGGGTGTGGTGCTGATAGCTGGATTCATAGTATATATGGGCTGGCTATTCTACCTTCTTTAAATAAAACACAGGGGTCGATGAATACCCCCTTTAACAAAACAAAAAAATGGAACAAAAAAATCAACAACAACGGATCAGTGTGCTGTTTATGCTTTACGGCATACTGTTTTGCGTGTGCCTTATCACGGCAAACGTACTTGAGACAAAGCAAATCTCGTTAGGACCAGCAAATATGACTGCAGGACTGATAGTCTTTCCTGTAAGTTATATCATCAACGATGTAGTGTGCGAGGTGTGGGGGTATGGTCGTACCCGACTTCTTATCTGGCTTGGTTTCGCAATGAACTTCCTCTTTGTGGCATTCGGAGCTATCGCAGACTGCATTCCAGGAGCTCCTTACTGGCATGGTGAAGAGGGATTCCATCAGATTTTCGGTCTTGCTCCACGTATCGCTGGAGCTTCTTTTCTGGCATTTATCGTTGGATCATTTGTTAATGCATACGTTATGAGTCGTATGAAACTGTCGTCAGTAGGTCGCAATTTCTCTTATCGTGCAGTGCTAAGTACGATCTTCGGAGAGTTGTCTGACTCTATCATCTTCTTTCCTCTGGCACTCGGATGTGTCATCCCCTGGGAAGAGATGCCGTCACTGATAATCACCCAGGTGACACTGAAGACTGTCTATGAGATTATCGTACTGCCGATAACCATTTGTGTGGTGAAGTATACTAAGGAACATGACCACGAGGATGTGTTTGATAAGGATATCGCATATAACATTTTTAAGGTAAAGGAGTTGTAATTATGTCAGAGAACAGAGAAAAAGAGGGCTTGCAGGCCCTTGGCAAGAAGACAGAATATCGTCAGGACTATGCTCCAGAGGTGTTGGAGACTTTTGTGAATAAGCATCCTGACAATGACTATTGGGTACAGTTCAACTGTCCTGAGTTTACGTCGCTCTGTCCCATTACTGGTCAGCCAGATTTTGCGGAGATAAAGATCTCATATATTCCAGGAGAGCGTATGGTGGAGAGTAAGAGTTTGAAACTCTATCTATTCTCCTTCCGTAATCATGGTGATTTCCATGAGGACTGTGTGAATAAGATAATGAAGGACCTGGTACGTCTGATGTCACCTAAGTATATTGAGGTTGTTGGACTCTTTACTCCTCGTGGAGGTATCTCAATATACCCGTATGCTAACTACGGTATGCCAGGTACGAAATATGAGCAGCTCGCTGAGCGCAGGCTTATGGAGCATCAGATAATCTGATTATATGTAGATAAGCTCACTCATAATCATATCGCTGACAAACAGTCCCTTTCGAGTAATCGCAATATGATGTGAAGGAGTGATTTGTAATAGTCCGTCGTTGATGAAACGACGGGCATTTTTTATTGCATAGTCCCTGTATTTGGGCTGCAGAGTATGAAGGTCAAGTCCTTCACGTGTGCGGAGGGCTACTGTTACAAGGTCATTATATCTGGTGTCGTCATCGATGGTTTCGCTCTCGAATAGCCTTTGACCTTGGTTCATGGCATCGATATATTGCCGGATATCGGATATGTTCCAGCTACGGGTGTTTCTGTCGTATGAATGTGCTGCAGCACCTATACCAATATACGGTGTACCATCCCAATAGCTGGAATTATGCCGAGAACGATAACCAATACGTGCAAAATTAGAAATCTCATAGTGCTCGTAACCTGCCGCCTCAAGCTTGTCTATGAGCATTTCATACATTTGCCTTTCTGTATCTTCTGGAAGAATGTCACAAGGTATCCTGTCACCAGTGTGATATCTCCTCCATAGTTCAGTACCTTCTTCTATCATAAGGCAATATGCTGAGATGTGCTCAATGTTGAGGGCGAGGACAGAGTTGATGTCATTCTCCCATTGGGTGATGGTTTCACTCGGGAATCCGTACATCAGATCAACGCTGATATTCCTGATGCCGATATTACGCAGATGATATACTGCATCGCTTACCTGACTGGCACAATGTCTGCGATGCAGGAAATGTAGCCTTTCCTCATTGAAAGTCTGAGCTCCTATGCTTATGCGATTTATTGGAAGAGACATCAGGCCTTTGGCAAAATCCTCTGTAACATCATCGGGATTGACCTCGATGGTTATCTCTGCATCATCCGACACCTTATTATATATAAAGATGGCATTGAAAATCAGGTGGAGTTGTGCTATCGTCAGTTGTGAAGGAGTTCCGCCTCCAAGATAAATGGTGGAAAGGGTAGAGTGTCCTCTTTTCTCTATCTCTTTGCATAGAGCATCGACATACTCTTGGCGGAGATTGAGAAGGGTCGTAGAATAGAAGCCGCAATAGATGCATCTGTTCTTGCAAAACGGAATATGTATATAAATTCCTGCCATATTGGTCACAAAATTACTAATATAATTTAATATTTTAAAAAAATATTTGGTGATTTATCAAAAAATAACTAATTTAGCAACCCGAATTTGATATTTAACTTAAAACCGACAGATATGAAGATCTATCAAACAAATGAAATCAAGAACATCGCACTCATTGGCAGTGCGGGTAGCGGCAAGACTACTCTTGCCGAAAGTCTGCTCTTCGGAGCTGGTATTATCAAGCGTCGTGGCTCTGTTGAGCAGAAGAACACTGTTAGCGACTACTTCCCTGTAGAACAGGAGTACGGCTACTCTGTATTCTCAACAGTATTCCATGTGGAGTGGAACAACAAGAAGCTGAACATCATCGACTGTCCGGGATCTGACGACTTCGTAGGTGGTGCCATCACTGCCCTGAACGTTACAGACCAGGCTGTCATCCTAATTAACGGACAATATGGTCCAGAGGTAGGTACGATGAATGCTTTCCGTAACACAGAGAAGTTCCAAAAACCTGTTATCTTTCTTGTAAACCAGCTGGATCGCGACAATTGCGACTATGACCAGATTCTGAATCAGCTGAAAGAGACCTATGGTTCTAAGTGTGTTCCCGTTCAGTATCCTATCGCTACTGGTGCAGGTTTCAATGCTGTTATCGATGTACTTCTGATGAAGAAGTACTCTTGGAAGCCTGAGGGTGGTGCTCCTATTATTGAGGACATCCCTGCAGATCAGTTGGATAAGGCTAAGGAGATGAAGGCGGCTCTTGTTGAGGCTGCTGCTGCTAACGATGACACTCTGATGGAGAAGTTCTTCGAGAGCGAGGATCTCACAGAGGATGAGATGCGTGAGGGTATCCGTAAGGGTCTTGTCACACGTTCTATCTTCCCTGTATTCTGTGTATGTGCAGGTAAGGACATGGGCGTTCGTCGTTTGATGGAGTTCCTTGGCAACGTGGTTCCTTTTGTAAGCGACATGCCAAAGGTTAAGAATACAGCAGACAAGGAAGTTACTCCAGACGTCAATGGTCCTACATCTCTCTATTTCTTCAAGACAGGTGTTGAGCCACATATCGGTGAGGTATCTTACTTCAAGGTGATGAGTGGTACTGTTAAGAGTGGCGACGACCTTACAAATGCTGATCGTGGTTCTAAGGAGCGTATCGGTACTCTCTATGCATGTGCAGGTGCCAACCGTATCCAGGTTGACCAGCTGAATGCAGGTGATATCGGCTGTACTGTTAAGCTGAAAGACGTTAAGACTGGTAACACTCTTAACGGCAAGGACTGCGATAATAAGTTTGACTTCATCGTTTATCCAAACTCAAAGTATTCTCGTGCTATCAAGGCTGTTAACGAGGCTGAGACTGAGAAGATGATGACCGCTCTGAACAAGATGCGTCAGGAGGATCCTACATGGGTTGTTGAGCAGTCTAAGGAGTTGCGCCAGATTATCGTTCATGGTCAAGGTGAGTTCCACCTTCGTACACTGAAGTGGCGCATGGAGAATAACGAAAAGATTCAGATTGAGTATATTGAGCCAAAGATTCCATATCGTGAGACTATCACAAAGATGGCACGTGCAGACTATCGTCATAAGAAACAGTCAGGTGGTGCAGGTCAGTTTGGTGAGGTACATCTGATTCTGGAGCCTTATACAGAGGGAATGCCTGATCCTACATCATTCAAGATTAATGGTCAGGAGTTCAAGATGAACATCAAGGGCAAGGAAGAGATTGCTCTTGAATGGGGTGGAAAACTCGTATTCATCAACTCTGTAGTAGGTGGTGCTATTGATACACGATTCATGCCAGCTATCCTGAAGGGTATCATGGAGCGTATGGAGCAGGGACCATTGACAGGTTCTTATGCCCGTGACGTACGTGTTATCGTATACGATGGTAAGATGCACCCGGTAGATTCTAATGAGCTCTCATTCATGCTCGCTGCACGTAACGCATTCAGCGCAGCATTTAAGGAGGCTGGTCCAAAGGTTCTTGAGCCTATCTACGATCTCGAGGTTCTCGTTCCTGCCGACTATATGGGTGACGTTATGTCTGACCTTCAGGGTCGTCGTGCCATTATTATGGGTATGGACTCTGAGGCAGGTTATCAGAAGCTCTCTGCAAAGATTCCTCTTAAGGAACTCAGCAGTTATTCTATCGCACTCAGCTCTATCACTGGTGGCCGAGCATCGTTCAATACCAAGTTCGCAAGCTACGAACTCGTTCCGAACGATATCCAGCAGGCTCTCATCAAGCAGCATGAGGAAGAGCTGAAGGACGAGGAATAATGAATAAAAAAATAAATAAAAAGTATAAAATTAGAAATTACGGATAAAAAAGGCGGGTTGTTTTGGGCAATCCGCTTTTTTTTAGTATCTTTGTGCCCAAAATTGTGGAATCGGAAATAGTCAAATATTAAAATAGTAAAATGAAAAAGCTTTTATTGGGAGACGAGGCAATTGCACAGGGCGCACTTGATGCAGGTCTGAGTGGTGTCTATGCCTATCCAGGCACTCCCTCGACAGAAATCACGGAGTATATCCAAGACTCTCCATTGGCAAAGGAACGTGGTATCCACAGCCGTTGGTCTACTAATGAGAAGACTGCTATGGAGGCAGCACTCGGTATGTCGTATATGGGCAAGAGAGCGCTGGTATGTATGAAACATGTGGGACTGAACGTATGTGCAGACCCCTTCGTTAACTCTGCTATGACAGGCACCAATGGTGGTCTTATCGTGCTTGTGGCCGATGACCCCTCTATGCACTCTTCACAGGATGAGCAGGACAGTCGTTTCTATGGTAAGTTTGCTATGATTCCAATGCTGGAGCCCAGCTCTCAGCAGGAGGCCTATGACATGATGGAAGAGGCTTACGAGCTTTCTGAAAAGATGCATCTGCCAGTGCTTATGCGTGTTACAACACGTATGGCTCATTCTCGTGCAGTAGTGGAGGTGAAGGACACCCCAAGAGAGCAGAATGCCCTTAACTATGACGCCCAGGCATCAAACTGGGTTCTTCTGCCAGCTTTTGCACGTAAGCGTAACATCGTTGTTACAGGTCAGCAGCCTGTATTAGAGCAGATGTCTGTAGAGAGTAATTACAACAAGTATATCGATGCAGCAGACCATAATATGGGTGTTATCGCCAGTGGTATAGCTTATAACTATCTCATGGAGTGCTATCCTGATGGATGTCCTTTCCCAGTGCTTAAGATTTCACAATATCCTATACCTAAGCAACTTATACGTAGGATGACTGATGACTGTGAGTTTGTACTTATCGCAGAAGAGGGTCAGCCATTCATCGAAGATCAGGTTCGTGGTGTGATGCCAGGAAATGCTGTTATCAAAGGACGTCTTACAGGTGAACTCCCACGTACAGGTGAGTTGAATCCTGACTTCCTGAAGAAGGCTCTAGGTATTGAGAGCAGTGAGAGTTATGCTCCATGTGAGGATGTAACACCTCGTCCACCAGCACTCTGTCAGGGATGTGGTCACAGAGATGTGTATACAGCCCTCAATGAGGTGTTGAAAGAGTATCCTAATGCTCGTGTGTTTGGTGATATCGGTTGTTATACCCTTGGATTCCTGCCTCCATATAAGGCTATACACTCTTGTGTAGACATGGGCGCTTCTATCACAATGGCGAAAGGTGCATCTGATGCAGGGCAGTGGCCTGCTGTAGCAATTATCGGAGACTCTACATTCACTCACTCTGGTATGACAGGTCTACTCGATGCCATCAACGAGAATGCAGATATCACAGTGATCATCTCTGATAACCTCACCACAGCGATGACTGGTGGTCAGGACTCTGCAGGAACAAATAAGTTCGAGGCTATATGTAAAGGTCTTGGCCTGAGTGAAGATCACCTGAAGGTGGTTAATCCTATTCCAAAGAATATGCCTGAGATTACACAGGCTATCCGTGACGAGATCAACTATCATGGTGTGAGTGTAATTATTCCTCGTCGTGAGTGTATGCAGACTCTGCAGCGCCATCTCAAGCAGAAAAAAGCAGCAGAGAAAAAGTAAAAGAGTAAATAAGTAAAAAGGTATAACATGAAAACAGATATTATATTGTGCGGAGTAGGAGGTCAGGGTATCCTCTCTATAGCTACCATCATTGGTGAGGCTGCCATGAAGGAGAATCTGTATATCAAACAGGCAGAGGTTCACGGAATGTCACAGCGTGGTGGTGACGTACAGTCAAACCTGCGTATATCAAGCGATCCTATTGCGAGTGATCTTATTGCTCTCGGAGGTGCAGACGTGATTATCTCCATGGAACCAATGGAGGCTCTCCGATATCTGCCATTCCTGTCAAAAGACGGATGGATCATTACTTCAAGTGCTCCTTTTGTGAATATTCCAAACTATCCAGATATCGAGACTATTAAGTCTGACCTTAGCAAGATTAAGAATTTGATTATTCTCGATATCGAGCAGGCTGCAAAGGATAATGGTGTACCACGTAGTGCCAACGTTATTCTCTTGGGTGCAGCCCAGAAGGCATTGGGTATCGAATATGATAAGCTCGAGGATGCAATCTGTCGTGTGTTTGGTCGTAAGGGCGAGGCTATTGTCGAGGCAAATATCAAGGCACTCGCAATTGGACGCGAAGCCCAGAAATAAAATGTCAAATTGTAAATGGTCCAATTGTCTAATGATAGAGACTCCTATTAAGAAAGAAATAGTTGATGGCTTGGTAGCGGAGCTTGGTATCAAGGACTTTGCTAAGGCTACAATCCGTGAGGTAAAGCAGGTTGCTGCCAAATCCGAGAAAGCGAGTGGGGTAGAGTTCATTAAGATGGAGATGGGTATCCCAGGTCTGCCTGCGGCTCAGGTGGGTGTCGATGCTCAGATAAAGGCTCTGAAGGACGGTATCGCACATAGTTATCCGGATATTCAGGGTGCTCCTGTGCTGAAAGAGGCTGCATCACAGTTTGTCAAGGCATTCATAGGTGTAGATATTAAGCCTGAGGGTTGTATTCCAGTTAGTGGAAGCATGCAGGGTACCTTTGCATCTTTCCTCACCTGTTCACAGCGTGATAAAGAGAAAGATACCGTACTCTTCATCGATCCTGGATTCCCAGTACAGAAGATGCAGCTTCAGGTGATGGGTGTTAAGTTTTCGACCTTTGATGTCTATGATTTCAGAGGAGAGAAACTCGGTCCAAAACTCGAGAGCTATCTTAGTAAAGGCAATATCTGTGCAATCGTATATTCAAATCCCAACAATCCTTCATGGATATGTCTCCGTGAGGAAGAACTGAAGGTTATTGGTGAACTTGCCACAAAGTATGATGCTATCGTGATGGAAGACCTTGCATATTTTGCGATGGATTTCCGCAAGGATCTATCAACACCTTTCGAGGCTCCTTATCAGGCTACGGTAGCACGTTATACGGATAATTATATGTTGCTTATCAGTGGTTCAAAAGCGTTTAGCTATGCTGGAGAACGTATTGGTGTCACATGTATCTCCGATGCCCTGTTCCATCGTCATTTCGATGCTTTGTCAGAGCGTTATCAAGGGCTCCCCTTTGGTCCTGTATTCTCTACCCGCATGCTATATGCCTTAAGTTCCGGCACAAGTCACAGTGCCCAGTATGCAATGGCAGCAATGCTGAAGGCTGCTTATGAGGGAAAATATGACTTCCGTAAGGAGATAAGTGTATATGGTGAGAGAGCAAAGAAACTGAAGGAGATCTTCTGCCGTCATAACTTCTATGTGGTTTACGATAAGGATCTTGATGAACCTATTGCTGACGGATTCTATTTTACTATCGGCTATCCAGGTATGACTTCCGGAGAACTCGCTCATGAACTGATGTATTATGGTGTGTCGGCAATTTGTCTGATAACATGTGGCTCTGAGCAGGAAGGCTTAAGAGTCTGCACCTCGTTTATTGAGGATCATCAGTACAACATTCTCGAGGAAAGAATGAAAATCTTCGAAGCGAATAATCCTAGATAAAAAAACCCCCTTGTAGGGGGCTTTTTTATTTCTTATTCTTCTTGTTCTTTTTGCTTTTCTTGCTTGCAGCCTGATCATTATCTTCTTCTGGCGACATGTCTATCGGCTTGAAACGGAACTCATTCTCATTGAGATTCCTGATCTCATAAGATCCTGCATTTTTGCCAATATACTTCTTTCTCAGTTTTACGAATTTTTTCTCTGCATCTTTACGTGTGAGAGAGAAAATCACTATACATGTGCTATGAGGTTTATTCATCTTATCTGTAAAGTACGTACGAAGTTGATTGGAATAACCGCTTCTTCCAAGAAGGAACTTTGTCTTCTTGTCATACCATACGCTGTCGACAGTTTGTATGTCTGTGAAATATACTACAGAATCGGTGAAGTTGGCTACAAAACCAAACATATACGCCTTGGGAGTCACTACAGGGGCTGCAGTGGCTTTGAATATACCAATCATCATCAGTGCGACGAAGGGCAAAATGTATTTCCAAAATTTCATTATCCTAAAAATGTCTTTAATATTTTATTCTTTGTACATGCACGCAGACGACGGATGGCTTTTTCCCTTATCTGTCGTACTCTTTCACGAGTCAGACCGAACTTTGTGCCAATCTCCTCGAGGGTGAGTTCCTGTTGATTGATACCATAAAATGCTTCCACAACGTTTCGCTCACGCTCATTGAGACATTTAAGTGCATTGTTTATTTCTGCCTTCAATGACTCTGCCACCAGTTCTCTGTCTGCCATAGGAGCATCATTATTTATGAGCACGTCGAGCAGGTTATTGTCTTCTCCATCCACAAAGGGAGCATCTACAGATACATGGTGACTATTGGCACTCATTGCCTCATCAATCTTCTCTTCAGGAATATCCAGCTCTTCAGAGATTTCTTCTACAGATGGCTTACGTTCATTTTTTTGCTCGAACTTGTTGAGAACCTTGTTGATCTTATTCACTGATCCCACTTGGTTTAGAGGTAGACGAACTATTCTGCTCTGTTCTGCAATAGCCTGAAGGATACTTTGGCGTATCCACCATACAGCGTATGAGATAAACTTGAAACCACGAGTCTCGTCGAATTTCTCTGCTGCTTTTATCAGTCCCAGATTACCCTCATTGATAAGGTCAGGTAAGGATAGTCCCTGATTCTGATACTGCTTAGCAACAGAAACGACAAAACGTAGGTTTGCCTTTGTGAGACGTTCCAGCGCCTTGCGGTCGCCGTTACGGATCTTCTGTGCCAGTTCCACTTCCTCTTCCACCGTGATCATTTCTTCCTTGCCAATCTCCTGTAGGTATTTGTCTAGGGCTTCACTCTCGCGGTTTGTGATTGATTTCGTGATTTTAAGCTGTCTCATCTCGTTGTTAGTTTTTAGCCAAGGTGCAAAGTTAAAGCAAATAATTGTAATGACCAAAAAAAAGCCGCAAATTTTTACATTTGCGACCTTTTTTCTTTAAAAATCATTATTTACTATTAACTAATCACTAATTATTCGTCTTCAAGAGGCACTGCAAAGTAGCCTTTCTTTCCTGTAGGATAGACACCCTGCACGTAGAGAACAGGCTCCTTCGACTTAGAGGCGTCCTTCACAATCTTCTGCAGATCATCAATAGCCTTAACACTTTGGTCGTTGACTTTCTGGATGATGAATCCCTGAGGCACTCCGGCGTCTTTCAGCTTACCGCTGCTTACCTTCATGACCTGCAGACCATAGCCGATATTCAACTGCTCCTTCTGAGAGTCTGTTACAGGACGGAAGGTACCTCCGAGGATATCAAGATCAGCATCCTTTACAACCTTTGTGTTGCCTTTCTCATTCTTCAAGGTGAGGGTTGCGTTCTTCTTTGACTTGTTGCGCAGATATGTGATAGAGATCTTATCGCCAGGACGCTTCTGAGCTATGATATTCTGAAGTTCACCGAACTTTGCTACCTTCTGACCATCGATATGTGTGATGACGTCACCTTCCTTCATTCCTGCATCATCAGCAGCACCTTCTTCAATAACTTTTGCTACATAGATACCCTCCATAGTACCGAGGTCAACCTCATTGCCCTTTTCCTTCTCTGTATCTACATATACATTGACGTCTGAACCCTGGATACCGATCATCGCACGCTGAACATTACCATATTTCTTCAGGTCGTCTACCACCTTATTCATAATAGTAGTAGGTATAGCGAATCCGTAACCAATGTTCGAACCTGTCTGAGAATAAATCATAGCATTGATGCCGATGAGGGCACCATTGGTGTTTACGAGGGCACCACCAGAGTTACCCTGATTAATGGCTGCATCTGTCTGTATCATTGATGACACACCCTGACCCATAGAACGGGCCTTAGCAGAAACGATACCTGCCGTTACTGTATTGTTCAGTCCCAGAGGGTTACCTACTGCAAGCACCCACTCACCAACCTTTACATCGTCAGAGTTTGCAATCTGTATTGCTGGCAGATTCTTGGCGTCGATCTTTATGAGAGCAAGGTCTGTAGTGGCATCTGCTCCGATAATACGTGCTGAGTATTCCTTATTGTCATTGAGGGTTACCATCAGTTCGTCAGCACCGTCAACAACGTGATTATTCGTTACGATATATCCATCTGCAGAGATGATAACCCCTGAGCCGGCACCAACTCGCTTAGGAGTCTGCACCTGACGCTGACGCTTTCCGCCATTACCCTGACCTTGTCCACGTCCGAAGAATCCTCCGAAAGGATCAGAGAAGAAATCCTCGAAAGGATCAGAATATTCCACTGTCTGTACCTTTGAGTTCTGGGTGTTCTTGATGTATACCACACATGGCAGAGCTTTCTCTGCTGCGAAAGTGAGATCTACAGGTTGTCCTGCAGGCATGGATGTCACAACTGGTGACTGTGCAGGAGTAGTGGCTGCGTTGGTCTTGTTGAATGCAACAACAGACAAAACGAGTGCTACAGCACATACGGCTGGAGTAGCTACATTTACGATTTTCTTCATATTTACGTTCATTTTGTTATTATTTTAAATTCTACATCTTGTTAACTCTGGACAAAGCACTGTAAATGGTGTCCGTTGTTTTCGAGTGCAAAGATAGGTGCATTTTTTGTTAAACTGACAAATTGTCGTGATTATTTGTCCCATTTTAACACTTCAGCCACTGATTTAAATGCTGTTTGCGTTTAACACTTCAAATCTTAAATAATTGACAAAATTAAGGATTTACTACATTTTAGTTGCTGTATTGTAATTATATGTTGCGATGCGCGTAATTCTTCCAACCATAATTACCTTATTTCAATAAAAATGTCTACCTTTGCACCCGAAAACACTGTTTCGGCTTGTCGCTGGTATTTTTTATCAGAGGAAAGTCCGGGCAGCAAAGGGCTCTCCACTTCTGAAAGTAGAAGCTATTGGTGACAGTAGGTGCCGGCAGAAGAGAATGACCGCTCAGTAATGAGTAAGGGTGAGAAGGTGGTGTAAGAGACCACCAGCCTGCGGGTGATCGTAGGGCTGTGCCGACTGGAGGCTGCAAGTTCATGTATACCATCGTCAATTAGGGTTGCCCGCCCGAGCATAGCACGATGGAGGGTAGAACGCTAGAGCCATGAGGTGACTTATGGAGTAGATAGATGACAAGCTAAAACAGAACCCGGCTTACGGAGACAGTGTTTTCTTTTTCATTTTTCTTTTTAGACATCGTATAAATTAAGCATGAATTTAGTAGAAAAACTTGCAGGATATTTATTTTTTTCATATCTTTGTGCTCGAATTATTTTTTAATTACTAAACAATACAGCTATTATGAAGAAAAAATTTATTTGCGCCGTTTGTGGATATATCTATGAAGGCGATGCAGCTCCAGAGAAGTGTCCAGTATGTAAGGCTCCTGCTTCAAAGTTCTCTGAACTCCAGGATACAGGTGACGTTACTTATGCAACTGTTCATAAGATTGGCGATGGTAAGATTGAGGGCGTCCCTGAGGAGATGATTGAGGAGTTGCGTAACAACTATCGTGGCGAGTGCGGCGAGGTTGGCATGTATCTGGCTATGGCCCGTCAGGCTGACCGAGAGGGCTATCCCGAAATTGCCGAGGCCTTTAAGCGCTATGGTATGGAAGAGGCTGTACATGCAGCACAGTTTGCTGAGCTGCTTGGTGAGGTGGTGTTCGACACCAAGACCAATCTGGAGAAGCGTGCCGCTGCTGAGCATGGTGCATGTGCCGACAAGTTCGAGTTGGCCAAGCAGGCCAAGGCTATGGGCTTTGATGCCATCCACGACATGGTGCATGAGGCTGCAAAGGACGAGGCTCGCCATGGCGCAGGCTTCGCAGGACTGCTGAAGCGTTACTTTGGAAAGTAAGGATACAATAAATCCGAGAATAATCCGTTTTGTACATAGTATGAAACGGATTTTTTATATCCTCATAGTATTTCTGATGGTAGCTTGTGCTGATGATGACAGTTTCAGTACAAGCAGTAGTCTTCGTTTGTCTTTCTCTGCAGATACCATCAGTATCGACACAGTATTCTCGCGTACCCCTTCGTCTACTTACACCTTCTGGGTGCATAACAACAATGATGAAGGCTTGCGAATTACCGATGTACATCTTAATCGCAGAAATCAGACTGGGTTTCGAGTGAATGTAGATGGTTCTTATCTCGATAATAGTCTTGGTTCTCAGGTGAGCGATATCGAGATACGTCGTAACGACAGCATTCTTGTGTTTGTAGAACTTACATCACCAATGACATCACAGTCAGAGCCTCAGTTAATAGAGGATGACCTTGTTTTTATCCTTGAGAGCGGTCAGCAACAGAAAGTGAATCTTCGTGCTTGGACATGGAATGCCGAAAAACTGTATGATCCTGTTATAGAAGGTAAACAACTAATAGAGTCGTCTACACCTATTATTATATATGGTAATATGACTATTCCTGAGGGTGCAAGTCTTACCCTCCGAAACATCACACTTTTCTTTCACGATAAGTCCGGTATTGAAGTTTACGGAGATCTTTACATCGATAACTGCCTGTTACGTGGCGACAGATTAGACCGTATGTTCTCTAATCTGCCTTACGATCGTGTAAGCGGACAGTGGAGTGGGATTCATTTTTATAAGTCTGCACTTAATGGAATCATTAAAAACTCAGAGATACGTAATGCCTGTAATGCGATCGTGCTCGACTCTGCAGCTCTTGATACTACAAAGGTTCGTCTTGCGATGAAAAGCAGTATTGTTCACAATGCTATGGGATATGGTCTGAAGGCAGTAAACTCTTCGATATCTTTGGAAGACTGTCAGTTTACCAACACTCTTGGCGATTGTGTATCGATTATTGGTGGTGTGGCAGATATCACTCACTGCACACTGGCGCAGTTCTATCCTTTTACTGCAGAGAGCGGTGTAGCCCTGAGTTTTACGAACTTCAACGGCACATCCGACATCCCACTTATGCGTCTTAATTGCAGCGCGTCGATTATTACAGGTTATAAGGATGACGTACTTTTGGGTGGTGTAAGGGATACTGTTGCCGCATTCGAGTATCGTTTCTCAAACACTCTTCTGCGAACACCAAAAGTTACGACTGCCGACAGTGTCCGTTTCAAAAATATCATCTGGGAAACGCCTAAAGACTCTATACAAGGAAAGAACCATTTCCTTGTCATCGACGAGCAAAATCTATATTACGATTTCCACCTCGATTCTCTTTCTACCGCCAAAGGCTTAGGCTGCTATTACTAGAACTCTGAGAATGTGAGTGGCATCAGCGGACGTATGCCCTCGATCACGTATACGTACTTACGGCCATAGAGCAAGATGCGAATCGGATGACCTGCACGTGTCTCACTCTCTATGATTACCTGACGACAAGATCCGCAGGGACCTGTGGGCTCTTCTGTTAGTTCTCCGTCTGTGCCTCTGGCTGCTATCGCCAAAATACTGACACCGACCTCAGGATACTGTGCTCCTGCATAGAAGAGAGCTGTACGCTCTGCACATAGGCCTGAGGGATAAGCAGCATTCTCCTGGTTACAGCCTGCCAACTCTACACCGTTGTCAAGCTTTACTGCTGCTCCTACATGAAACTTTGAATAGGGGGCATAACTACGGTTTGTGGCATCGATAGCCATCTCAACAATATGCTTCTCGTCAGATGTAAGTTCATCCATCTGACAGACCTTTACTAGGGATTTTAGTTCAAGTTCTTGCATAGATAGGTAATATTTTCTGCAAAAATACTACTTTTTTTTCAATAAACATTATTTTATTGGAAAATAAATGTTAATTTTGCAGTCATGAAAGATATGAAGAAAACAGTATTGACAATTGTAGGCTGTCTTTTGGTGACAGTATGTTCTACTGCCCAGATGCGGTGGAACCAGAAATACCAGCAGTATATCGACCAGTATAAGGATATTGCCATCGAACAGATGAAACGTTGGAAGATACCAGCCTCGATAACTCTTGCTCAGGGACTCTTTGAGAGTGGTGCTGGTCAGAGTCGTCTTGCCGTGCAGGGTAATAACCACTTCGGAATAAAGTGTAACGGATGGGAAGGTAGAAAGATATATGAGGATGATGATGCAAACAATGAGTGTTTCAGAGCATATAGCTCCGCTTTCCAGTCGTATGAGGATCACTCCCGATTCCTGGCTAGCGGAAAGAG
This sequence comes from uncultured Prevotellaceae bacterium, assembly GCA_902776935.1. Taxonomy (GTDB): domain Bacteria; phylum Bacteroidota; class Bacteroidia; order Bacteroidales; family Bacteroidaceae; genus Prevotella. The sequence continues at coordinate 13,282 of CACYRS010000018.1, read as the reverse complement.
ATATGCATCGCTCTTTGATCTGGAGATCACTGACTATAGGGGTTGGGCAAAGGGGCTTAAAGCTGCCGGATATGCTACTAATCCTCAGTATGCCAATAAACTGATAGAGCTTATCCAGTTCTACAAACTCTACCAGTATGATACAGCCAAGGGGTATGATAAGTTTATGCTTGAACATACCAAAGATCATGGTGTCAGCAGTGCAGCCCTGCATCCGATAAAGATATTCAATAAGAACTATTACCTTATTGCCCGTAGGGGAGATAGTTTTGAATCTATAGGTCAGGAGATAGGTATCAGCTATAAGAAGATTGCCAAATATAATGAGCGCGACAAGCGTGACCAGCTGGAAGAGGGCGAGATAGTATGGCTGAAGAAGAAACAGAAGAAGGCTCCAAAGGATTATAAGGGTCGTCTGCATTATGTGCGTGCTGGCGAATCGTTGTACTCTATAGCCCAGAAATATGGCATCCGCCTTAAGAGTCTCTATAAGATGAATGGTCTGAATCCTGATCATATCATCCAAGTTGGTGACGGCCTGAGGCTAAGATGATTATTCTTTCTTCTTTTTCTTTTTCTTCGTTGAGAAGAGATCCTTCAGACCGTTGAAGTCTTTTTTCATGATAATGCCGATACCCTGAGTGTTCAGCGATGACTTCGTGAAGTATCTGTCGTTAGTCTGATTATAGACCTTCAGTGCGAGGTTTCCATTGGGGAAGAGCAGATACTGAAGGTCGAAGTCGCCAATGAACGATGGTGTCGCCTGTCGTGCATTGTCGCGATAACCGAATTGTCCATTCAGAAGCAGACGGTTATTAAGCATCCTTCCGCTGATGAGTCCTTCATACTCCGCATTATGCCATCCTTCACTTCCTGTAGAGATGTTTGCTCCGAAGTTCCAATTGTCGTTTTTGATAACAGAACTCAAAAGGGTGTTTATCTGCGTTGAGAGGGTTCCTGAGAGGAAACTCTGCATAGCCAGGGTAGTGCGGTCTGACTGATCAGTACCGGAATTATTCTGTCCCTGATTATAGAACCGTCCGATACCAAGGAGATAGAGTACCTGCTGGTTCATCTCCTGCTGACCATTGATAATGGATCGTATCATCTGCTGTTCATCAGCATTCACTGTAGGCATCTCAAGGTCGAAGTCCACCTGTGGCGAATTTGGCATTCCTCCGATATTCATCAGACAGTTCACACGTATAGTGTTCGATGCGAAGCTGTTGCCGATGTTAAGGTCTGACAGTGAGACACCATTCACAGTATAGACCGCCTGCAGGTTGAGTGCTGCATTATACGGATCGCCTCCAAACACGATTGTTCCTCCACGATTGAAGGTGAAGTTCTTCTTGATGATATTCTGAATGGTGATGCCGTAAGTGCCTTGATCTACGGTATATGTGCCGAACATATTAAAGGGTCCTTTATTATGGAATGTGGCTCTTATGGTACCTTCGCCATTGAGGGTGATATAGTCGTTGGTATTCGCGTCCATCAGTATCCTCATAGTGGCATCGGGGGTGCAGTTCACAAGGAAGTTGATATATATGTCCGTGGGAATGATAACCTCATCAGGTGTCGTTTTTGTGAGTTGAGGCTGCAGCTTACCGTTATTCTTCAAAGTGCCGGAGCCCCACTGGATAAACTCCTGGTTACTGATGGCATCAGGAGATGATGCATTATACACGAATATGGTGTTCTTCTGCGGGGTGACGTTACAGTCAATAACCACCTCACCGGAACGTCCATGAATAGCCACATCGCCCGAGGCATATACCGTTCCATAGAACGATGACTCTCCGAAATCCCTGAAGTCGTAAGCCAGAAGATTGTCTGCCTCTACAAAGAGGTCGTAGGTCATGCTCGTAAGATGCTTATGGTGTATGCCTCCGCTCAGTGTCCCTTTGTTTCCGTCGGCATCGTATACTGCCATCTGGTGCAGCTCTATCTCGTCGGGTATGAAGTTCACAGTGTCGTTGGTGAGGGTATATGTGGTGTTAAGCGCTGTCACCTCAGCCTTGCCTTCATCTATGATAAGCTGTCCTGTGAGGTTGATATTGTCGAGTGTTCCTGCAAGACGCACATCACCATGCCCTTGACCTGTTATAGACGAGAGGAAGGTCTTCGTGAAGTTATGCATGAAGTCAAGGTATGTACCGTCGGCGCTTATCAGAAGGTCTATGGTGTTGTTTGTGGGCGACACATATCCATTGACGAATGTCTTCGAGTTGAGTCCGTCATCTGCGATAGCGTCAATATCTATCTGTCCGCGCTCCTTTACCCATGATGCTTCAGCATAGAGTGTACCCATGTGACCTCTTTCAAACTTAAAGTCGTCAACCACAATATCCGCATTCATCGCGAAATCTCCGAATGGGGCTACTACAGTAGCGCTGCCGGATGCTCTTCCGCTGAACTCCACACTGTGGAAGTTTATGAGGTCAAGGATATATGCTACCTCCATTTCGTTAAGGTCCACTGTTAAGGCGTCTTCTTGCGATGCTGTGGCCTTTCCGTCGATGATAAGGTGCTGCTGACCATTATTTATACTAAACTGGTTTACGTATAGCTTGTCGGCATTATAAATGATATCTGATGTCTCCACAGTCCATGTGGCACCGTTGAGGATCAGATGTGATGGCTGTACCCTGATATGTGCCTCCGGCTGATTGGCATTGTTCTTATAGAGACTGGTGACGAGATTCAGGTTACCGCTGAAATCATCTTTGCTGGCACCATTCTTAAACGACAGCGATGTGGTGAGATTATTGTCTGATGCTACAGCTTTCAGCGAGAGGTCTATCTTACTTCCATCGTCCATGATCTTATTGAGGGCAATGTCTCCCTTGATACTGTCGGAAGGTGTTGTGATGACGATATTTCCATTCGTATATCTGCTACCGTCGTATGTGATATCAGGCATGAGTCCTTCCAGATTGATTGTTTTCGTATTGTCATTTATACGTGCTCTCATAGTCACAGGGTTGGAAATGCTTATGTTCATGCCCAACAGTTTCTGCAGCCAGTCTGTTTTAAACACTTGGAGTTGCATGGTGAAGTTATTCCCTGACTCTTTCTTCACCTTAGGCAGTCCTGGCAGTGTGGGCAATGCCGTTGCCACGAAGTTGATGATGCTCTGGGGCAGGGTGGTGTATTCAAACTCGCCTTTGATCTCTGCCTTCGCAAAATCGCTGACGAGTGTCACATAATGCATGTCATCTTCAAAGCCGGAAGTGAGATACAGATTGTCGAGATTATACTTATTGCCGTCTTCTTCCACCATCGAGAAATTACTTATTCTCAGTTCTCCTTGGGCATCGTTGATTGTCTTTGCCGTGAGGTCGGCATCCAGATTGGCAGCAAATATGGAATTGCCCCAGTTGTCGGATAGCTTCAGGGCCTTAGGTGCCATACGATTCAGCATTCCCTTTATGTTAATACTGTTAGTGGCTCCAGTCTTCGCCATGTTTCCTTCTAACTCTACCGACAGATTGGGGTCTTCAATCTTCAGGAATCCTGCTACTCCCTTATCAGAATAAGTGCCGTTGATTCCGATATTCGTAAAGGTATACCCCTTGTATTCCAGACGTGATACCATGCCTTGAGCATTGACTGTGGGGATCTTTGACGCTATCTCTCCGTCGAGCTTCAGACTTGCTGCGAGGAGTCCCAGTTGTTCGTCGTCCAACAGCTGTTTCAGGTCTATACCTTCTGTGTCGATGCTGCCATTAAACTGCTTTGTGCCTGACATGATGAAGTCCAGGTCTATATTTCCTATACCTGTCTGTATCAGTGTCTGTGCACTCAGACCTCCGTCAGATTCTCCGTTGAGGTTGCCTCTGAGCCGCAGGTTTCCTATGTTCAATATTTCTCTTGGAATGTCTGGAATGTTCTTCTGCATGAAGTCGAGGATGGTCTCCGACAGAGCGAGGTCATTGACTCTCGCACTCCATGATGGTTTGTCTTTTGAGGTGTCTAAGTGTCCGCTGGCAAGGATTTTCACATCTCCTGTCTCCGTCCATAAATGCAACTCTGGGATAGTAGTCGTATACCCATTGCCTCTGAAGTCAGTCTGCAGGAATATCTGCCTCTGGAAATTCTTTAGTGGATTATAGAAACATCTTAGGTCTGAGAGTGTTATGTGTGAATCTTTAAAATTTCCTTGGAACTTGATTGTCTCTGTAATGAGCTTGTCATTCTTCATAGTATACGATGCCTTCAGTGTGTCGAGGACAATCTTCGTGCTGGGCATCTCGAGGCAGAGGTTCTTTAGTTCTGCATTCTTCTTCCCTGCCTGAAGACGGAATGTGAGATTGTTAAGTTCCAGACCTGATTGCTCCGAAAGTCCCAGGCGTCTTACATTCACATCGATAGAGTCTTCAGTGATTCTCTTCACAGCAATGTTTGCACTAATGTTACTTATCCTCAGATGGTGGGGATTGAAGAGTCCGTCGGTCCTTGGGATGTCTACCTGGTCATACAGTATGCTCGAGCGTCTTATGATAAGCGAATTGATTCTCAGGTCGAGTGGGGAAGTGCTTGTGGTATCTTTCGATGCCAGGGAGTCGAGCACAAACTGGTAGTTGGGCTTCGAGTCGGCATTAGACTTATAGAATCGTCCATTAGCACCAAAGAGTTGTGCTGAGGATATGCTTATCTTTCCCTCTGCAAGTGCCAGAAGGTTTATCTTCACTGACATACGTGAGGCGAGCAGCATTATTCGGTTCTGTTGGTCGTATAGTGTTACATCGTTGATAATCACACGGTTAAGAAATCCTAGGTCTATACTCCCGACATTCACTTTCGTTGCAAGGCGTTCTGATATCGCATCGGCCACTTTCCCTCCGAAAAACCTCTGACATGCAGGCAAGTGGGTGATGATAAGAAGGGATATGTACAGAGCCATCAGACTCCACACAATCCTGTTTATCGTATGTTTTACCACTTTCACCTTTTTGCCTCTTTCTGTCAGTTATGGATAGCAATATTTTTGCCCATCCTTCGAAATTCTCCGCAAATTTACAACAAAAAGTTGTTATTCCCTCATTTTTTATTCTAAAATACGCAGAATTTCAGTAAAATTTATTAATTTTGCCTCGCTTTAGTGCAACTATTCTATCAAACATTTATATAATGGCAAATGTAATTAAGTTACGCAAAGGCTTGGACATTAACCTTCAAGGCAAGGCTGAGGAGAAGAAGATCCAGTTGAAGTCAAATGGCAAGTTCGCACTTGTGCCTGACGATTTCGAAGGAGTCACTCCAAAGGTTGTTGTCAAGGAGGGTGACAAGGTCAAGGCCGGGGATGCTTTGTTTGTCAACAAACAGTATCCTGAAGTGAAGTTTGCCTCGCCAGTGAGCGGAACAGTCCGTGAGGTGGTGCGTGGTGAACGGAGAAAAGTGCTCTGCATCAAGGTTGATGCCGATGCCCAGCAGGAGTCTTTGGACTTCGGCAAGAAGGACGTCAGCAGCCTCAATGGCGAGCAAGTGATTAATGCATTGTTGGAAGCGGGAATCTTTGGTTACATCAACCAGTTGCCTTATGCTGTTTCCACTAATCCCAGTGTTCAGCCTAAGGCAATTTTTGTATCTGCCCTGCGCGACAAGCCTCTGGCTGCTGACTTCGAGTACGAGGTACAGGGTCAGGAGGCAGACTTCCAGACCGGTCTGACGGCTCTCTCGAAGATTACTAAGACCTATCTCGGTGTAGGCGTTGGCTCTAAGCTCGATGGTATGAAGGATGCTGATGTTACTGTCTTCGATGGTAAGTGCCCTGCTGGTAACGTAGGTGTTCAGGTGAACAACATCGCCCCAGTTAACAAGGGTGAGGTAGTATGGATCATCGGCGATCCTACCGTAGTGCTCTTCATCGGACGTCTGTTCAACACAGGTAAGGTGAATCTCACTCGTACTATTGCTCTCTGTGGCAGTGAGATCAAGAGTCCTGCTTATGTGGATATGCTCGTGGGCGAGGAGCTCTCAACACTGTTGAGCAACAGCTACGATGCATCACACTCTGTTCGTATTATCAATGGCAACGTGCTCACAGGCATGCCAACGACGAAGGATGGTTTCCTTGGTGCTCACACCTCTGAGATTACCGTTATCCCTGAGGGTGACAAGGCCGACGAGATGCTGGGCTGGATTCTGCCTCGTTTCAAGCAGTTCTCTGTCAGCCGCAGCTATTTCTCTTGGCTCTGCGGTAAGAAACAGTATGCGCTCGATGCCCGTATCAAGGGTGGTGAGCGTCACATGATTATGAGTGGTGAGTATGATAAGGTACTGCCAATGGATATCTATGGTGAGTATCTCATCAAGGCCATCATCGCTGGCGATATCGATCGTCAGGAGGCTCTGGGTATCTATGAGGTCTCTCCTGAGGACTTTGCTCTTGCAGAGTTCGTAGACAGCTCTAAGCTTGAGCTTCAACGCATTGTCCGTGAAGGACTTAATATTTTACGTAAAGAAAACGCATAACGAATATGAAAGCATTACGAAATTATCTCAATAAGGTAAAGCCGAACTTCGAGGAGGGTGGCAAGCTGCATGCTTTCCGTTCGATATTCGACGGCTTCGAGACCTTCCTTTATGTGCCTAACGACACAGCAAAGGCAGGTGGCGTGAACATTCACGACGCTATCGACTCGAAGCGTATTATGAGTATGGTGGTCATCGCCCTGATGCCCGCTATGCTGTTTGGTATGTACAACATCGGTTACCAGAACTATCTCGCTGCAGGCACACTCGCAAGTGCAAGCTTCCTGGAGATCTTCATGTTTGGTTTCCTGGCTGTACTGCCAAAGATTCTGGTGAGCTACATCGTAGGTCTGGGCATCGAGTTTGCCTGGGCTCAGTGGAAGGGTGAGGAGATCCAGGAGGGTTACCTCGTTTCTGGTATCATTATCCCGCTGATCATTCCTATCGGCTGTCCTCTGTGGATGCTGGCGCTGGCTTGTGCATTCTCAGTGATCTTCTGTAAGGAGATCTTCGGCGGTACAGGTATGAACATCTTCAATCCTGCCATCGCAGCACGTATGTTCCTGTTCTTCGCCTATCCTTCAAAGATGACCGGTGATACAGTATGGGTGGCTCAGGACTCTATCTTCGGACTAGGCAACACTCTGCCCGACGGATTCACTGCTGCCACACCTCTTGGACAGATGGCTCAAGGTATCGACCCCAGCGCTTCTATCTGCGACATGATTTGTGGATTCATCCCAGGTTCTATTGGTGAGACGAGTGTTATCGCCATCGCCATCGGTGCTGTTATCCTGTTGTGGGCTGGCATCGCTTCCTGGCGTACGATGCTCAGCGTGTTCGTGGGTGGTGCTGTTTTGGCATGCATCTTCGAACAGACAGGTCAGTCGATGACATGGTGGCATCACTTCGTTCTTGGTGGCTTCGCCTTCGGTGCTGTGTTCATGGCAACAGATCCTGTTACCTCTTGCCGCACCTCATGTGGCCAGTATATCTACGGCTTCCTCATCGGAGCTATGGCCATCATCATCCGTGTGATGAATGCCGGTTATCCTGAGGGTATGATGCTCGCCATCTTCTTTGGTAATATGTTCGCTCCAACGATCGATCACTTCATTGTGGAGCGTAATATCAGCAAACGCCAGAAGAGATTGAAGAATTGAAAAATTGAAGAATTGAAATTATGGCTAAGTTAAATACGAATTCTAACGCGTACATTATAATATATAGCGCGGTACTCGTGGTCATCGTTGCCTTCCTGCTGGCATTTGTCTATCAGGCATTGAAGCCCATGCAGGATGCTAACGTTGCCCTCGACGTGAAGAAGCAGATTCTCTATTCGCTGAACATTCGTGGCTTGGACGGCTCTGAAGCTGAAGCTAAGTATGCTGAGGTCGTGAAGGAAGAGAAGGATCTCGACGGACAGAAGATTTATGAGTGTCAGATTGATGGCCAGAACATCCGTGTTGCCAGTCTGAAAGGTATGGGCCTTTGGGGTGGCATCAGCGGTTATGTGGCTATCGACCCAGAGGGTAAGGTCTATGGTGCTTACTTCAACCATGAGAGTGAAACTGCAGGTCTCGGTGCCGAAATCAAGGACTCTCAGGCTTGGCAGGAGAAGTTCATCGGCAAACAGATCTGGGACGAGAATGGCAACGTTGTTCTCTCGATTGTGAAGAAGGTGGAAGACCCAGCTACTCAAGTTGATGTGGTGACAGGTGCTACCTTGACTTCTAACGGTGTTGATGCTATGCTGAAAGACGGCTTGAAGAATATTAAACCAACTAAAGCTGAGGAGGAGTAAACTATGGCATTATTCAGTAAACAAAATAAGGAGGTTTTCACTAACCCGTTGAACCTCGATCACCCTATCCTCGGACAGGTATTGGGTATCTGTTCGGCCTTGGCTGTGACTTCACAGTTGAAGCCTGCCATCGTGATGGGATTGGCTGTGACGGTAATCACTGCTTTTGCGAATGTGATTATCTCTATCATCCGCAACACCATTCCTAACCGCATCCGTATTGTGGTTCAGCTGGTGGTTGTGGCTGCTCTTGTAACTATCGTATCTCAGATACTGAAGGCTTTCGCCTACGACGTCAGCGTTCAGCTCTCTGTATATGTAGGTCTGATCATCACCAACTGTATCCTCATGGGTCGCCTCGAGGCGTTTGCCATGCAGAACAAACCTTGGCCTTCGTTCCTCGATGGTGTGGGCAACGGTCTCGGCTACGCCATGATTCTGGTCATCGTGGGTGCTGTTCGTGAGTTGCTCGGACGTGGTACACTTCTGGGCTTCCAGATTATCCCTGATGCCTGCTACGACTTCGGCTATGTCAACAATGGTATGATGACGATGCCAGCAATGGCGCTCATCCTCGTTGGCTGTGTGATTTGGGTACATCGTGCTTACTTCTACAAGGAAAAGAAATGAATATGGAACATATTATTAGTTTGTTATTCCGTTCGATTTTCGTCGACAATATGATCTTCGCTTTCTTCCTCGGCATGTGCTCATATCTGGCAGTGTCGAAGACGGTGAAGACATCTATGGGACTCGGACTGGCTGTGACCTTCGTGTTGACAGTTACCGTTCCCGTGAACTATCTGTTACAGACCAAGGTACTGGGTCCCGACTGTCTCGTTGAGGGAGTAGACCTGAGCTACCTTTCGTTTATCCTCTTTATCGCTGTCATTGCAGGTATGGTGCAGCTGGTGGAGATGACAGTCGAGAAATACTCGCCATCGCTCTACGCAGCCCTGGGTATCTTCCTGCCTCTGATTGCTGTAAACTGTGCCATCATGGGTGCTTCGCTCTTCATGCAGCAGCGCATCCTCATGGACCCCTCTAACTCTCAGGCCATCACCTCTATCCTCGATGCCGTTGTCTATGGCTTCGGCTCTGGTATCGGTTGGACGCTGGCCATCGTGGCTATGGGTGCCATCCGCGAGAAGATGCAGTACAGCGATGTCCCCAAGCCTCTTCAGGGCCTCGGCATCGTGTTTATCACTGTAGGTCTCATGGCTATGGCGATGATGTGTTTCTCTGGACTGAACATATAAAGGTAAAAAGGTAAAAAGTAAAAAGGTAAAAATATATGGCTCAGTTTATAGCATATAGTATAGGAGTATTCCTGTTGGTAATACTTTTATTGGTGATTATTCTGTTGGTGGCAAAGAAGTATCTGAGCCCCAGCGGCAATGTGAATATCGAGATCAATGGCGACCGTACCATCTCCGTAGCCCAGGGCAACAATCTGATGGCCACACTCAATCAGAACGGCATCTTCCTGCCTTCTGCCTGTGGTGGTAAGGCCTCTTGCGGACAGTGTAAGGTACAGGTTCTTGAGGGTGGGGGTGAGATTCTCGACTCTGAGAAACCTCATTTCACACGTAAGCAGATCAAAGACCATTGGCGTTTAGGTTGTCAGTGTAAAGTGAAGGGCGACCTGAAGATCCACGTCGACGAGAGCATCCTTGGCGTTAAGGAGTACGAGTGTACCGTTATCTCCAACAAGAACGTGGCTACGTTCATCAAGGAGTTCAAGGTACAGCTGCCTCCGGGCGAGCACATGGACTTCCTGCCTGGCTCTTACGCTCAGATCAAGATTCCTAAGTTCGACTGCATCGACTATGATAAGGACTTCGACAAGAGCCTCATTGGCGACGAGTATCTGCCATCATGGGAGAAGTTCGGTCTGTTCCCACTTAAGTGTAAGAACCCCGAGGATACCATCCGTGCCTACTCAATGGCCAACTATCCTGCCGAGGGCGATGTCTTCATGCTTACCGTTCGTATCGCCACACCTCCGTTCAAGCCCGATCGCAGCGGCTTCATGGATGTGAACCCAGGTATCGCCTCATCTTATATCTTCTCGCTGAAACCAGGCGACAAGGTAATCATGAGCGGACCTTTCGGCGATTTCCACCCACATTTCGACTCGAAGAAGGAGATGATCTGGGTAGGTGGTGGTGCCGGTATGGCTCCTCTGCGCGCGCAGATCATGCACATGACGAAGACTCTGCACACCACAGATCGCGAGATGCACTACTTCTACGGTGCACGTGCCCTCAACGAGGTGTTCTATCTCGACGACTTCCTGGGCCTGGAGAAGGAGTATCCAAACTTCCACTTCCATCTGGCTCTCGACCGTCCGGATCCCGCAGCCGATGCTGCAGGCGTGAAGTATACCCCGGGCTTCGTTCATCAGGTGATGCTCAACACCTACCTGAAGGATCACGAGGCTCCAGAGGATGTAGAGTACTACATGTGCGGTCCTGGCCCGATGTCGGCTGCTGTAGTATCCATGCTCGACTCTCTCGGCGTAGATCCAGAGTCAATCATGTATGATAACTTCGGTGGCTGATGAAACAGACCAAGATAGTAGCTTCCATCAGCGACAGGCGTTGTGACACGGACTTTATCCGTTCGTTGTTCAACGCAGGCATGAACGTTGTTCGTATGAACACCGCTCATGCCTCTGAGGAAGGTATAAAGACGATAATAAGTAATGTCCGTGAGGTGAGCCGTCATATCGGCATCCTCATTGACACCAAGGGCCCAGAGGTACGCACCACTGGTTGTCCGGAGCCTATCGAGTATAAGACAGGCGATGTTGTAAAGATCTTCGGTCGTCCTGAGATGGACACCACCCACGACATCATCAATCTCTCTTACTCAAACTTCGCTGCCGACATCCATGAGGGCGACCATGTGCTCTTCGACGATGGAGCTCTCGACATGCTCGTCATCGGCATCAATGGTCCTGCCGTCATCGCACAGGTGCAGAACGATGGTTTCCTTGGCTCTCATAAGAGTGTCAACGTGCCTGGCGTGCATATCGCCCTGCCTCCTCTTACGGAGAAGGACCGCAAGAACATCATGCTGGCCATCGATCAGGACATCGACTTCATAGCCCACAGCTTTGTGCGCTCGGCAGCCGATGTGAGAGCCGTACAGGCCATCCTCGATGCCTACAATAGCGATATCAAGATTATCTCGAAGATTGAGAATCAGGAGGGTGTCGACAATATCGATGAGATTATCGACGCCTCGTATGGTATCATGATTGCCCGAGGCGACCTGGGTATCGAGGTGCCCATCGAGCGCATTCCCGGCATCCAGCGTCAGATTATCCGTAAGTGTGTCGAGAAGAAGAAGCCTGTCATTGTGGCTACTCAGATGCTGCATTCGATGATTCAGAATCCCCGTCCCACACGTGCAGAGGTTACCGACATAGCCAATGCCATCTATTCGAGCACCGATGCCTTGATGCTCTCTGGTGAGACTGCCAGCGGCAAGTATCCTGTGGAGGCTGTAAAGACGATGTCGTCTATCGCTGAGCAGGCAGAACGCGATCGTGCCAATAGTCATATCGACATCAAGTTGTCGGAGAATTGTGATATCCGTGAGTTTATGGCTCATTCTGCCATCGAGGCCACAGAGCGCCTGGGTGTCAAAGGTATCATCACCGACTCTACCACAGGTACCACAGCCCGATCCCTGGCAGCTTTCCGAGGACCGCATCCTGTGCTGGCCATCTGTTATAACGACAAGCTCCAGCGACTGCTCAACCTGTCGTATGGTGTCATCCCTGTTTATCAGAAGGAGCATATCGGCGGCGAGAAGCTTTTCCTGGCAGCAGTGCGCATGCTTCGCCAGAAGGGATATGTGGAACTCAACGACAAGATAGCATATCTCAGTGGAAACATCGGAGCCGGAGGTGCTACGAAGTTTTTGGAGATAAACACCGTAAAAGAGGTCTTCGAACAGAATTACCAGTTCCACCTTCCCAACGTATAGAAACAGTAAGGTGGTTGTCAGTAATTGACAATCACCTTTTTTTGTTTAATAACCCAGACAGCTTGTTGCTCCGAGGGCCGTTAGAATTGCTGTTGCGATGCTCGCTACGAGCTGTACGATCCACTTGAGGGTTTCCTTCTTAGTCATGATAAGCCTCCTTTCATTACGTTTATCATTTATCCTTTATCATTTATCATTTCAAAAGGTCAGTTTCCGGTCTCGAAACCGCCGCTACCAATGTTGCTGCCGTTCTTGGTGAACACCTTGGTGGCTGCCTCGCTGCTTTCACCGTTCTTGATGGCGATAGCCTTAACGGTAGTGGTATCAGTCAGGGTGATTGCCTCGCTGTACAGGCTGCTCTCTGCGTTAGGAGCTGTACCGTCGGTGGTGTAGCGAATCTCTGCACCGTCAGGACCACTAATCGTCACCTCCGTACTCTCGTCGAATGGAGTTTCACCACTGATTACAGGAGCCTCTACGCTTACGGTCTCAGAGCCTGTCGAAGAGCCGTTGCCTGAGCCTGAGCCCTGCTCTGAACCAGAGCCCTGATTCTGCTCACCGTTCTGCTCGTTCTCCTCGTTCTCGGTGTCCTCCACTTCGCCAGCGTCAGCCGATGTTACACGCTTCACGATGTTGCCGTTGCGGTCGTAACAGGTGATCTGGATAGCTGTGTCGGCCAGCTCGTCCTTCAGATCCTGTGATGGAGTGAAGATGATACGACGTGTCTTGATAAGACCGGTCTTCACCTTGTTCACATCCTCGACAGACTTTGCTCGGAGTCCGAAACGCATGGTTCCCAGTCCGGGCAGTGCCACAGAGTGACCTTCAGTTGCCCATGCCTTGATTACCTCACCGGCTGCATCCCAGCAGGCCTTCATCACACCCTGACTTACTCCGCTTCGGAGAGCTGCCTCGCGGATTACCTTCGCCTGCGAGAGTGCGATGTACAGGTCGGGTTGCATCACGTAGCGCCAAACGCCTTCACTGTTTTTCTCGAAC
>CACYRS010000017.1 GCA_902776935.1 uncultured Prevotellaceae bacterium | reverse complement strand
GATTGGCGCTGCAAAGATGAGGGTCAACCGATTGTTGAAGGACCATCTGGTGGAGAAGATAGACGAGTTCGTGGATAATGGTACTACCAAGGCACGATACCGGAAGGTAGGCTTTATGACGCAGTAACGCGGTAACGCGGTAACATTTGGGAAAACGAGGTTTTCAAATAAAAAAATAAAAAATATATGAGCGCAGTTAGTATAAATAAGAAAGAAAAACTCACCGAGCATTTTACGCTCGGTGAGATGACAAAGACGAAGTATAAGACGAAGGATGGGAATATACCGAGTCATGTAGCTATCGAGAATCTTAAGCGCCTGTGTGGGTGGCTGGAGATACTCCGTGAAGAGTGGAATAAACGATATGGTGAGGGTGATGACCCTATAATCATCAACTCTGGCTATCGTTCTTGGGAGGTGAATAAGAGAGTAGGGGGCTCTTCGACTTCGAATCATCTTGTAGGCTGTGCGGCTGATATCAAGTGCTTAGGTAAGGAGCAGGCACGTTATTCTCCTCGATATAGCAGATGAATCTAGAGAAGACTTCGATGAGCTTATTATCGAGGTACGGGGCTCGAGGGTGTGGGTGCATTTCGCAGTCCGGCCGAAGAACAATCGCAGGAAGATAGTCTTCGATTTGAATTACTGATGGAGCAAGTTCATGTTGCCGTTGGGAGCGAGGACATTGCTGGTGTTCTCTGTGTACTCCTTGAGTTTGAGCGATGCTGTGGCAAGTATGTTACGGCTTGAGTTTCCGATGCGGAAGCTGTAGTTGCCTGCCTCGGTGAGCCATTGTGAGCCAGCCTCGTCGAAACTTGCAAGGTCGCGTACGGGGATAAGCATAGTGAGTGTCTGACTCTCGCCTGGCTGCAGATCACGGGTCTTGGCGAAGGCCTTCAGTTCTTGAGCGGGTTTCTCGAGCTTGCCCTTAGGAGCTGTTACGTATACCTGGGCAACCTCTTTACCGCTGACACTGCCTGTGTTCTTAATGGTGATGCTAACTTCAACGGCATCCTTGCCCTTCGCCTTAACTACGGGCTTGGAGAATGCGAATGTGGTGTAGCTCAGACCGAAACCGAACGGATAAGCCACCTCGCGGTTGAAGGTATCGAAATAGCGATAGCCCACGTAGATATCCTCATTGTGGTTGGTGACATCACGTCCGGGAATCTCAATCCCCCATCCCAGCGACTCACGGAAGGTGTACATCTCCATCTCCTGTGGGAAGTCTTTGGTAGAAGGATGATCCGTGGCAGCGATAGGCCAGGTCATCGTGAGTTTTCCGGATGGATTGGCCTTTCCTGTTAGCACGTCAGCTACAGAGTTGCCGCCTTCCATGCCTGGCTGCCAAGCACAAAGGATGGCATCAACCCTGTCGCGCCAGGAGGCTGTCTCCATGACAGAACCGCTGTTGAGAATGACGATGACTGGTTTTCCGGCAGGACGGAAAGCGTCGCTGACACGGAAAATCATATCTTTCTCGTTTTGTGTGAGGTTGAACTCTCCCTCTATCTGACGGTCCATACCCTCGCCAGCCTGTCGTCCGATGGTGATGATGGCGGCATCAGCCTCCTGCAGCTCATGGGCTACACAACGCTCCGTAATCTCAATCTCATCGAGTTTGGGCTGTCCGGTATTGAGGAACCACATGTGTGGATTCTTGTCGGCCTTAAGCTTGGCAGAGGCATATTTGATGTAGTTCTGATAGATCTCAGTCAGCTGTGGTGTCGTGTTGACACCGATATTCTTCAGTCCCTGAACCATATCGACCCTGTAAGGCACGTTGACAGCACCGGAACCAAGGCCTCCGCTGAGGAAGTCATAGCTGTTTACACCAAAGAGAGCCACAGTCTTAAGGTTGCTTACTGGAAGCACGCCATTATTCTTCAGAAGAACCATACCCTCTGTAGAGGACTGACGGGTAATGGCGGCATGTGCCTTAAGGTCGGGTTTGTTGGAGAACTTATATCCCTTGAAACGTGGGGTCTTAACGATATACTCCAACATTCGACGTACATTGGCATCGACATACTTGATATCCAGCTTACCGCTCTTCACTCCCTTTACAATATCCTCTGCCTGAGCTGGATAGCCAGGAGTCATCAGGTCGTTGCCTGCAGACACCTCATCGACGGTGAAGAGCCCCTGTGCCTCGCGCTTGCCAATCCAGTCGGTCATCACGATACCCTTGAAGCCCCAGTCGTTGCGGAGCACATCGGTGATAAGCTCTTTGCTGCCCTGAGCAAAGACACCGTTAACCTTGTTATACGCAGACATGATGGTCCAGGGATCACTCTCGCGTACCACATATTCGAAGCCACGGAGGTAGATCTCACGGAGTGCGCGTTTTGAGGCACGCTCATCTACTCTGGTACGATCACTCTCCTGGGAGTTCATAGCATAGTGTTTGGCACTTACCCCCACACCCTGGCTTTGGATACCTATGGTGACAGCTGTACCGATCTTTCCTGTGACAACGGGGTCTTCGGAAAAGTATTCGAAGTTGCGCCCGCAGAGGGGGTTACGATGGATGTTAAGACCTGGTCCGAGGATGACGTCACAGCCATATTCGAGGGTCTCATTACCGATAGCCTCTCCCACAGCACGTACCAGGTCGGTATTCCAGGTACATGCCAGACAGGTGCCAACGGGGAAACCGGTGGCAGCATAGGAGTTGGGGTCGCCCTTTCGGGTAGCGTCGATATGTACGCCGGCAGGACCGTCGGTGAGTACTGTGGCAGGGATTCCCAGTCGTGGTATCTCCACTGTGATGCCGGCAGCACCGGCTACGAGCTTTTCCTGATGGCCCAGCATGGCACCGGAGCCAACGAAGCTGTCGTTACCACCGCCTACGAGGAGCTGAGCCTTTTCCTCGAGGGTCATTTCTTTAAGCACCTCGTCGATGTTATCGGCTTGGAGCTTGATTTGTGCATTTGCTGTCATTGTGATGGATGTTGATAAAATGCAGGTTGTTAGAAATTTATTCATACTTTTTGTTTTTGATTAGGAAGTTCTAGGGATTGACCAGGATGACCAAGGATGGAATTATGGGAAAATCTTGAAGGCGTAGCCTTGGGATTTGAGCCATAGGATGCTCTCGGGGAGGGCAGTGCGAAGCTTGTCGATACTCTTTAAAGAGTCGTGGAAGGTGATGATAGAGCCGTTGCGGGCATATTTCTTCACGTTATTTACCACGTCCTCGGCAGTGAGGTAGCGGGAGTAGTCGCGCGTAACGAGGTCCCACATCACTATCTTGTATTTCCTGCTGAGCCACGCATACTGTCCCAGGCGCATCCATCCGTGGGGAGGACGGACATAGTGGCTGTGGATATACTCATCAGCCTTCTTTATGTTGGCGCTGTACTTCCAGATGGAATACTTGGCACCGTTCATGTGATTAAAGGTGTGGTTGCCCACCTGATGTCCTTCTGCCTTGATACGTTCTAAGAGCTCGGGGTATTTCCTGACATTGTCGCCCACCATGAAGAAGGTGGCCTTGATGTTATGTTCCTTGAGGGTATCCAGGATGAATGGTGTAGCCTCCGGAATGGGACCGTCGTCGAAGGTCAGATATACTGCCTTCTCGTGACGATCCATTCTCCAATAGGCTTTCGGGTAAAGCCAGCGGAGGTATATTGCGGGCTGCTCAATAATCATTCCTCAAACGATCCGCCTTTTGAGTAATAGAGCTCAGAGAGAGCCTGGAGCTGTTTCTCCATCTGTTCTCCTTTCTTGGTGTCAAGACTATTCTGGAGCTCCATCATCTGGTTCATGAGATATAGGTGGAGCATACAGTCGCGCTGAGAGCTTACGAAGCGTGTGGTTTCGAGAGAGCAGTACCACTGCAGGTACTGTGAAGACTTCTTCCAGAGCGTTGTTACGAGTTCCTGAGCCTTCTGCTTCTGACCTGTAACGGCGTATGCACGTGCGAGGTCGAGTGAACCGCTCTGGAAATCATGAGGCACATTATAGCCTGGGATCTCCTTCTCAGCCTTAGCGAGAACCTCCTTAGCCTTGTCGGCCTTTCCTTCGTCGATGAGGTGGTTGGCCAGCTGAGACATCAGACGACGGTGGGTATAGCACATACGCATCACTGTCTCATCGAGATAGATGCCAGGCTTGTCGATGCCACCGAACTTATACTTATGCATGACATTGTCGTAGGTCTTCTCGGTATCGAAGTCCTTGACACCAGGTATGGGTTTACCGTCGATATTGGTGGTGAATGGGGTGATACGGTTGGCAAGACCCTCCTGAACGAAGTTGTCGCCGAGGTTCATGTAGTTGTCGGCACCAACGGTGGTGGCAACGTATACCGGACGAGTCCAGTTGCACTTGTCAATCATCTCAAGCATCATCAGGTCGCCCTTGTAGAGAGCACTTTTACCCTTCAGTGAGATAACCATCTTGTCGGGGATAGAGTCGCTGGCCATGAGCATACCGCTCTTACGTACTGCCTCCTTGTCGATGGTGACATATACGGTGTCGGTAGGGATGACGTGGAGATCCTTGTTCTTTGTGCGAACCCAGTATTTGAGGATGTTCCTCAACTCGAAAGGATCATCGCCGAACTGTGAGGCTGCCTCCATAGGTGACTCCTTATAAAGCTGCTTGACCTGTTCCTTGAGTGATGGGTCAACCTGAACATATTCGTTGGTGCCTGCACAGTACTCCAGACGGCTCCATGAGATGGGCACTGAAGGAGAGTCGTAGGCAGGACGGCGCATCTGGTCGATGTACCAGTCGGTCTGCAGATAAGAGAGGTTGCAGACACGCGCATCGGTACGTACACCTTCTGTATCCTGGTTATACCAGAGAGGGAAGGTGTCGTTGTCGCCATTGGTGAAGATGATAGGATTGCCTGTCTCCTGAAGTGTCATGAGGTAGTTCTGTCCGAAGTCACGGCAGCAGTAGCGGCCAGAGCGATCGTGGTCATCCCAGGTCTGAGAGACCATTTGGATAGGCACTATAAGGGAAACGAGGGATACTAGTATGGTGAGAACCAGATTCTCCTTCTTCATCTTGCGATTCAGCCAATCGATAATGGCAGCTACACCCATACCGCACCATATGGCGAAGGCATAGAATGATCCGGCATAAGCATAATCGCGCTCACGTGGCTGCATCGGAGTCTGGTTAAGATATATCACGATGGCAAGACCTGTCACAAAGAAGAGGAAAAACACTACCCAGAACTGACGGATACCGATAGGATCATCGATAGTCTTCTCTGAGCCATTGATCATCACCTTACGTTTACGTGTGTACCAAGCCTGCCAGAAGAGTCCCAGCAGACCGAGGATAAGCGGCATGCAGTAGAACACGTTATGTCCCTTGTTCTCCTTCAAGTCGTCGGGGAGCATACTCTGGTCACCCAAGCGTGCATCGTCGATGAATGAGAATCCTGTGAGCCAGTTGCCGTGCTCGAGTTCTCCGTTACCCTGGATATCGTTCTGACGACCGGCGAAGTTCCACATGAAGTAACGCCAGTACATAAAGTTACACTGGTAGCTGAGGAAGAAACGGATGTTCTCAAGTTGGTTAGGCATCTTGATCATCATCGGCTCGCCACAGCGGTCGTAGGATACCTCAGAACCGTCAACGCCTCCCATCCATGACTCGTAGGCAGCAGTGTGGCCACTGTCGTACATTCGTGGAAAGAGCATGTTCTGGGCATATTTGTACTCATCCTTGGTGCGAACCACGAAGTAAGAGTCCTTCTCATCGGCAGAAGCCTTCTCCTTACGCTGATATACGGGTTTGCCCTTCGACATCACGGGCTTACATATGTTACCCTCTACCTCGAGAGCCACCTGAGAGGTGTATGCAGGGCCATAGAAAAGAGGACGGTTACCATACTGGTCGCGTCCCAGATAGTCGCCGAGGGTGAAGATGTCTTCTGGGGAGTTCTGGTCCATTGGAGGATTGGCAGACGAACGGATAACTATCAGAGCATAGGTGGAATAGCCGATCATAAGCATCAGCATACACAACAGGACGGTGTTCTTGGCACGGGCTGTGATAAGAGGCATCTTATCCTTGGTAAGCTTCAGGACGAACCAGAGAGCTGCCAATACCACGATACCAATGATGAATGCTGACCATCCCCATCCGTAGAAAGGTATACCCAGCATACCTACAGAGAGCAGGAAAGCGATGTTCTGAATGGTGATGCTGTGCTTTCCTGTCTGAGTCTCGTAAACTGCCCAGATAACACAAGCCACAAGCAGTATGATATAGATGATCTCACCGGTGTTGAAAGGCATACCGAGAGTGTTGACGAAGAACAACTCGAACCATCCTCCCACGGTGATGATGCCAGGAACGACACCATAGAGCACTGCTGCAAGGATTACCAGTGACACTGCTAGTGCAATGAGAGACCCCTTGAGGTTAGCATCGGGGAACTTGCGGTAATAGTATACAAGTCCGATGGCAGGCAGACAGAGCAGGTTAAGGAGGTGAACACCGATAGAGAGACCTGTCATATACATGATAAGCACAAGCCAACGATCGCTATGAGGCTCGTCGGCATGGTCTTCCCACTTCAGGATAAGCCAGAATACCACTGCCGTAAAGGCAGAAGAGTAGGCGTATACCTCGCCCTCGACAGCGGAGAACCAGAAGGTGTCGCTGAAGGTGTAGATAAGAGCTCCTACAAGTCCTGATGCCTCGATGGCAATAAGCTTGGAGAGGGTGATATCTTCCCATTTGTCCGTAATCAGACGGCGTACGAGGTGGGTGATACTCCAGAAGAGGAATAGGATACACGTCGCGGAGAGTATGGCACTCATGATGTTTACCATCTTTGCCACCTGGGTTGGATCGCTGATAAACTGTGAGAAGAGATTTGCCGTAAGCATGAAGAACGGTGCCCCGGGTGGGTGACCTATCTCAAGTTTGTAACCTGTAGTGATAAACTCCGGACAGTCCCAGAAAGAGGCTGTTGGTTCGATTGTGGAGCAATATACGAAGGCTGCAATAAAGAAGGTTAGATAACCTAGGATATTGTCCACCAGTTTGAATTGTTTCATCTGAAAACTATATTTTTTAACGTTAAAATCGAAATTCATTGCAAAATTACGAAAAAAACGGCTACATGAACAATCCTGCGCCGTAAATTAAGATTATATAACGGAAAATCTTCCCTAAGGTGATGGCAATGAATGTAATAACGATGTTTGAGCGCATTAGGCCCAGGGCTATCGTGATGGCACTGCCCAGAACAGGCAGGAATGCAAAGAATCCCATCCAGGAACCATGTCCGGCAAGAAACCGGTGGGCCTTATCAAGGTCTTTCTTCTTCACATGAAGATACTTCTCTATCCACTCCATCTTACCCATACGTCCTATGCTGTAGTTCAGTATGCTGCCAAGCACATTACCCACCGTGCCATATACCATCAATGTCCAGGGGTCGAGACCTGTTGCCATCAGTCCCAGCATCACTGCCTCGCTGGAGAACGGAAAGATACTGCCGGCAAGGAATGCTGCTATCAGCATACCCCAATAGCCGTACTGACTTAGAAAATTAATGATGATGTCCATATGCTTAGGATAGTCAGTATCAAAGATACTGCCAGGATTACACAGAAGGCAAAGTTTGTGACTCGTGTATGTGTAAGCGATACGAAGTGACCTATCAGCGGACTGGTGGTAATTATCATCGCACGAAGCATGATATTCTCTGTCTGAGGCTGCAGGATGAGAACTACCAATGCAAAGAAATTGATGAACATAAAGGTATAGTATATCTGACGGATACGTATCTTATCATTATAGCTGGTGCGGATGAAGTGTATCATTCCTGTGATGGTGAGTATCACAATGAATGCCAACACAGCATAATGAGTAAGAGGTATATAGCTGTAGTCTGCAGGGAATGTAAAGCTCCATAACGATTCGAAATGGGTGATGAAATAGCTTAAATCGCCTTCTTCCCTCCATAACAGCCATGAGGCAACAAACCAATAGGGGAGTATCAGTCCCATGAGCGATGCCAGGAATGTCTTCGTGCTAATCGAATAGACGTAGAATGCCATGAAAATCCAGTATAAAGGCAGGAACCACAGCGCCTGTACCTCAAAGAGCGAACCCAGACTAAGAATCATGAAGGTATAGAAGGTCAGTCCAGCAGATTGTCTGTCCTGATATGTCTGATATAATGTCAGCAAACTAGCTACAAGACATAGCTGCACGATGGCACCGTCGAGAGAAGGAAAGAGATAACAGGCTGCACAGGAGAGGATGATGAATGCAGCAGATACAGAACGGCTGTAGATACGTATCAGCACATTCTGATTGTTGAGTATCATCATCAGTAACGATGTCAGCGCAAAACAAGCGAACTGCACCCACCAGTTATGTCCAATCATGCCACAGAGCAACCATACCACAATACCGTAAAGAGAAACGGCAGGAAGCATGATACGACTCTCGGCAACCCTGTTCTGAAACCTCTTAATCACTTCTCTAAGGAATTACAGGTCGGCTCCGATGTCGCGACGGAAATACTTGTCGGTAAACAGTATCTTCTGAGCTTCTTCAAATGACTTCTGGAGAGCCTCAGCCTTGTCTTTACCGTATGATGATACTGCGATAACACGTCCGCCATTGGTAATAACTTCGCCATCCTTCAGGGCTGTACCGCTGTGGAAGACGATACTGCCCTCAACAGTCTCGATGCCCTTTATGGGATAACCTTTCTTATACTCCTGAGGATAACCGCCACTTACCAGCATGACACATACCGCAGCACGTGGATCGAACTCGATGGTACGGCTGTCGAGATTTCCCTCGGCTACCCCCTCGAAGAGGTCAACGATGTCACTCTTCAGACGAAGCATCACACTCTCTGTCTCAGGGTCACCCATACGGCAGTTGTATTCGATGACATATGGCTCAGGCTCCTTAGTAGGGGTGTTGGTCCGGTTGATAAGTCCGAAGAAGATAAATCCCTTATAGTCGATATTATCTTTAGCCAAGCCCTCTACAGTGGGACGGATGATACGGTCTTCTACCTTTTGCATCCACTCCTTGGTAGCAAACGGCACTGGGGTAACGCTACCCATACCGCCTGTATTCAGACCGGTATCATGTTCACCGATACGTTTGTAGTCCTTTGCCTCAGGAAGAATCTTATAGTTCTTGCCATCTGTAAGAACGAAGACACTACACTCGATACCACTCATAAACTCCTCGATGACAACCCGACTGGAAGCATTGCCAAACATGCCGCTAAGCATCTCCTTGAGTTCTTTCTTGGCCTCGTCGAGGGTAGGAAGGATCAGTACACCCTTGCCGGCACAGAGACCATCGGCCTTGAGTACGTATGGGGCTTCAAGAGTATCCAGAAAGGCAAGCCCTTCCTGAAGATGCTCGCCATCGAATGTCTGGTAGCGGGCTGTGGGGATATTATGACGCTGCATAAAGCCTTTGGCGAAATCCTTTGAGCCTTCGAGAACGGCTCCTGCCTTAGAGGGACCGATGACGGGGATGTTGTTTGTGCGGGGATCTTCCTTGAGGTTGTCGTATATACCTTTTACCAATGGATCCTCAGGACCAACGACAACCATGTTGATATCCTTTTCTACGCAGAATGTCTTGATGGTTTCGAAGTCGTCAGCTTTCATTGCTACATTCTCGCCACAATTGCCTGTTCCTGCATTGCCTGGTGCGATATAGAGCTTCTCACATTTCTCACTCTGAGCGATTTTCCATGCTAAGGCGTGCTCACGTCCGCCACTTCCTAACAGTAATATCTTCATACTTTGAACTTTATACTTTCAACTTTATCTTTTTGATTACTTGAGGTAGTCCTCGAAATATTGGGTGATACGTTCATGCAGATGCACTGAGGCGTGTCCTCGCATGTTGTGCTCCTCGCCAGGGTAGGCAAAGAAATCCGGCTGAGTGCCTGCCTTTATACATGCATCGAGGAATGAAAGACAGTGCTGTGGAACGACGGTATTGTCGTTGTATCCTGAAATAATCTGCAACTTTCCCTTCAGGTTCTTGGCCTTGTCGATGAGGCTGGTCTTGGCGTATCCATCAGGGTTATCTTGCGGGGTACCCATATAACGCTCGCCATACATCACCTCATACCATTTCCAGTCAATGACAGGACCTCCGGCTACACCAACTTTGAAAACGTCGGGATAGTTGGTCATCAGGGAGATAGTCATGAATCCGCCGAAACTCCATCCGTGAACCCCCAGACGGTTCATATCCACATAAGGCTGATTCTTAAGAAACTCAACACCCTTCATCTGATCTTGCATCTCTATCTGTCCCAGCTGGTGGAATGTGGCCTGTTCAAAGTCTCTTCCACGATTCTCCGAACCGCGATTGTCAAGGATGAATACGATATAACCCTTTTGAGCCATATAGGTCTCCCATGAACGGCTTGCATAGTGCCATGATGCATCTACGTTATGCGCATGAGGACCACCATAGACGTAGACTACTGTTGGATATTTCTTGTTGGGGTCGAAGTCATGGGGCTTTACCATCCTATAATATAAATCGGTGATACCGTCGGCTGCTGTAATGGAGCCATTGGTATATATGGGTTGCTGATAGTCCTTCCATGGGTCCTCAGCATCTAAGAGTTCTGTTACTTTGCCCCAACCATTGGTGTTGATGATATCAATGATACGTGGATGATTGAAAGACGACAACTTAAGGGCTACAGTCTGTCCTGATACCGATGGCTGGGCGCTTTGAGCTACGCCTATGCCTTTGCCCATCAGTCTGCGCTGGCCATTCTTAATGTTGACGGTATACAGATTGCTGTTTAAAGGATATGTCTCGTTGCTGAGGATAAGCACACTCTTTGTCTTGGTATTAAAGCCGACAACATCCAGTACTACCCATTTGCCACTTGTAATCTGTTTTAGCTCCTTGCCGGTCTTATCAAATAGATAAAGGTGGTTGTAACCGTCCTTCTGACTCTGCATGATGAATTTTGTATCGTCCCATGGCAGGAACAGAATGGGATTCTGAGGCTCTACATATTTATCCGATGTCTCGCGATACAGCTCTGCAATCTTAGCGCCTGTTGTGGCATCGTAGGATACCAGACGACAATCATTCTGCTTTCGGTTCAACTCAAACATGTAGACAGTGCTTTCGTCAGGACTCCATGTGATATTGGTGAAATAGCGGTCTATGGGGTTACCTGCCTGAAGATAGATGGTCTTGTCAGACTTTATGTCGTAAACTCCCACAGTCACCTTATGGCTGGTCATACCTGCCATCGGATACTTGTCAGGCTCATAGCTTGCAGACCGTGGGAAGATGTCTACCTGCGGATAATCGGTAACCATGCTCTGGTCCATACGATAGAATGCAAGACGGTTTCCCTTTGGGCTCCAGAATGTTCCTTTACGGATTCCGAACTCATTGCGATGTACGCTCTGCCCGTAAACTATCTCACGGCTGCCATCTGAGCTCAACTGGCGTTTCTTGCCCTCACCGTCAGCTACATACAGCTGATAGTTTTCAACATAGGCTGTGGCACGGGATTCGGAGTTCCAGTCGTTGGCCTCTTGTCCTGAGATGCTGTCCTGCCATACAATAGTCTTTGCTTCAAAGTCGAGAAGGATAAATGCCTTTCTGTTGCCCAGAGCCACAATCGGCTTGTCGGGGTAGGGGAATCTTGCATTTATCAGGTGGCGCACATGAGTATCTTCATTGCTGCCTGCCCATTTGTTGATATCCTCAAGGGTGAAGAGAAGTCTTTTCTTGCCAGTCTTGGTGTCGATGGTGAAACACTCCTCGACATCTGTCTGTATAAGTTTCTCGCCCCACCAGGTGAGCCACATGTTCTTGGCTCTGAGGTTGGCGTAGTTCTTGCCGCCGAAATTCAGATCCTCAAGGGTGAATAGCTTATCCTGTGCTGACATAGAAACAGATATTATCAGGGCAAGAAGACCCAATATGTGCTTAATCTTCATCATCATCGAATCTCCTCTTCTTCTTTCCGAAATCGCGTTTGTTCTTGCCAAAGTCACGTCTGTCTTTTCCGAAGTCTTTACCACTCTTGGAGTCACGTCCCTTACGCTTGTCATTATCATCACGGAAATTACGCTCCTTACGGACAGGTCGTTCTTTCTTCTCGATATCATGACGATGGAAGGTGAAGTTACGGATGTCGGCCTCTTCATTCTGTTCTGCTTCATCAAGACGCTGCTTAAACTCACGCTCCTTCTTGAAACGGTGTTTCTGGGCCATCTGACGCTTCTCTTCCTCTGTCTTTACGACACCTCCCTCATGGCGGAAATCTTTCAGTTTGCCGTCAAACATCTGGTATCTGCGGAACTCACACTCCAGTGATCCATTATAAAGAGGTATCTTAATGCTTGGTTTCAGACCAATCTGCTCAAAGCACTCCTCTCGGTAAGAGAGAATCCATGCATCATTGCCTCTGAACTGATGCTTAAGGCGTTCTCCTATCATTCGATAGGTACCAAGAAGATCGGGTGTGGATATTCTCTCTCCGTATGGAGGATTGGTTATCATGATACTCTTGTTTTCTGGCTGCTTGAAATCCTTGAAGTCCTGCTGCTCAATGGTGATATCCGCGGATAACCCGGCAGCCTTTGCATTAAGACGGGCAGTGTTGACGGCCTTTATATCGATGTCGTATCCGTAGATATGATGATTGAACTCACGCTCCTGACTATCATCATTATAGATGTAATCGAAAAGGTCTGCATCAAAGTCGGGCCATTTTTCAAAGGCATATTCCTTACGGAAGAGTCCTGGAGCCATGTTCTTTGCTATCAGAGCTGCCTCTATGAGAATAGTACCAGAACCGCACATCGGGTCGATAAAGTCTGTGTCTCCCTGCCATCCCGACATAAGAATCATACCGGCAGCGAGCACCTCGTTGAGAGGAGCCTCGACACTTTCCTGACGATAGCCTCTGCGATGCAACGACTCACCGCTGGAGTCAAGACTAAGAGTACAGTGGTCTTCTGCGATATGGATGTTAAGACGTATGTCTGGATTAGCAACAGAGATGTTGGGACGTTTTCCTGCCTTCTCACGGAATTGGTCCACGATAGCGTCCTTAACCTTGTAAGATACGAATTTGGAGTGTCGGAACTCTTCAGAGAAAACCACAGCGTCAACAGCGAAGGTCTTTTCCGGTCCAAGATACTCTGTCCAGTCGATCTTCTTGATCTCTTCATAAACATCATCAGCACTCTTTGCCTTGAAGTGCTTGATGGGTTTCAAAATGCGGATGGCAGTGTGCAATTGGAAATTAGCACGATACATCAGTTCCTTGTTACCAGTAAACGATACCATTCGTCTACCGATTTGTACATCATTTGCCCCTAATTGGGTCAGTTCTTTCGCCAGTACAGGTTCCAGTCCCATAAACGTTTTGGCGATGAGGTTGAAATTTTGTTCCATTTTCTATTATAATGTGGAAAAACGACTGCAAAGGTAATGTAAGTTGGGCAAAAAAACAAATAAAACACAAAAAAATCATCTTTATTTTGTGTTATTCCGATTTTTTTCATAATTTTGCCACATCAACGTTATAAATATGGCCGACAGTATCCTATTTATTACAGTACGATCTTCTGCGTTGATCTTCTTGCTTTGGATAGCAGGAGGAGTATTCTTTCTTGCGCTTCTTGCGATGATTTATCGTCAGGTAGTTCAACGAAGGCAACTGGAGAAGGAACTCAAAGAGATAGAGAAGATGCTTCAGACAAACGTAGAGTATGAATTTGTCCTTAAAGCTATGCGTCTTGCAACCTGGCATGTCGAACCTAATATGCGCTCTGTTTCCTTCGACAATGATTTCCGTGAGAACAATGACAACTATACTCCAGAGGCTGGAACGAATATTGATGATTGGATTAAACAGCTCCTTCCCAGTGACCAGTCACGTGTGAAAAAGGCTCTAGATGATATTTGCAAAGGGGAAACAGATATATTCTACCAGCAGTATCAGGTGAAATCTGCTATTCCTGGAAAAACATATTGGGAAGAGAGTTACGCTACAATAGTAGATCGTGATTCCGATGGCTCACCAACAAAGATTGTAGGTGCTTCTATGCGAGTGGATGAACGCAAGGAAATGGAATCGGCACTTATCCTGGCACGTAATAAGGCGGAGGAGAGTGATCGCCTGAAGACTGCTTTCCTGGCAAATATGGGTCATGAGATACGTACTCCGTTGAATGCTATCGTTGGCTTCGCTGATCTGTTGCCTGTAGTGCAGGATGAAAACGACAGAAATCAGATTATCAGTGAGATACAGCAGAATAATCAGAAACTTCTACGTATTGTGGGTGGCCTTGTAAGTATGGCAGAGATTGAGGCAGGTGCACGCAGTCTGGCAATGGCTGCCGTAGATCTTAATCCTATGTTTAAGGAGATTGCTGAGTTCTATCAGCCAGGTACAGATGTGCCAATCCTTACTCATATGCCTCAGGAGGAGATGCTCGTACATACTGACCAAACTGTTTTGAGGGAGATAGTGGATAATCTGATACAGAATGCGATAAAGTTCACTACAAATGGTACGATAACTCTGGGTTATGATATTAATGGTGATCAGATACGTATATGGGTGAGCGATACAGGTAGGGGTATTGCAAAACAAGACCAGGAACGTATCTTTGAACGTTTCGTGAAACTCGATGAGTTTGTTCCTGGTACGGGTCTTGGATTGTCTGTCGTTAAATCCCATGTGATGAATCTGGGTGGTACTTTGGGTGTTGAGTCAGAACTTGGCGAGGGGGCTGAGTTCTGGGTGTTATTGCCTCTCAAATAAAAATCCCGTGTCTTTGCAACTTTCTTTGAACTTGTTACGTCAAACAGTCAGAACGTAACAATTAAAGTGATAGAAATATGAAAGCAAAACATTCTTTGGTGTATAGTCTTTTCATTCTGGTGATGGTCCAGATGTTGGTTTCTTGTGTATATAGGGAGAACGTGCTCGTTTCTGATTCTAAAAGAATTACTCAGCAACGCTTACTAAGGGGTTTCGAAAGAATTGATATTTATGGCTCTCCTACAGTCTATTACACTCAGACAGACTCTTTCTCTGTACGTCTAGAAGGTCCTGAAAATATTTTAAGCGAAGTTCTTACAGAAGTGGAGGGTAATGTGTTGTCTGTTCGTAATAAAGGTAAAATAGGTATTGTTAATATTTCTGTCGGTTCTGTCGGGGATGTGAATGTTTATGTGTCATCACCTGACCTTATCGGGGTACAGTTGTTCGGCTCTGGTGACTTTAAGGCGGAAAGACATGTTGATACCGACAATATGTCCATCGCTCTTCGTGGTTCTGGAGACATTGATTTCAGTGATATTATCTGTGATAATTGCAGTAGCGAACTGGTTGGTTCCGGGGATGTGAAGATAAGGCGTCTGAAGGCTATTACTTCATCAATATCTTTGGTTGGTTCCGGGGATATGACTATCAGTCAATGGGATGTCAAGAAAACAGATATAAATCTCAGGGGCTCCGGTGATGTGAAGGTTAATTTCGTTGAGGGTTGTAAGGCTGTTAGTTGCAATCTTGTGGGGAGTGGAGATATCACACTCAAGGGACATTTAGATTCTGTTGAAAAACATAAAACTGGTTCAGGGGATATCGAGCACTTGCAATAAGTAAGAAATCCTGGGAAATAAAAAAACCGGGGATGTCATCACGACAGCCTCGGTTCTCATTTTTCTAACTAACTTATTATCAACTATTCATTACTCATTTCTGAATTATGATGCAAAGGTACGTAGTTTTTTCCGTAAAATCATGCGTTTTAACGTAAAAAAACACGTAAACGTTTGCGTTTTTCGACAAAAATATGTAACTTTGCAGCAAATATTATCAACGGTATGCCAAACATCAAACGAAGAACGTCCTTGAAGGATCTTGCCCATGAATTAGGGGTAAGCATTGCGACTGTCAGCAGGGCATTACGCAACAGCCCTGAGATAGGACTTGAAATGCAGGAGAAAGTGAAGAATCTCGCGAAGAAAATGAACTATCGCCCAAACCCCTTTGCACAGAGTCTGCGTAAGGAGGCTCCCAGGATCATAGGTGTTGTTGTGCCAAATCTCGTGAGCCATTATTATTCCTCCGTGCTAGATGGTATAGAAGAAGAGGCAAGTCAGGCGGGCTATTCCGTTATCAGTGCAAACACTCATGAGGATAGTGAGGCGGAGGTACGTGCTATTGACAACTTTATCAGCATGCATGTTGAGGGGATAGTTGCGTGTCTGGCTCAGAGTACAACCAATTATACCCATTTCGAGGAAATAGCTACAATGGGAATTCCCCTGGTGTTTCTTGGTCGTACATGTCTCTCGGAAAAGTTCTCATGTGTTACGGCGAATGGTGATGAGGCGGCTCAACAAGCCACACAGCATCTAATAGATACAGGTAGTCGTCGTATAGCATTCATTGGTGGCCCGAATCATATTGATATGGTGCGCCGTCGCAAACATGGATATCTCGAGGCTTTGCGTGAGAATCGTATCCCAATAGAACGTGAGTTGGTGGTGTGTGATAAGATTGACTATCAGTGGGATGTAGATGCTGTTAAAGCTCTTCTGCAGCGTGAAGATCCTCCGGATGCTATCCTCGCTTTTAATGATACTATCACTTTTGCTGCTCTTGCTGCCATCAAACAGTCCGGACTACATATTCCAGATGACGTGGCTCTTATCGGTTTTACAGACGATCCTCATGCACAATATGTTACACCGAGAATGTCGGCTATCGAGGATCAGTCACATCTGATGGGAAAGACGGCCTGTCAGATGCTGTTGAAAGCAATTGGTGGCGATTCGAAGATTTATAAGAAAATCGTTCCCCAACAGGTTGTCATCCGCGAAACATCCGCAAAGAAAAAGTAAACCAATTGCTGAAAGAGACATCGTCTTGCGGTTGTTCAGACGGTATCTTCGATTCGTCCAGACGGCATCTTTGACTCGTTCAGATGATACTTTACAGGGTATAGGAACGTCACGAATAGGTGTAAAGCCTTATCTAAGGAGGGATAAAGTGACTACCTAACGACCTTATGCCTTGGCCCGAAAAGCTTTACGGCCCTACGCAAAACACTTTACGGGCATGCGCAAAATGGAAAACATTCTCCGGGCACCATTACTCTGATAAATCCGGATTTTCCATATCTCAATATTAATGCAACTGTTTTATGCATTTATTTTTGGAGTTTCGCCTAATTATTCGTAACTTTGCAGGCTGAAATGAGTGTATTGAATATAGACAACGAAAGCAGACGGTTCTCGTTTGAGGTTCTGCCGCCCCTGAAAGGTACTGGTACGGAGAAGTTGTTTGCCGATATCGACAAGCTGAGGGAATTTGATCCTGCGTATATAAACATTACGACCCACCACTCGGAGTTTGTCTATCGCGAACTCGAGAATGGGCAGTTTGAACGTCAGCGTATACGCCGGCGTCCGGGAACTATCGCTATTGCAGCCGCTATCCAGCAGCGATACGGCATACCCGTTCAGCCTCATGTAATCTGTAGCGGAGCTACGATAGAGGATATTGAGTACGAGCTCCTCGACTTGCAGTTCCTGGGTATCAGCGACCTGTTGCTTTTACGGGGAGACAAGGCAAAGGAAGACAGCCGATTTGTGCCTACACCCGGAGGCCATGCCCATACCACAGAACTGATAAAGCAGGTGAAGGCATTCAACGAAGGACATTTTGCCGACGGTACTCCGATAAAGAACCCAGGCAAGCCATTCGACTACGGAGTGGCATGCTATCCTGAGAAGCATGAGGAGGCTCCGAACCTGGAGCGCGATATGGAATATCTGCGTCAGAAACAGAAGTTGGGAGCTCAATATGCTGTGACACAGCTCTTCTTTGATAATGAGAAGTATTTCGAATTTGTCAGGAAAGCACGTGAGATGGGTATCACCATACCAATCATCCCAGGCATAAAACCGCTGGCAAAGCTGAGTCAGTTGACGATTGTCCCAAAGACATTCCACTGTGATATCCCTGAGCCCTTGGCAAAGGAAATTGTTAAGTGTAAGACTGACGATGATGCCAAACAGCTTGGTATAGAGTGGTCCACAGAACAATGTCGTAATCTCTACCAGAATGGAGTGAATAATATCCACTTCTATACTGTTTCGGCAGTTGACAGCGTGGCAGAAGTGGCAAGAAGGCTTTTGTAATGGATAAATGATCAAGGATAAATGATAATATGATGGGGTTTGAGAGTGTCATAGGACAGAAGGAGGTGCAGGAGCGCCTAATGCAGATGGTGAACGAAGACCGTTTGCCGCATGCCCTTATGCTCTGCGGACCCCAGGGAGTAGGTAAGATGGCGATCGCTATGGCTTTTGCTTGCTGTCTGCTAGATGATGGAAGGACATCTTCGAAAGCTATGCTTGAGAAGTTGGAGCATCCTGATCTGCACTTTACATATCCTACCATAAAACTCCCATCGATGAGTGCTGACCATAAACCAATAAGTGATGACTTTGCAAAGGAGTGGCATGAACTGGTAATGGATGGGCCTTACTTTACTATGGATCAGTGGATGCAGGCTATGGGAGGTGAAAACCAACAGGCAATAATCACTGCTGGTGAGAGCGATAATCTGGTTAGGAAACTAAGTCTTAAGTCAAGCCAGGGAGGATATAAGGTAAGTCTTGTATGGTTGCCGGAGCGCATGAATATCGAATGCGCCAATAAACTATTGAAACTCATAGAAGAACCACCTCAACAGACTGTTTTTATTATGGTCTGTGAAGAGCCGGATAAACTTCTTGAGACTATCCGTAGTCGTGTACAACGCATAGATGTAAAGAAGATCGATGATGCTTCTATCGAACATGCTCTTATAGATCAAAGGGGCATCAGTGATGATGCTGCACACCGTATTGCAAGGCTGGCAAACGGCAATTGGCTCAAGGCAATGGAAGAGCTTCAAGTGGGTTCAGAGAATGAACAGTTCTTAGATCTCTTCATCTCACTTATGCGTCTGGCTTATCAGAGGAATATAAAAGACCTCAGGAAATGGAGTGAGGTGATGGCTGGCTTCGGACGTGAGAAACAGAAGAGATGGCTGATGTTTTTCCTGAAAATGATTAGAGAGAACTTTATGTATAACTTCCATCTGGAAGAACTAACATATATGACGCAGAAAGAAGAGGATTTTGCGCGTAATTTTGCCCGATTCGTGAATGAGGCGAATGTTATACCAATCAATGACCTTGCAAATAAGGCTATACGTGATATTGGGCAGAATGCAAATGGAAAGATAGTGTTCTTTGACTTCTGTCTGCAAATGATTGTGCTTTTAATTACTAAGTAAATATATGATTGAGAATAATAAAGATCGAGTTGTCAAAGTCGGATGTGACAGAGGATTATGTAATCAGGCTGTGGGAAGACAAGACAGACAGTTGAATACATACGACTGGCTTGCTGACGTGCCTGGCAATTTCAATGATACTGACCTTGTTGAGGTTCAGTTTAAGCATACCCGTAAAGGCTACTACCATAATGTTAATAACATTCCGTTGAAGAAGGGTGATATTGTTGCTGTAGAGGCAAATCCCGGTCACGATATAGGAGTTGTTACACTTACGGGAAGACTTGTGAAACTGCAGTTGAAGAAAGTAAATATTAAGTCTCCAGATGATATCAAGCGCATCTATCGTATAGCTCGTGATGTTGACATGCAGAAATTCCATGAAGCTAAGGCTCGTGAACACAGTACGATGATAGAGAGCCGTATGATAGCCAAAGGTCTGGGGTTGCAGATGAAGATTGGCGATGTTGAATATCAGGGTGATGGCAACAAGGCAATCTTTTATTATATCGCTGATGATCGTGTGGATTTCCGTCAATTGATAAAAGATTTGGCTGCAGCTTTCCACGTACGTATTGAGATGAAACAGATTGGTGCACGGCAGGAGGCAGGACGTATCGGAGGTACAGGTCCTTGTGGACGCGAGTTGTGTTGTGCTACATGGATGAAGAACTTCTCTAGTGTAAGTACAAATGCTGCACGTTACCAGGATATCTCACTAAATCCTCAGAAATTGGCTGGAATGTGCGCAAAATTAAAGTGCTGTCTGAATTATGAAGTTGACGATTATATGGAGGCAACAAAACGTCTTCCTCACAAGGATCAGATTCTCCAGACACAAGATTCGGATTACTATTTCTTCAAGAGTGATATCCTTGCTGGTATGGTTACTTATTCTACTGATAAGAATATTGCCGCCAATTTAGAGACAATAACCGCAGAACGTGCTGTTGAGGTGATGGAAATAAACAGGAATGGTGAGAAACCAGTGTCATTACAGGAAGACGGATACCAGAAGCCAGAGAAAGAACATGTTGACTTGGCTGGTGGTGATATCAGCCGTTTCGATAAAGCAAAGAAAAAGAAGAAAAAGAAGAAATCGTCGAATAACGGCATTGCTACAAAAGAGGCTCATAAGAATAATGAGAAGGAATGATTTCTTGATAATCTTCTTTGTTCTTGCGGTTGCTGTATGTATGACATCATGCAACCGTAAGAACGTATATATAAGTTATCGGCATGTGCCTGTTTCTGGATGGGACAAGAATGATACCCTTACCTACGATGTTTCTCCACTTAAAGCGGGGAGATATCGTGAGGTGGTGGGAGTGAGGATAGACCGCTCATATCCTTTTATGAGTCTTAGTCTTGTGGTGAAACAGACTATACTCCCCTCTGGATACACGCATTACGACACTTTAAACTGCAAGCTTGTAGATGAAAATGGTAAGTATAGGGGACAAGGTATTAGTTTTTATCAGCAGACGTTCCACCTGAACACAATTCGTCTACATGATGGAGACTCTTTGCATATCAATATCAAACACAATATGAAACGTGAGGTAATGAATGGTGTGTCTGATATTGGATTCCGTATCGATAAAGAGTAGGAATTATGACCTTGAGAGATTTCTTCCAGCATCAATACGTAGGAATATAAAAAGCAGAATGGTAAATCCCCATAAGGACGAACCTCCATAGCTGAAGAATGGTAGAGGAATACCGATAACAGGGGTTAGTCCAAGTACCATTCCCACGTTGATGAATACATGGAATAGGAAGATACTCAGTACAGAATACCCGTAGACTCTGCCAAAACGATATGGTTGTCGCTCTGCAAGATGGATAAGGCGTAGTATCAATGCCAGAAAAAGGACCAGTACTCCTGCAGAACCCAGGAAACCCTCTTCTTCGCCAACTGTACAGAAGATAAAGTCTGTATCCTGTTCAGGTACATACTTGAGCTTTGTCTGTGTGCCATTGAGGAATCCTTTACCCTTGATACCTCCTGAACCAATTGCTATCTGACTCTGATGCACGTTATAACCAGCTCCCTTAAGGTCTTCCTCAAGACCTAGAAGCACGTTGATACGTACTCGTTGGTGAGGTTCCATAACATTATTGAGCATGTAGTCTGCGGCATTAAAAAACAGTACAGACCCAAGAGAGAAAAGACCTATCCACATGTAGTTACGTATGCGAGAAGCAAGCGATTGCCATAGCAGATATCCTATCATTAATGCCGTGATGATAAGCTGAACGAATACAATATCGAATGGTATTACGTAAAGCGAGAACAAAAGGAATACCAGTGTAAAACCAACAGTGAATAACAGTATCTTTATTGCATCCCGTTTGTCCTCTGTATAAACATATATCAGTCCACTGGAGAATATCTGTATCAGAAGCAATACTGTGAACTTTCCTATCGATGTAGGAGTGTATGCCAACATCACATCAGCATATCTGATGCCTACCACAAAGTATATTACCATTGCAACACCTGTAAAAAGGATACTTCCAGGCATTCCTTCGCGATAGAACATCATGAAGAAAGCAACATATACCAAAGCGGATCCTGTTTCACGTTGTAGTACGATGAAGAGCATGGGAAATAGGATGATTGCGATGGTACCTGCGAAATGCTTCCATTTCTGAATGTCATACCCGTATATGCTCATTACTTTTGCAAGGGCCAGTGCAGTAGCAAATTTTGCGAACTCAGCTGGTTGTATTCTCAATGGTCCTAATACCAACCATGATCTGGACCCCTTGATGCTATGAGGATTAAAGATCGTGGCAAATAACAGTATCAGTAGCGCTCCATATATGATAAATGCGAAGGTGTCATAGAACCGGTCATCAAGCAGAAGTATTATAAGTCCTAAAATGATAGATGTTCCTATCCATACTATCTGCATTCCTGAACGGGAGTCAAGGCTGAAGATATCCGTCTCACCGTATGTGTAACTGGCACCACAGACGCTCACCCATCCAAACACAAGGAGTGCAAGGTAAATAAGAATCGTCCAATAGTCGATGGAGCGAAGCACGCTTTGGTTTTTATCTGTCTGCTGAGCCATAGTTGATTCTTCTGTTCTGGAACTCCGTTGCTTTCTTCTCTGATGCCTCGGAGAGTTTTCCGTTGATATACTTTTCCATGATAAGACCACCGATAGGTACACCGTATGTAGCACCCCATCCTCCGTTCTCTACGTATACGGCAACGGCAATCTTCGGCTTATCCATAGGTGCAAAGCCCATGAATACCGAGTGGTCATGGCCTCGGTTCTGGGCTGTACCTGTTTTTCCGCAAGCCACGAACTCATATTTCCCCAAGGCTTTACAAGTTCCTCCGAGCACAGAGGAACGCATACCCTGAACTATGTAATCGTAGGCCTTGTGATCGGCCTTTGTGAAATGACGACGTGTGAAGACTGTATCTATAGGTTCTCCTTGAACTTTCCTGACAACGTGGGGTACATAGAAAAAACCTCTGTTGGCAATTGTTGCAGCAAGGTTGGCTATTTGCAGCGGTGTCGCATTTACCTCTCCCTGGCCAATGGAAATGGAGATGATTGTAAGTCCATTCCAAGAACCCTTATATGCCTTGTCATAGAACTTAGAGTTTGGTATCAAGCCTCGTTTCTCGCCAGGCAGGTCTATACCAAGTTTATAACCGAACCCCATTGATACCATATAGTCACGCCATGTGTCCATAGCTTTCTGTACGCTTCCGTATTTCGATATGTTGGTATTTATCATGTGATATAGTCCCCAGCAGAAGTATCCGTTGCAGGATGTACTTAGAGCAGGTACCAGAGGTAGTGGTGATGCATGTCCGTGACATCCTACATGCAGACCCTTGAAATTGAATCCATGTCCGCATGGGAAAGGGGTGGATGGGGTGATGATACCTTCAGAAAGGAATGTCAGCCCCTGTGTCGTTTTAAAGGTAGAACCTGGGGGGTATTGTCCCATAATACTTCTGTTAAGAAGTGGTTTCCATACATCCTGACTCAGTATCTTATGGTTCTTGCTTCGTTCACGTCCTACCATCATACGTGGATCATAAGATGGGGATGATACCATACAAAGCACTTCACCTGTAGATGGCTCTATGGCAACGATACTGCCAATCTTACCTTCGAGGAGTCGTTCTCCTAAAGCTTGCAGTTCGCAGTCAATACTCAACGTGAGATTCTTTCCAGGTACTGGTTTGCGGTCTAAAGCTCCGTTCATATATCGTCCCTGAATTCGTCCGTGTGCATCACGTAGAAGAATCTGTATACCTTTCTCGCCACGAAGCTGTCTCTCGTAATATCGCTCAATGCCAAGTTTACCAATATAGTCACCAGGCTGATAATAATCATCTTTCTCAATATCATCGGGTGACACTTCTGCCACATCCCCTAATACGTGGGCTGCCATATTGTACTGATATTGTCGAACGCTGCGTTTCTGTACATAGAAACCAGGGAACCTGTACATTTTCTCTTGGAAAATGCTAAAGTCCTTGTCACTGAGCTGACTCATGAAAAGCTGTTGGGTGAATCTTGAATAACCAGGATTCTTATTCCTATCTTTCATGGTATTCATTCTATGGTCAAACTCCTCCTTTGTAATATTCAGGGCATCACAGAATTCAAGGGTGTCAAGATTATCCTTGGCTTCATTCATAACTACCATAATGTCGTAAGAAGGCTGATTGTATACCATCAGCTTACCGTTTCTATCTGTAATGACACCACGTGATGGAAACTCCACTTTTTTAAGAAAGGCATTAGAGTCAGCACTCTTTTTATAGTCATCGCTAGTAATCTGAAGTGTAAACAGACGGATAATATAAATGACAACAATAAATGTAGCCACCCCACCAATTACATATCGCCGGTTTTCAAGATTATAGTCTCTCACTTCTTACGGACTGTTTCTATTGACAAGATAAGAATCAAAGTCAGCAAAGCACTGCTTCCAGCACAAGTAAGCCAGTGTATCCAGTTGTAGAAAGAGAAAGTCTCCAGGGCGAAAAATACCAGACAGTAAATAACTATTAGTATCGTGCTGAAGAATATGTATTTACCAAGCCCAAGTGTAGTGGAAGATACACGAAGTTCCTCAATAGAATCGCGTGGAATGAATAACTCAAGTAGATAAGGCTGGATAATAGCAATTAGCGCCATCGAACCGGCAGCAAGTCCAGGAGTGTTGGAGAATACATCGATGGCAAGTCCCAATGCGAAACTCCATAGTAACAAAGCCCATTTAGGGGTATTGCGGTGGAAAATGATGACAAAGAGAATGTATAGCATCGGAGTGGCGACACCAAACAAACGTATGTGATTCAGAAAAAGTATCTGAACCACGCAGAGTATGAAGAATACAGCTAATCGTTTGATGAGTTCGAATGACATATCTGCTTAATTACTTTTTACTGTCATTGATTCGCGAGCGGTATTTATAAGTTTCGTGCGCTCTACGATATTCTTCTCGCTGATAACCACCACGTCACGCAAACAACTAAAGTCTGTGCTCAGACGAATTTGGAGCTTGTATGATAGTCCGTCGTTAGAGTTGAAGACCTTTTCAATTTTTCCAACAAGTATTCCTGAGGGGAAAATTGAGGAGAACCCACTGGTGACTATCCATTCGCCTTTCTTGAACTTTGCGTGACGGGGGATGTCTTCAATGAAGGCAATTGTGGGGTCACCGCCAGTCCAGTGAAGATATCCAAAATAGTCACGACCTCTTATAGCGCAGCTTATACGTGAAGAACTGGCATTAAGAGCTGGTATTACTACAGCATAGTGATCGGAGACAAGATATACCACTCCAACGACACCATTACCGCAAGCAACTCCCATGTCAACCTCTACACCATCTGACTTTCCTTTGTCGATGGTAATCAGATTGTTTGGTTTGTTTATGGAGTTGCTCACTACCTTTGCTGGGATAAGCTTATATTGGTTGAGGAATTGCAGTTGGTTGCGTTCCTGAACAGTAGTATCTTTTGTGGCATCAATATAGAGTCGGCGAAGCTGGTCCACCTGTCTCTCCAAATAAAAATTGCGGAGTGTGAGTTCCTCATTTGCTCTCGTCATTGAGAAAAACGATGTCACTCCGCTCTGAATCTCATATACTTTTCCTGATATGTCATTAGCCGATGACAACCAAACGCTCCCCTGATAGCTGTTGAATCTAAACAACATAACACCACTGATTACCTCTAATAAAATAAAGAGGAACCAGTGATGATATTTTCTCAGGAAGTCTAGAAGGTTTTGCATCTGACTTACTGCCGATTGGTTATCTCATCAGGAAAGAGAATCGATCGATATTCTTAAGCGCAATACCTGCACCCTTTGCCACACTATGAAGAGGATCCTCTGGAACGTGGAATGGAATATTGATCTTATCCTCCAGTCTACGGTCGAGACCACGTAGTAATGCACCACCTCCAGAGAGATAGATACCATTCTTTACGATGTCTGCATAGAGTTCTGGTGGGGTGTTCTCAAGTGCTGAGAGTACTGCGTTTTCAATCTTGGCAACGGTCTTGTCCAGACAGTGTGCAATCTCCTGATAGCATACAGGCACCTCCATTGGGAGAGCTGTAATACGGTTAGGACCATGTACGATGAAGTCCTCTGGAGCATCGTCACCGAGGTCTGTGAGTGCAGAACCAACGTGAATCTTTATGCGTTCAGCCATACGTTCAGAAACCTTCACGTTGTGCTGACGACTCATATACTCCTGAATGTCGGCAGTGAGGTCGTCACCGGCAGTACGGATAGAGTTGTTGCTTACAATACCTCCAAGGGAGATGACAGCAATCTCGGTAGAACCACCACCGATATCAACAATCATATTACCCTCAGGAGCTTCTACGTCAATTCCGATACCGATGGCTGCAGCCATCGGCTCGAAGATAAGATATACGTCACGTCCGTCAGCGTGCTCAGCAGAGTCGCGTACGGCACGGAGCTCAACTTCAGTAGAACCAGAAGGTACACCAATCACCATACGGAGTGATGGTGAGAACAGACGGGAGCCTGTGTGTACCATTTTGATAAGTCCTCGCATCATCTGTTCGCAGGCAGAGAAGTCTGCGATAACTCCATCGCGGAGAGGACGGATGGTGCGGATGTTGTCGTGCGTCTTCTCATACATCATCTTGGCTTTTTGACCTACGGCAATCATCTTGTCGGTACGACGGTCAAGTGCAACAACTGATGGTTCATCTACCACAATCTTATCGTCGCTGATGATGATGGTGTTTGCTGTGCCCAGGTCCATTGCAATTTCCTGGACGAAACTGAAAAATCCCATTATTTACTTTAAACTTTGAACTTTGAACTTTAATCTTTATGATTACTTCTTCTCAAACCACGCATTGATGACTGTGTCGTAGTGTGAACTTACACCGAAAGCACGTGTAGCGAACATACGGCGTTGGGTCTTTGTCGTCTCGGCTCCCTGCTCGTTGAGGATATCAAGCAATACACTGTATTCTGCCTTGCTGGGAACAATCACTACATCGTTGAAGTTTTTTGCTCCTGCACGGATCAGTGAGATGCCGCCGATATCAATCTTCTCGATAATATCTTCCTCAGAAGCACCGCTGGCAACAGTCTGCTCAAACGGATAAAGGTCTACAATTACGAGATCTATCTCAGGTATCTCGTACTGTTTCATCTGCTCCTGGTCTCCTTCGTTCTCACGACGTCCCAGAATACCTCCGAACACCTTCGGATGCAATGTCTTTACACGACCTCCGAGGATAGATGGATAGGTTGTTACATCCTCTACCTTCTGACACTCATAACCGAGTGACTCAATAAACTTCTGTGTGCCACCAGTAGAAAGGAACTTAACGCCTTCTTCATTGAGTTTCTTAAGCAACTCGTCAAGTCCGTCCTTGTGGAAAACCGACACCAATGCGGTCTTAATCTTCTTTTTGTCAGCCATATTTTTCTTTATAACGTTATAAAAATGCATTTTAGGGTGCAAAGATAATGAAAAATCACGGATTTATTCATATTTTCCTCCCGAAAATTTTGATAAATCCGTGATGTAATTAAGATAGGTCAATTCTGACCTTCGTATCCTTACTTCTTTTTACCTTAATTGTATTTCAGAATCTGACCAGGCATCAGGCGGATGTTCTTGCCGATGTGGTTCAGTTTACATAGTGCGTCGATGCTCATACCGCGCTTCTTGGCAATGCTTTGAAGTGTCTCACCCTTCTTCACCTTGTGGAAGTGAACCTCAGGTGCGAATGATGCTTCAGGAGCTGCTATAGCCATCTCTTCATCGTCATCCTCGTCGGTATCCAGTCGGCTTCCATGAGTGCTTGCATTAGCACCGCGCAGACGTGTTGCCTGTGCCGACTCGGCTGCATACTTGCTACGGCGGTATGTCCAGAAGTCGCTGACAACGTCCTGGTTGCGGAAATCGAACATCACCGCTGGGTTGATAGCTACACCACAGATACGTGTCTCGAAATGTAGGTGAGAACCGGTACTACGTCCTGTGTTACCTCCGAGTCCGATAGGATCACCGGCACGTATGTCGTCACCCTCTCTTACGAGTTGCTTTGACATGTGGGCGTAATATGTCTCCAAACCATTATAGTGGCGAATCACAACATACTTTCCGTAACCACGTCCCTCATATTTTACAACGCGAACCTTTCCTGAGAACGCTGCACGGATGGTATCGCCGATATACACCTTGATATCGAGACCTTTGTGTTGGCGTCCCCAACGGGCACCGAAGTTTGATGTGATAACGCGGCTTGAGGTAGGCATGCAGAAACCACGAAGATCGATTGTTGCGGTGTCTGGCATATGAGATGCCATATAATGCGTTGATTCGCTTCCGAAGTCATCATAGAGATCTGCAGCGGGATTCTCGAGCATTTCCTGATATATAAGGCGGTTGAGCGCAACAGAATCAACCTTCTTCATTTTCTTGTCTACGGGAGCCTGGCGTGCTAACAGATCCTGAGCCTGCATAGAGGTGGCTGATAGCGACATCAGTGCTAATAATATAGATTTTGCAATGGTTCTTATCATTTTACCTTGTTAGAGTTTATATCGCTAATGCGAAAAATTCGCTGCAAAGGTAGTAATAATATTCCAAAAACATGC
The DNA here is from genome assembly GCA_902776935.1 of uncultured Prevotellaceae bacterium. Taxonomy (GTDB): domain Bacteria; phylum Bacteroidota; class Bacteroidia; order Bacteroidales; family Bacteroidaceae; genus Prevotella. Next base: position 22,382 of record CACYRS010000017.1, on the reverse strand, counting down.
AGAAACTTGTGCTCGTTAACAATAATTTGTGTCTTTTTAACACTCATCAACTTACTGAAAATTAAGAAATTGCTGCCCAATTTATGTTGGTTTTACGAATCTCTCGTAGCCTTCTCCACAGTATGGCATACTTCTCTGAACAGCATGTGGGGTCTTCTTCGATGATGGGTTGAGCCGTTTCACGAGCCATCTGTACCAATTGTCCGTCACGTGCTATATCTGCAATCTTCAGGTCGAAGGCCATGCCGCTCTGCTGGGTTCCTTCCAGGTCGCCAGGACCACGTAGCTTTAGGTCGGCTTCGGCAATACGGAATCCGTCGTTGGTGTCACACATTATATCGATTCGCTTACGTGTATCCTCGCTGAGTTTGAATGGAGTCACAAGAATACAGAAACTCTGGTCTGCACCTCGTCCTACGCGACCTCTCAGCTGATGCAGCTGCGAGAGTCCGAAGCGCTGGGCATCGAGGATTACCATCACAGAGGCATTGGGCACATTCACTCCCACCTCTATCACCGTCGTAGCCACAAGTATCTGTGTCTCTCCGCTTACGAATCTCTGCATCTCATCTTCCTTGTCCTTAGGCTTCATCCGTCCGTGAACCTTACTGAGTCGGAACTCTGGGAATGCCTGTCGTAACACCTCAAAGCCGTCTTCGAGATTCTTCAGGTCGGATTTCTCGCTCTCTTCGATGAGGGGGAAGACGATATATATCTGCCTGCCTTCGTTTATCTGCTGACGGATGCCTTCGTAGAGCGATGTCATACCGGTATCGAAGACATGGGTGGTTCTTACGGGTTTTCTGCCTGGTGGAAGCTCGTCTATCACACTTACGTCGAGATCGCCGTAAAGTGTCATCGCCAGTGTCCTGGGGATAGGTGTAGCTGTCATCACGAGCACATGTGGAGGATTGATACTTTTGCTCCATAACTTGGCTCGCTGGGCCACACCAAAGCGGTGCTGCTCATCTACAACCACAAATCCTAATCGTGCAAACTGTACAGTGTCTTCTATCACTGCGTGGGTACCTACGAGAATATGTATTGTGCCGTCGAGTAATCCGTCGAGCACCTCTTGTCGGCGTTTGCCCTTGACGATACCCGTAAGCAGCGCCACCCTCAGGTCCATATCCTTAAGGAATGTCATGATGGTTTGCAGATGCTGTTCTGCGAGTATCTCCGTTGGCGCCATGATACATGCCTGATACCCATTGTCGATGGCGATAAGCATCGTCATCAGTGCCACGAGGGTCTTGCCGGAGCCTACATCTCCTTGCAACAGACGGTTCATCTGGCGGCCGCTGCCCATATCCTTGCGTATCTCTCGGATCACCCGTTTCTGGGCTTCTGTCAGAGGGAAGGGTAAATAGTTGTGGTAGAAGGTGTTAAATGTTTCTCCTACCTGCGAGAATACATATCCTCTGTATTTCTGTCTCTGGTCGCTCGCATACCTTAGTATATTAAGTTGTACGTAGAAGAGCTCCTCGAATTTCAGCCTCAGCCTTGCCCGTTCCAGGTCTTTGGCATTCTGTGGATAGTGCACATTACGGAAGGCCTCGTCTCTGCCCATCAGATGTTTCTCGGCAATAAGGAAGTCGGGCAGGGTCTCCGGCAGGGTGGGGAGCTTCTCGATGAGTGTCTTCGTAAGACGTTCGATGGCACGTGAGTTCAGACCGCTCTTCTTCATCTTCTCCGTAGTGTTGTAGTAAGGTTGGAGTCCCATCGTCGAGAGGTCTGTCTTTGCGGCGTCGTCGAGGTCGGGGTGTGTGAAGTTTATGCGGTTGTTGAAGACAGTGGGTTTGCCGAAAACAAGATATTCAGTACCTATCCTGTAGTTTTGCTTGGCGTATTTGCCGCCATTAAACCATGTGAGGTCACATATCGCCGTACCGTCGGTAAAATGTGCCACCACTCGTTCCTTTCGTGCTCCCATGGGGAAGGTCTCGAAACTCAGGATATGCCCAACCACCTGCACAAAAGGCATGTCGCCTGTAAGTTCGTGTATCTTGTATACCTTCGAACGGTCAACGTACTTATAAGGATAATACTCCAACAGTTCACCATAGGTCTCTATGCCGAGTTCGTTGCTCAGCATCTTCTTGCGGTTAGGGCCAACCCCAGGCAAGTACATGATATCCTGATCGAGAATGTTCAATTTAGGATTTAATGTTGATTATTGCCTCGGCTACGGTGATGTCGTATGGGGTGGTGATCTTGATGTTTTCGCGATTGCCCTCCACCAGAGTTATCTTATGACCATAGCTTTCAACTACTGATGCGTCGTCGGTAAATCCGTCGTTGTAAGGCTGGTGGTTAGCAGCTTTCAGCAACTGAATGTCGAATGTCTGTGGTGTCTGCACCAGACGATACTCATTCCTTGGCACCGTCATAGAATCATCATTATTCAAATGGCGCACTGTTTCGACGACGGGGATAACAGGTATTACTGCCTTGGCAATGCGAGCTGTCTCGTAGCAATTGCGGATTACGCCGATACTTGGAAATGGGCGAACGCCATCGTGTATACCTACTACTCCTTCTGCATTGTCAGGCACAAGTGCGAGGCCGTTCTGTACGGAGTGGAATCGTGTATGTCCTCCATTGGCCAACAGATACTCCACCTTGAAGTCGTATTTCTTGCATAGCTCCTGCCAATACTCCTGCTGTGCCTCTGGCAACACAAGGATAATCTGCAGATCGTCAGAATACTCCCTGAATCTCTCCAATGTGCGCATCAGCACCGGTTTGCCGCCAATAGGCAGAAACTGCTTAGGGGTATCACTCCCCATCCGCAGTCCCTTACCTCCTGCCACCACAATAATGTAGTCACTCACCTTATCTTTATTTTTATTTACCCATCAAGTGCTTAAATCTCATTCCTTCTGCTATCTGGTCAGAGGTCTTCTTGTCAACAAGCTGAGTCAACAGCTCATACGCATATGGGAATGCAGCGGCAGGTCCCTCACCAGTAGTGATATTGCCATCCACTGTCACGAGGTCGCCGGTATATGTTGCTCCTGCCTCTGCCAGAGTCTTGTCGAATCCGGGGTAGCATGTAGCCTTCTTTCCGTCGAGGATACCCAGCTGTGCGAGAACCACTGCCGGAGCAGCACATATCGCTGCCACCTTCTTGCCTGCAGTAAACTGGTCGCATACAGCCTTGCAAACTCCCTCATGCTCAAAGAGATTGCTTGCTCCTGGCATACCACCGGGCAACATCAGCAGGTCGGCATCCTGATAGTCAGCCTGTTCGAACTGTATGTCTGCCTCGATATTCACTCCGTGAGCCGACTCTACCAGAGGAAACTCCGTAGTGCTAACAGTTACAACCTCCACACCTCCACGACGCAGCACGTCGATGGGAATCAGCGCCTCGACATCCTCGAAGCCGTCTGCTAAGAATACATAAACTTTTGCCATATCTTAATATTTTATTGGTTTTCTGACCGCAAAGATAGCAAAAAATCTGCGATAATCTGTGTAATCTGTGTCTTTTTTTGTATTTTTGCACCCAAAACGAAGTAATATGGAACATCGCAGACTCAGATTCGCCCTTTTCGGCAATATCTATCAGGCCCGTAAATCCGCCAGCATCCAGAAGGTGCTCTCTTGTATCGCCAACCACGATGCGGAGCTCTATGTCGACATGGAGTACTATTACTTCTTGAAAGACAATCAGCGTCTAAGTGTCAATGCCACCAAGGTTTTTACCGGTGATGACTTCGATACCGACTTTGTCATCTCCATGGGTGGCGACGGTACGTTCCTTAAGGCAGCGAGCCGCGTAGGGCATAAGGATATCCCAATCCTCGGCGTCAATATGGGGCGTTTGGGATTCCTTGCTGATATCAGCCCCGATGACATAGAACACTGCATTGATGCCCTGGCACAGGATGACTTTGCCATCGAGTCAAGAGCTCTTATCCAGGTTGAGGCCGATGGAAATCCTCTTGGTGATTTCAGCTATGCTCTCAACGATGTGGCTATCCTGAAGCGCGACACTGCATCGATGATAAGTATCCGCGCCAATATCAACGGCCAGTATCTCAATACCTATCAGGCTGACGGTCTCGTGGTGTCTACTCCTACTGGTTCTACGGCTTATTCGCTCTCCAATGGCGGACCTATCATCGTGCCTGGCACAAAGGTGTTCTCGATGACTGCAGTTGCTCCTCATTCACTCAATGTGCGTCCTATCGTTATCCCTGACTCTGCTGTTGTAGAGCTCGATGTTGAGAGCCGTAGCCATAATTTCCTTGTAGCTATTGACGGACGCTCTGAGAAATGTAAGGAGGGCACGAAAATTACCCTTCGTCGTGCTCCGTATGATGTGAAGGTGGTGAAGCGTTCTGATCACCGTTATTTCAACACCCTGCGCGAAAAGATGATGTGGGGAGCTGATACAAGATAAAAAAAATCGGGCCACTTAGCCCGATTTTTTTATTTCTTCCTTACAGGGTCGCAGGTCAGTCCGCAACCCAGCTTTTTGAATATCTTCCTGTCGACCTCGCTGAGCATCACTGTAGAGTGTACTTGGCAATCACGTAGCTTCGGCAACTGCTCCAAAGCCATCCTACAGTTATCGTCATGGGTAGAGAGCACACTAAGGGCCACCAACACCTCATCAGTATGCAGACGTGGGTTCTTGGCTCCCAGATACTCTGTCTTCGTCTTCTGAACAGGTTCTATAAGACTTTGCGGTATCAGCTTTGCCTCGTGGTCGATACCAGCAAGGTATTTCGTCGCATTTAGTATAAGTGCAGCGCTGCATCCCAACAGTGGTGATGACTTGGCGGTGATGATAGTTCCGTCTTCAAGTTCTATGGCTGAGGCAGAGTGGCCTGTCTCGATCTTCTTTTCATAAGCCGCTGTGGTAACTCTTCTATAAGCTGTTGATATCTTTGCCTGATTAAAGAGCATGCGTATCTTGCTCACCTCGTTCTCATTGTCAGCACCATCAGCTAATTTGTTTGTAGCTGCATAGAATCGGCGGATGATCTCATTCTTTGAAGCATCGCAGCACACCTCGTCATCGGAGATACAGAATCCAATCATGTTCACTCCCATGTCTGTGGGCGATTTATATGGATTCTCGCCATAGATACCCTCGAAGAGGGCGTTCAGCACGGGGAATATCTCTACGTCGCGGTTGTAGTTTACCGCTGTCTTGCCGTATGCCTCCAGATGGAAGGGGTCGATCATGTTCACATCGTTGAGGTCGGCAGTGGCTGCCTCATAGGCGATGTTAACTGGGTGCTTCAGTGGCAGACTCCATACGGGGAAGGTCTCAAACTTAGCATATCCGGCTCTCACACCTCGTTTGTTCTCATTGTAAAGCTGCGAGAGGCATGTTGCCATCTTGCCGCTTCCAGGACCAGGTGCTGTAACGATTACCAGTGGACGGGTAGTCTCTACGAAGTCGTTCATTCCGAATCCCTCGTCGCTGGCAATGAGCTCCACGTTATGTGGATATCCATCGATAGGGTAGTGGATATATGACTTTATTCCCATTCTTTCCAGACGGTGACGGAACTGATCGGCAGCGTGCTGACCGTTATAGTGGGTGATGACGATACTTCCCACCATGAAGCTACGGTTCATAAACTCATCGCGCAGTCGCAGTGCGTCTTCATCGTATGTGATGCCGAGGTCGGCTCTTACCTTGTTCTTCTCGATGTCTTCGGCATTCACCACGATGATTATCTCGATGCTGTCTCTCAACTGAGCTAACATACGCAGCTTGGAGTCGGGTTTGAACCCTGGCAGCACTCGCGATGCATGGTGATCGTCGAACAACTTTCCGCCAAGCTCCATATACAGCTTCCCGTCAAACTGTGCTATGCGCTCACGGATATGTTCACTCTGAATTTTGAGGTATTTCTCGTTGTCGAAACCTATTTTCATTGTGTCTTATTTTAATTTTTGCATGCAAAGGTACTCTTTTTTTTCGAAATAGCAAGCGCTTTTGGATATTTTTTACTATCTTTGTGCCCGTATGAAGAGAATAAAGAATATAGGGCTACTGCCTCGGATTATTATCGCCATCATCCTTGGTGTGGTGGCAGGCAACTTCCTGACAGCAGGGTTTGTACGGGTGTTTATCACTTTTAATTATGTATTCAGTCAGTTTCTAGGGTTTCTTATCCCTCTTATCATCATAGGTCTCGTGGCTCCTGCAATATCAGATATTGGACGGTCGGCAGGGAAGTTGCTTCTCTGGACAGTTGGCGTAGCATACCTTGACACCATTCTTGCAGGATTGCTGGCTTACGGCACCGGTTCTCTCTTTTTTCCCTCGATGGTCGATGCTCAGGCTGCCACTGAAGTGCAGAAGGTGGAGGAGCTACAGCCTTACTTCATGGTTCAGATACCTGCCATTCTCGATGTGATGGCTGCTTTGGTGTTTGCCTTCCTTATGGGTATCGGCATTGCCTATACCGACTCTATGGCTCTGAAGAAGGGGTTCTCTGAGTTCCGTGAGATTATATCAAAGGCGATATCTACTGCCATCATCCCTCTTCTGCCACTTTATATCTTCGGCATCTTCGTTGGCATGACATTCACTGGCGAGGCCTATCATATCCTGCTTGTATTTGCGAAGATTATCTGTGTGATCTTCGCCCTACACATTATTATATTAATATACGAGTTCCTTATTGCTGGAGGTTTCTCGCACCGAAATCCGCTGAAACTGCTGATAAACATGTTGCCGGCATATTTTACCGCCTTAGGCACTTCGTCGAGTGCAGCTACAATACCCGTCACACTTCGTCGCTCGATAATGAATGGGGTAAGCGATGAGGTTGCTGCTTTTACTGTTCCGCTGTGTGCCACAATCCATATGTCGGGCTCAATGATGAAGATTACGTGTTGTGCCCTCACGGTATGCTTCATTGAGGGACTGCCTCACGACTTCCCCCTGTTCCTCCATTTTATCATGCTTCTGGGCATCTGTATGGTGGCGGGACCTGGTGTTCCTGGAGGTGCCGTAATGGCTGCTCTCGGCCCGTTGGCTGGTGTGTTGGGCTTCAATCCCGATGCCCAGGCTCTCATCATAGCGCTTTACATAGCTATGGACTCTTTCGGCACAGCCTGTAATGTTACTGGCGATGGTGCCATTGCCGTATTGATGGATAGCATAATTAAAAAACCTAATATAGATTATAATCATGAATAGTGTAAAAGGACACATTGTCGACGTAGTTCGACGCGAGATCTTTGATGGCGAGCTTGTCATCAATGACGGACAGATAGTTGATGTAAAGCGATGCGATTTGCCTGCAGGTGATAATCCCTGGCCTTACATCATGCCAGGTTTCATCGACAGTCACGTTCATATCGAGAGCAGTATGATGGTGCCCTACAAGTTTGCGCACATCGCTGTCAGTCATGGTACCATCGGTGTGATTGCCGATCCTCATGAGATTAGCAATGTGTTGGGCATAGAGGGTGTCGACTATATGACACGCTCGGCTCGCAAGGTATGCTTTAACTTCTGCTTCGGCGCTCCCAGTTGCGTGCCGGCAGTAGGCGGCGATGTGGAGACATGCGGTAAGGAGATTGGGGTTAAGGATATCGAAGCGCTGATGGCGCGCGAGGATATCGGTTTCCTGGCAGAGATGATGAATTATCCGGGTCTGCTGGCTGGCAACAAGGATGTGATAGCTAAGATCAAGGCTGCTCAGCGCTATGGCAAGCCTGTCGACGGGCATGCTCCCGGACTGACGGCTCAGGAGCGGTTCAAGTATGCCGCAGCAGGTATCACTACCGATCACGAATGCTCTACCTTGGAAGAGGGCCGTTTGTGTGTCAATGCCGGTATGAAGGTCATTATCCGTGAGGGCAGTGCCGCCAAGGATTATAAGTTGCTGAGTCCGCTCATTGCCGAGAGTCCCAATATGGTCATGTTCTGTACTGACGATTGTCACCCTGATGATTTTGTTCGTGGACATATCAACATGCTCGTAAAGCGTGCCCTGGCCGATGGCTATGATCTGTGGAATGTGTTGCAGGCAGCCTGTGTGAACGCCCAGCGGCACTACCATCAGAAATGGGGACTGCTTCAGCCTGGCGATCCAGCCACATTCATTACGGTCGACAATATCACACCGCATTTCCGCGTGGAGAGTACTGTCATCAAGGGGAAAGAGGTGTTTAACTACAATGCTATTCTCCCATCTGGCTATTTGTTTATTGGTGATGTCCATGAAGAGACTCATTTCCCCAACAACTTTGTGGCAGCACCTATCACTAAAGACGACATTGCTATAGACATCAAGAGCGGAGATACCGTCCATGTGATACATGCTACCGATGGCAGTCTGCTTACAGCTCACGATGTGGTCAAACTGACTGGAAATCCGCTGTTCGACTCGCAGTATCCCTGGACTGAGGTGCAGAAGATTGTTGTATATAACCGTTATGTGGCTGGTGCCAAACCTATTGTGGCTCTTGTGCGTGGCTTCAGTATCAAGAATGGTGCCATCGCTGGTTCTGTGGCTCACGACTGTCATAATATCGTGGCTATTGGCTCCAGCGACGAGTATCTGGTAAAGGCTATCAATCGTATCGTTGAGATGAAGGGCGGACAGGTGGTAGTCACTCCTGAGGAGATGATGGATATCCCTCTGCCTGTTGCCGGCATTATGGCTCCGATGGATGGTCATGAGATTGCCTTCCGTACTCTGTGTATCCAGGAGAAGGTCAAAGAGATAGGTTGTCAGATGAAATCGCCGTTTATCACTATGGCGTTTATGTGTCTGCCTGTGATTCCCGAAATCAAGATTACCGACCGTCACCTGATGGACTCAAAGACATTCAGTGTTATCTATTAATAAAGATTTTAACGTATGAAGACGATTAAGATGATTCTGGCCCTCGTGGCTGTGCTGTTGGCTGCTATTTCGTGTAGCCAGAAGAAGGAAGCGCCTCAGAAGAAGGTGCTCGTGCTCTATTATTCTCAGACCTCTAATACCAAGGCTGTAGCACAGGAACTGGCTACGAAGCTTGGTGCAGACATGGAAGAGATAATCCCTGTTACTCCTTATGACGGTGATTTCAATGCCACCATTGCCCGTTGCAGTCAGGAGCGTGAGCAGGGCATCAAGCCTGAGCTGAAGCCTTTGCAGACCGATCTCTCGCAGTATGACACCATTTTCCTTGGCTATCCTGTTTGGTTCGGAACGATGGCTCCGCCGATGCTCGCTTTCGTTGAGGGCAGCGACCTGGCTGGCAAGAAGATTGTGCCTTTCTGCACCTTTGGCAGCGGAGGCCTGGATTCAAGTGTCCGCGACCTGACGGAGAAACAGCCTAAGGCAGATATACTGCCCGGCTATGGTGTGCGCGCAGCACGTATCAAGGCTATGCCTGCAGAGGTAGATCAGTTCCTTAAGGCCGGAGGATTCATTGAGGGTGAGTACACTGAACTGGCTGACTTCTCTGAGCAGCATGTTGTCAGCGAGGAGGAGTCGAAGATCTTCGATGCTGCCGTTGGCGACTATCCTATGATCAAGGCCAAGGCTACCACCGTTGCCTCACGTCAGATTCCTGGTGGCACGGAGTATCTCTTTGTTGCAGCAAACCTGCCTCGTGAGGATGCTGCACCCGATGCTCCCGCTGGAGAGATCAAGGTCTACGTCACAGCTCTCGAAGGCCAAGCTCCAGAATTCACTCAGGTATTGCGATAAAGACGATGTAAGGGCACCTTAGTCCCATCCAGATAATGCCCCCTCCTTCGGATAGCACCGTAGAAGGGGGCTTGTTTTGTTGAAAGAATCATAGGGCTCGTTGAAGAAATGGGGCTGTTGATAGAAAGAGAGTGTGAGAGGGTTAAACCTTTTGAGCTTATCAACGTCAAATAGACAGTTGCAACAAAAACAGAGAACATCAACAGAATGTATAACAATTAAAACGAAAGGAATAAAGTTATGAAACAGTTTTTAATGACCCTCGCAGCAGCGCTCTTCATCAGTTCAGCAGCACTGGCACAGGATAATAAGGATAACCGTAAGGAAGAAATGATCAAGCATCGCACAGAGCGAATGGCAAAGGATTATAACCTTAGCGATAAGCAGAAGCAGCAGTTGCTGGATCTCAACACAAAGTATGGTGATATGATGCGTCCGATGCATCGTCACGGACATCATGGTATGAAAGGTCAGCGCCCTGAGCCTCCAAAGGATGTGAAGGGTGAGAGGCCAGAGCCGCCAAAGGGTGATAAGGGCGACAGAAAAGAGATGCGCGAGAAGATGGAGAAACAGATGAAGGCCTATGAAGAGGAACTTCAGAAGATCATGACTCCAGAACAGTATAAGAGCTACAAATCAGATATGGAGAAACGTCGCAAGGAGGGGCCACGCGGGCCTCGCGGACAGAATGGTCCGAAAGAGTGAAGATCCAAACTTTTGTTAGGTAATTGGTTATTGACGGGGCTGCAAGGGTGCAGCCCTTTTTTCGTATTTAATAAATAATGTACGCACGAGGCTTCGGAGTTAAATTGTGTTAAGAAATGAAAGTTTTCTGGCGAAATACTTGGAGCGTATTCAGGAAAATACTACTTTTGCAGTGTACTATTAAGGTGGTACACTATAACAGTAAGAAATAACAATTAAAAATAGATTGAGACATGATTGAGGTAAACAACATCAGTTTTAAGTATGCAGGTCAGAAGGACCTGGTATTCGATGATTTCAGCTTGGAGCTGAAACAGGACAATATCTACGGTTTGCTGGGTAAGAACGGTACTGGCAAATCTACTCTGCTCTATCTTATCAGTGGTCTGCTCCGTCCGAAGAAGGGTACTGTCAGTTTCGATGGCATAGAGACAAAGCTCCGCAAGCCAGAGACTCTGCAGGATATCTTCATCGTGCCTGAGGAGTTCGACCTGCCAGCAATATCTCTCAAGGAGTATGTGAAGATCAATCGCCCCTTCTATCCCCTCTTCAGCACTCAGGTGATGGAGGCTTGTCTTAACGACTTCGAGCTCTCGATGGATGTTAAGCTTAATGCTCTATCGATGGGTCAGAAGAAAAAGGTGTTTATGGCCTTCGCGCTGGCTACAAATACTAAGGTGATGCTGATGGACGAGCCTACCAACGGCCTCGATATCCCATCGAAGAGTCAGTTCCGCAAGGTTGTGGCTCAGTATATGAGTGGCGATCGCACGCTGATCATCTCTACCCATCAGGTGCATGATGTAGAGGCGCTGCTCGACCACATCCTTATTCTCTCTCAGCAGAAACTCCTGCTCGATGCATCTGTGGCTGAGATATCTGACAAATATGTATTCGAGTATCGCACGCCTGAGGATATGGACGATGCCATCTATTCTGAGCCATCGCTTCAGGGTAATGCTGTAATCGCTCCGCGTAAGGCCGATAGCCCTGAGACACAGGTGAACCTCGAATTGCTTTTTAATGCTGTCAATGAGGGAAAGATTTAGACAGAAGCTATTTTTTAGACAGAAGAACAAAAGAACATAATTTTTATGATTCAGTTTAATTTGAAAAGATTCGGAAAGCTGGCTTGCTGGACGTTTAGAAATGATAAGCGATACATCGTGAAGTCGTTTCTGCAGGCGTTCGTCATTCTGTTGCTTATATTCCTCTTCTTCACTATGATAGTGAAGGTGAATGGAGGTTATGATGCTTCATATAAGAGCTGCACAATAGCTGTGATTGCGATATTGGGAGTGAATATTGTCCTGGGCCCGGCACTGATGTTCTACAGCATGGAGGGTAAGCATGATATGCAGACGCTGATGATGCTCCCAGCATCTAACTTCGAGAAATATCTGGTGCGTAATGCCCAATGTATTGTTCTGGTTCCTCTTTATATAGTAGCCATATTGGGAGCTGATTTGATTCAGTATCTCATCCACCTGATGGCAGGTCACGACTATGGAAGATTTGTTGTAGGTGTATTGTTTGACCTTTGTTCTAAAGGACTTCCTCATTTTGATGGATCTTATGGCAGATTCTTTGCCACGCTAATAGTATTCATAATATGGCTTCAGTCGGTATTTGCAGTTGGCGCAACATTGTTCCGTACACGAAAGTTCAACTGGATTATTACTACAGTTTTCCTAATCCTTTTGTGTGTACTCATTGTTAAGATCAATGGTCTCTTTGAAGTTGTGTCGCTGAATGATCATTCTACTACTTGGGATTATGTGGTTGGTTATGGAATCTATCTGGTTCTTACGATGGTTAACTACTGGTTGTCATATCGTCAATTTTGCAGAACTCAGGTTATCGGGAAATTTGTGAATCTATAGAAATGATTTAAATAAATTTGCAATATGAAAAGATTTAATATAAATAGATTTGGAAAGACGCTTCGTTGGGTAGTGAGCGTTAACTTCCGCAAGTTGCTGTTGTGGTTCGCAGGTTCTGTATTGGCTGTATTCTTGGGCGAAATACTGTTTAATATGATGAATCCTTATGGTAGCCCTTTGGATATGATACTTGATGTCTCTCAGTTCCTTGCGATAATCTTGATATTGGTTTCGATGATTATGGCTAGCTCCATAGTTTCGAGCATCAACGAGAAGCGCAAGCGTGAGTCGTTCCTGATGCTCCCTGCATCAAATCTCGAGAAGTTCCTCTCGCTGTTGGTCTATTCTTCAGTTATATGTATAGCTTGCGCTTTTCTGGCTATCGTCCTTGGCGATTCGCTTCGTATGCTTGCCTATTGGGCTGTAGGCTATCAGGGAATGACTTCTGCAGATGGAACATATTGTTATAGTGTGACAAGCGATTACTATGGTGACACGTTTTACTGGTGGTCGTCTGCCATCCCTATGCTGATAGATAATCTTACACCAACTATTACAACTTATGATGAAGTGCCTAAAGACTTGATGATAGTGCAGACGTCCTTCATAATCGGACTCATCTTGTTGATTCACTCTACCTATACACTTGGAGGAACGCTGCTTCGCAAGTATTCGTTCGTGGGAACAAGTGCGTTTATGATTATCATAGATACACTCATCATAAAACTTATAATGGCATTAGGGTTGACAATGTTCCATTCACAATGGGATAACGGTGTGCTTCAGAGCTACGAGATTGGTTTGCCAGGTTGGATTCTCACCATCGCATTCCCCATATTCTCTGTGATATTTTACTGGGCATCGTTCCAGATTTTCAAAAGATTTGAACTAATTACTAATAAATGGTTGAACTATGACATTTTCAAACGATAAAGCAATCTATATCCAGATGGCGGACCGTCTGTGCGACGAGATCCTCTCTGGGGTGTATAAAGACGATGACCGCATACCAAGTGTTCGAGAGTATGCAGTGCTGCTGGAGGTGAACACCAACACAGCCGTAAAGGCTTACGAGCAGTTGGCACGCGAGGAGATAATCTACAATAAGCGAGGACTGGGTTACTTCGTGACCCCTGGAGCCAAGAAACAGATCCTCAAGGCTCGCAAACAGGAGTTTATGAAAGAGCGCCTGCCAGAGCTCTTCCGACAGATGCAGTTGCTCGATATCTCTATTGAAGATGTGGTGAAAGCGTGGGAGAGTCAGTGACTATTCGTCACAAATCTTTGCAGATTATCCCAAAAATTTTGCGATATATGCAACTTTTCATACTTTTGCAGCGTCAAATGGATAAAATATCAACTATCAAATAATAATGATACATTTACAAGACATCAACAAGACCTATCAAGGTGCGCAGCCACTCCATGTGTTGAAGGGCATCTCGCTCGACATCGCCAAGGGAGAGTTTGTAAGCATCATGGGTGCCTCAGGTTCAGGAAAGAGCACACTGCTCAATATCCTTGGCATCCTCGACAACTACGACTCAGGAACCTATGAGCTCGCAGGAGTGCCCATCTGGAACCTCTCTGAGCGTCGTGCTGCCGAGTACCGCAACAAGATGATAGGTTTTATCTTCCAGAGCTTTAATCTCATCTCTTTCAAAACCGCCGTGGAAAACGTTGAGTTGCCATTATTCTATCAGGGGGTATCTCGAAAAAAGCGTCATCAGATGGCCCTAGACTATCTGGATTCTGTGGAGGTGATGCAGTTGCTCAAGCAGCTGAACCAGGAGGATGGCATGACCATCGTGGTGGTGACTCACGAGAGCGGTGTGGCTAACGAGACTAACAAGATAGTTCACATTAAGGATGGCATCATCGGACAGATTGAGGAGAACCTGAACCACGACGCCAGTCCATTCGGTATCAACGGTATGATGAAGTAAAAGTGAGACTATGCACGATATAATAACTGAAATATGGCAGACAGCGCGAAGGAATAAACTTCGTACTACGCTGACAGGATTTGCTGTGGCGTGGGGCATCTTTATGATTATCGTGCTGCTGGGAGCCGGAAACGGTCTCATCAATGCCACGATGAAGATGAACGGCGACTTCCTGACCAACTCGATGGAGGTTGATGGCGGTTGGACTTCGATGCCCTATAAAGGTTTGAAGGAAGGGCGCGATATACGGTTGAACCTGAAGGATTTGGAAGCCACCCAAACTGAGTTTACAGAGAATATTGATGAGGTGGGAGCCAACTACTTTACCAGTGGCACTGCCAGCTATGGCGAGAACTACATGAATATCCGCATCGCAGGCGTGCATCCTGTTCATACCAAGATCGTCAAAGAGCACATGCTGTGTGGCCGATTCATTAATGATATCGACCTGAAGGAGCGCCGTAAGGTGATTGTGCTCGGTGATAACCAGGCTAAGGAGTTGGAACCTAAGGACTATAAAACGTTGTTGGGCAAGTATATCAAGGTGGGCGATATCTCGTTCAAGGTTGTTGGCATCTACAAGAGCCGTGGCGAAGGTAATGGCAGAGCCTATTCTTCTTACACTGCGATCAAGAGTATTTTTGGCGCTGATACACCTAGTCTGGGCAGCATCGAGTTTACGTTTAAGGGGTTGACCTCTGAGGATGCCAACGAGGCCTTTGAGAAGGACTATCGTCGCCGACTGAATGGTATGCACCAGATTCACCCTGAGGATGATCGCGGCATCTGGATATGGAATAACTATGCTCAAAGCCAGCAGATGGAGAAAGGAATAGATATCATCCATACTTTCCTTTGGGTCATCGGACTCTTCACACTGCTCTCTGGTATCGTGGGCGTAAGTAATATCATGCTCATCACCGTTAAGGAGCGCACCCACGAGTTTGGTATCCGTAAGGCTATTGGTGCAAAGCCTTGGAGCATCCTGCGACTGATTATTGTCGAGAGTGTTATTATCACCACCCTGTTTGGCTATGTTGGCATGTTGTGTGGTGTGCTTGCTAATGAGTATATGGACGCAACGCTGGGGCATGAGGTTACCGACCTGGGAGTTGAGAAGCTTACACTGTTTGTTAACCCTACCGTGGGACTGGATGTTTGTATCGAGGCCACACTGGTGATGGTGATCGCAGGTACTATCGCAGGACTTATTCCTGCCTATAAAGCAAGTAGAATCCGCCCTATTGAGGCATTAAGAGCTGACTGATTATGAGAATAGATATTGATTCATACAGAGAAATCATCGACACGCTGACGCGAAACAAGTCGCGTTCGTTCCTCACCGGTTTCGGTGTGTTCTGGGGCGTGTTTATGCTTGTTGCCCTGATGGGAGGCGGAAAGGGCGTGAAGGAGAAGTTGTATAGCAATTTCGAAGGCTTTGCGCAGAATACCGTGATTGTTGGTGCCGAGCAGACCTCTAAACCCTATAAAGGGTTCCGTAAAGGGCGTAGCTGGTATATGGATTATAAGGATGTGGAACGCCTGAAACAGCAGATTCCTGAACTGGAAGCTGTGGCTCCTATCCTGATGGGACGTGGTTCGACGGCCTACTATGGCGACCAGAAGACCACACCTAATATGCAGGGTGCCGTGCCTGAGATGGTGAAAATCATCGCACCAAAGATGTACTACGGTCGTTTCATCAACGAGATGGACATACAGGAACAGCGCAAGGTGTGCGTGATTGGTAAAAAAATCTACAAGGACCTGTTTAAGGAAGGTGGCGACCCTTGCGGAAAGAAAATACGTGTGGATTCCACCTATTACGAGGTAGTGGGTGTCGATTATAGTGCAGGCGGTATTTCTATTGGTGGTCGATCAGAAGAAAGAGTCACCATTCCCATCACGATGATGAAGGCAGCCTTTAATCGTGGTAACGCCGTTGACGTCATTGCTGCTATTGGTCGCCCAGGTGTGCTGATGAGTAAAATCACACCACGTATCCGTGAGACGGTGGCCAGAGCGCACTATGTGGATCCTACTGACGAGCAAGGGGTGTTTGTATTTAATACCGAACTGATGTTCCAGTTGATTAATAATCTGTTTAAGGGGGTGAATATCCTCATCTGGTTGGTTGGTCTTGGAACCCTTTTGGCTGGTGCCATAGGCGTGTCAAACATCATGATGGTAACGGTTAAGGAACGTACCACAGAGATCGGTATCCGTCGTGCCATCGGTGCTACCCCTAAGATGATCCTATCGCAGATTATCAGCGAGAGTATTGTGCTAACGCTTGTGGCGGGTATGAGCGGCATCCTGTTTGCCGTCATGATACTGCAGATGCTCGAAATGGCCAATACAGAAGATGGCATCGTGAGTATTCACTTCCAGGTGACTTTCTGGACGGCTATATTCTGCGCCTTTATCGTAAGCTCGCTTGGCTTGTTAGCTGGATTAGCCCCTGCCGCTCGAGCCATGAGCATCAAGCCCGTTGATGCCATGCGCGATGAATAAATAAGAAATAAAAATATAAAATAAAAAATATATGAAACGCTATTCAAAACTGATTATCGCAGCGATTATCGCGTTGATTTTCATCGGAACATTCGTGTTCCTGTGGCAGAAGAGCCAGCCCAAGGAAGTTGTTTACAACGAGTTTACTCCAAAGCTCGACAGCATCCAGAAAACCACCATTATTACAGGTAAGATTGAGCCCCGTAACGAGGTGAATATCAAACCGCAGATCTCTGGTATCATCTCAGAATTGTTGAAAGAGCCTGGCGACTATGTGAACGCTGGCGATGTGATTGCTAAGGTAAAGGTAATACCCGATATGGCACAGCTGTCAAGTGCTGAGATGCGTGTACGTCTGGCAGAGATCAACCTGAAGCAGGCTCAGACTGATTTCGAGCGTGAGCAGAACCTCTTTAACCAGAAACTGGTGAGTGCTGATGAGTTTGATAAGGTTAAGATTAGCCTGAATCAGGCCAAGCACGAAAAGCTGGCTGCACAGGATGCTCTCGAAGTGGTGCGCGATGGTGTGTCGAAGTCGAATGCTAAAGCTTCTTCAACTCTCATCCGTTCTACCATTAGCGGTGTCATTCTCGATATCCCTGTTAAGGTGGGTAATTCGGTTATCCTGTCGAATACCTTTAACGATGGTACCACGATTGCCACAGTGGCTAATATGAAGGATTTGATTTTCCGTGGTAATATCGATGAGACTGAGGTAGGACAGTTGGTTAACGGCATGAATATGAAAATTACGATTGGTGCCCTGCAGGACCTGAAGTTTGATGCTGCATTGGAATACATCTCGCCAAAGGCTATCGAGAGCAACGGAACCAATCAGTTTGAGATTAAGGCCGCTGTAAAACTTGTAGAGGGTGGAAAAATCCGTTCTGGCTACAGTGCTAATGCCGAAATCGTGTTGGACAAGGCCGACAAGGTGCTCTGCATCCCCGAGAGTGCAATCGAGTTCAGCGGCGACTCCACCTTCGTTTATGTCATCAAGGGCGAGGGTAAGGGTAAGACCTATGAGCGCACTGCCGTTACCACAGGTCTCTCTGATGGAGTGAATATTGAGATAAAGAAGGGTATTACAGCGAAGGATAAGGTTCGTGGCCCGGAGATTGTTGCAGACGATAAAGACTAGGCATTATGAGCAAGAGATATAATCACAAATTGAGGGTGATAAGTTTATCATTTATCATTTATCCATTATCATTTCTCCATGCTGGGGCCCAAGATAAGCAGTGGAGCCTGCGTGAGTGCTGCGACTATGCCGTAGAGCATAACATCGGCATCAAGCAGAAGGCAAACACGCGTCGACAGAGGGATATACAACTCAATACCGACAAAAACTCCCGTCTTCCGGATGTAAATGCATCATTAGGCCAGAACTTCTCTTTCGGACGTGGTCTTACTGCTGATAACACTTACTCCAACACCAACACCTCGTCGACATCCTTACAGCTTGGTGCCAGTGTGCCCATCTTCACTGGTTTCAAGATCCCTAACCAGATAAAACTCGACAAGCTGAATCTTGAGGCAGCAACCGCCGACCTGGAGAAGGCAAAGGATGATATCCGTATGCAGGTGGCTCAGGCTTACGTTCAGATACTCTATGATCTGGAGATTGCCGATGTGGCTCGTCGACAGATAGCTATCGACTCTATGCAGGTGGTTCGTCTTCAGGCTTTCGTCAACAATGGCAAGGCCTCTGAGGCACAGCTCTCTCAGCAGAAAGCCACCCTCGCTAACAGCCACCTCACAGCTACCCAGGCAGATAACAACACCCGCCTGGCGATACTCACGCTTACCCAACTCCTCGAGCTCCCATCGCCAGAGGGATTCTCTATCGTCAGGCCTAATCCAGATACTCTTGGATCTGTAGGAAATATAGGATTGCCTACACCCGATCAGATCTATGCTGATGCCTTGGGCATAAAGCCTGAGATCGCATCTCAGCAGCTTCGCCTTAAGGGCACAGAATACAGTATCAAGATCGCAAGGGCAGGGTATTACCCCACACTCTCTGCTAACGGCGGCATGGGAACCAACTACTACACCACATCGGGTTTTGACTCAGATGGCTTTGGTAGCCAGATAAAGAATAATTTCTCGCAGTATATAGGTCTTAGTCTCAGTATACCTATCTTCAACCGTTTCCAGACGAGAAACAACATCCGTAATGCTAAGATAGAGCGACAGAACCAGCAGCTTCAGTTGGATAATGCAAAGAAGACCTTGTATCAGGATATCCAGAAGGTGTACTATAATGCCGTCAATGCCCATGCCAAGGAACAGAAATCGCTCGAGGCAGTAAAGAGTTCTGAGGATGCCTTTACACTGATGCAGGCAAAGTACGAGAACGGAAAAGCTACTATCACAGAGTTTAATGAGTCGAAGAACAATTACCTGAAGGCAGAGTCAGACCTCGTTCAGGCTCGTTATGAGAATATCTACCAGAAGGCGCTGATAGATTTCTATCGAGGCAAAGACCTGAGTTTCTGATGTGATATTATTCGAAATAGAATGTAAGGACAATCATTTTTGTATGCCCGCTCCTAACCGAGTTGGCATACATTTTTTTGTTCTCGTCCATCAGCTCATTGGGGTGATTCTTGTCGAGGGCATCGATGAGGCTATAGCAGAATTTTATCTCGGGAATAAGTTTGAAAAACGGCAGATACAGGTCGCAGCCCATGCCTATCTCAATCATCGTGTCTGACTTCTTCAGGCGGATATACTCCTGGTCCTTGCCTGTCAGGTTTATCATCTGGTTTATTCCTGCGATAAGATACGGACGATAGTTGTTCCATCGCTGGGCGGAGAACTTAAGGTCTAAGGGTATTGAGATATACGTGTTCTTCATGTCCTGATGCTCTTCATGCGGAATCCCCTCTGGCGACAGCTGTGTGAGGTTGTGAAGAGTGAGGTGCTTGGCTCCGAAATGCATGGTGGGCGACAATCGCAGGTTCAGATGATTGGAGAGTCGCATGTCTGCAGTCACTCCCACGCTGAAGCCCGCTGTCCACTTGTCGGCATCGGTCACTATCGTCTGCTGCATCGTAGTTCCGTCCTCGAGGGTTATCGTCTGAGGACCTACGTTCTCAAACTCAATATCCTGTAGGTTCATTCCCACGTTGATGCCGAAGTGCATAGGGCGCAGGTCGATATACGGCTTGTACTGTACCCTCCGTGTCTGAGCCGCAGCGCTGAAGGGAAATGATAAATTATAGATGATAAATGATACTAATATCAGGTGTCTTATTACGTTCTTATAACTCATACTTAAATAACGAACAAAAAGTCGCTTTATTATATCCTGTTATTTCGACATTGTATAAATTGACCCTGAAAAATGAAGATTTTATACCTAAAGTTTGGTATTATCCAAAAAATATCTTTATCTTTGCATCGTCAAAAGTGAGTATTAACATTAATATTAATTTAAATTTATAAGAATTATGGCATATGTAATTGGTGACGACTGCATCGCTTGCGGTACATGTCAGGGTGAGTGCCCAGTAGAGGCTATTTCTGAGGGTGACAAGTATTCAATTGACCCAGATCTCTGCACAGAGTGTGGTACTTGCGCTAGTGTATGTCCTTCTGAGGCTATCAGCCTGGGCTAATCACTTAAGCAAACAAACAAAAATTAAGCCGCTCGATATCGAGCGGCTTTTATTATTTCTCTAAGTTGAGTATCAGCTTACCTACGAAAGCTCCGTGTTTTCCGTTCTGGTCTACGGGAATCATCTTGCCGTTCTTGTCGGGTGCATATTCGAGTTTTGGCATATAGGTGTGGGTATGTCCGCCAAGCACGAGGTCGCAGCCTTCGGTAAGGCTAAGGAACTTCTCGTCAGGATATACCGAAACCTCCCATCCCAGATGTGAGATACATATCACCAGGTCGCACTTCTCCTGTTTGCGCAACAGGTTGATATACTTCTGAGCTGACTCGGCAGGGTCAAGGAACTTGATACCCTCGCAGTTGCCGTCGAATACCAGTCCCTTCATAGGAGGATCGAGAGCAAAGACGCCAATCTTCAGGTCGCCGCGACGGATGGTAATATACGGTTTTGTGAGTCCTTCGAGCACCGTACCTGTGAAGTCGTAGTTTGAGCATACGATGGGGAAGTTGGCCATACGGAAGAGTTTAGCCATGTTCTCCATACCGAAGTCAAACTCATGATTACCGATAGTAGAGCACTCGTAGCCCATGAGATTCATCAGACCTATCTCCACTTCGCCTTTGAATAGGGTGTAGTAGCCTGAGCCCTGACAGAAGTCACCGCTATCGAAGAGCAGGAGGTCGGGATTCTTCTCTCGCTCCTCCTTAATCATGTTGATACGACGCAGGAAACCTCCACGCCCTGCCAGATCCTTATTGTCGAGATTAGGATTGAGCGGATAGATACAGGAGTGGGTATCGTTGGTGTGGAGCACAACGAGCTGTTTGTTCTTCTTTGCAGAAGCGGCAAAGGGCATCATGACGATCAACATCATCATCACCGCCCTCATCAACACCTTATTATATATATTATATCCCTTCATATATCTTTTGTTTTATAGGTTCAATATATTTTTATTTTATATTTTTTATTTGACCCTCACGATTCTCCCTTCTACCTTCGAGTCAACAATCTCTCCCTTCGCCTGCTTGTCGCGGAAATAGTTCATGATGAGATATCGGGTGTTGTTGCTGGCATCATCAGGAGCCACCTTGTTCGACCCCTCTCTGAGCACAGGCATACCGTCGTTACCCTCAAGCAGATAGTTGATGGTTGCGATGCGGTACTCTGCCTTCGGGTCAATCTCTTTGCCGTGAAGACGTACTGACTTAACCTTACCGTCTTTTTCAGGGCCCTCGATTACGAGCTCGAGCCCTCGGCTCACACCCTCACCGCCTCTTTTGGCCATCTGTTGGAAGAGAGTCATCATCTGCTCACCGTTAAGTGTCACGAAACATATCTTATTCTCGAATGGTGCCACGTCGAGCACATCGCCATAGGTCACATTACCCTTTGTCAAGTCGGCACGAATGCCTCCCATGTTGTAGATACCTAACACCGGCTCCTCGTTATAGTCCTTTGCTGCCCATACGAGGATATCTGCCAGCAGGTTCGAAAGGTCGCTCTCCGGACGCTGTGCGTGCATGTTATGAGCCACCATACCCATGATGGGACCCATGATGGAGTCGTTGACTTTCTTATACGGTGCGATAAACTTCTCAGCCTCTGCATCAGTTTTCTGATCATACCGGCTGTCTACGATGATACGGCTCCTGTCGACACTCACCAGACGATAGTGCTTTGGTGCACACGATGCCATCATCAGAAGAGCCATAGAACCAATGAAAAATTGCTTCATATTCATAATTTTACAGTTTTGCGTGGCAAAGATACAAAAAAATTCTCAATATTCAATGCCTATCGTACAATAAATTGCTAAAAAATGTTAAGACGTCCACGTTTATCATTTATCCATTATCATTTATCCATTAAAAAATAGTACCTTTGCACCCGCTTTTCGGCGTAATCGCTGGCAGGAAGTATCGAGAGGCCTGTTATGTTGCGTTGGAACGATACAACAATTTAATTATTTAAAAGTACAATGGATTTAATTAAAGTTGCTGAAGAAGCATTTGCAACCGG
>CACYRS010000016.1 GCA_902776935.1 uncultured Prevotellaceae bacterium | reverse complement strand
CCAAACGCCTTCACTGTTTTTCTCGAACTTAATGTTCTTTTCAACTGCTTTTACTTTAAGTGCCATAATTCAATAAATTTTAAAAAGTTAATAGATTGTTGAACTTCGTTCGACCTTTCTCACGCTCAGCCATTAATGCGAGCATCATGGCCTTCGCTTAATCGAAACATTAATTATTTTTACTTATCTCCGAATCGACTCCGTTTTTGGCTCTACCTAGGAAACAATGTCCCGCGCGCTAAGGAATTTTTGTTGGCTGGGCAGGCCGCAAATTTCATCATTTTTCATTGACAATGCAAAGGTACAAAAATTTCAGATGCAAAACAAATATTTCTTGTGAAAAAATC
The DNA here is from genome assembly GCA_902776935.1 of uncultured Prevotellaceae bacterium. GTDB lineage: Bacteria > Bacteroidota > Bacteroidia > Bacteroidales > Bacteroidaceae > Prevotella. The sequence continues at coordinate 42,339 of CACYRS010000016.1, read as the reverse complement.
AGAAAAACTTTAAAACGATCAAAACCTTACAATCTTACAATCTTACATTCTTACAAGGTATGCTTCCGTAGGTACTACTAAATTTTTAATTAATATATAATATATATATTATATATTAATTAATATTTCTTTGCCAAATATGGAAACGCACCTTGTAAGGTTGTAAGGTTGTAAGAAAATCGTTTTTTTTTGAAAAATTAAAGCCACCCGAAGGTGACTTTAAAATGGAGCAGGGGCGGTGATGTCTTACTCCGGAGTAGTGTCATTTAAGTCTTGCTCCCCGCGGGATTCTGCCCGGATAGTCAATCGCATGTATTGACGCTGCAAAGTTACAAACTTTTTCTGATACCTCCAAATTTTAATGAGATCATTTGGCCTTTTGCTTAATCGTGACGGAGTTCGCCATAACACCCTAAAGCTGCTTCTGCCAACTCTGTGCCAGATGATGCCTCAGGAAGAGCTTCTAGGGGTGCTCAACATCAAGATGCCTGAGTACTCGAAAGAGAAGGATTGCCTGACTCTTGTGAGCAACTTCTATGATAAGTATGTAGACCAAAATCGACCGATGAACCTTAAGCAGAAAGAGGTGTTCTTAAGGTCGCTGAAGGCTTCGGAGAACGTGGTTGTTGATGGTGAGCCTAAGAACAACAGTCCACACTTTGCTATCAATTTAAACCAGTTGCCCATCGGTCTGAAGGAGAGTCTGAAACCTTATCCTCAAAATATGTGGCTTCCGCTTATTGTGGGTCAGATGCCTGCTTTGATGTCGTTGGCCGATGGTGTGAGCTATCGTTACTGCGATGGTAAGATTGGTTATCTTGGGGGCATGGCTATCATTATGGGTGAACAGGCTTCGAATAAGTCTGCCATTGAAGAGGCTGTAGAGCGTTGGATAGTAGACCTAAGAAGAGAGGACCAAGCCGTGAGGGACAGAGAGGATAAGGTGCGCGAGGCTAATAAGCGTCGTAAGGCTAATGAGCGAGCCCAGGAAGCACCTGCTGGTGTGGTTAGGGTAGTGCCTATCACGATATCCTGTTCGAAGCTCCTGAAGCGTCTGAAGCAGTCGCAAGGACACAGCCTGTACTCCATCTGTACCGAAGCTGAGACGCTGCTCAAATCCAATAGTAGCGGTACATGGTCGCATAAGTGGGACATTTACCGTAATGCCTTTGGAAGAGAGCGGTGGGGTGTGGATTTTAACTCTGACCAATCAGAGTCGGGGGAAATAAAAGTTGCTTACTCATGGACAATCCTTGGGACACCAAGGACTGTAATGAAGATGTTTAAGGGCAAAAATGAATCCAATGCCGAAAATGGTTTGTCGAGCCGTATGATGCTCTCGGAGATGCCTAACTCTATGTTTGCCAAAATCACGGTGTTTAAGGAGCTGTCAGAATCTGATATGCAACGTATCAGTCAGGCTACTGACATACTTCGCTCGGCAACAGGTTTCTATGACACTCCCAGAATCCGTAAGGCTATTGACAAATGGCTTGAAGAGAGACGAGTAGAGTCTTTGCTCAACATCGATGTCATTCAGGACTGCTTCCGAAAGCGTGCTGGTGTGATAGGGTTCAGATGTGGGTTGGTGTTTATGCTATTGGCAGGCAAGGAGACTAATGCATGTGTAGATTTCGCTGTTAAGATGGCTGAATATACGCTCCAGATGCAGCTTAAGGTGTTCAGACCGATTTTGGCTAAACACTATGCCGAAGACAATAATGCCGACTCTGGTCTGTCTGTCAATACGAATATCTTTGCTCAGCTACCATCGTCATTTTGCTTACAAGATCTTCGTCATCTTAAAGGCAACGAATTTAGCGACGGTGCTCTCTACACTATCATCAGTAGATGGAAGAGTGATGGCCTTGTTGAGAAGACTGGTAAGACGTGGGTTAAGAAAAAGTAAAACCTTACATTCTTACAACCTTACATTCTTACAAGGTACGTTTACTTATAAATAAAAAATATAAAATAAAAAATAAAAAATAGATGAGCGCAGTTAGTATTAATAAGAAGGAGAAACTCACCGAGCATTTTACGCTCGGTGAGATGACGAAGACGAGTTATAAGACTAAGGATGGGAATATTCCGAGTCATGTGGCGATAGAGAACCTGAAGCGCCTCTGTGGGTGGCTGGAGATGCTACGCGAAGTGTGGAACGAGAGGTATGGTGATGGCGATGACCCGATAATCATCAACTCCGGCTATCGCTCCTGGGAGGTGAATAAGAAGGCGGGAGGCTCTTCAACGAGTAATCATCTTGTGGGCTGTGCTGCGGATATCAAGTGCCTGGGTGTTGAGCAAGCTCTAAGGTATGCTGTTATCCTGCTGGATATCGCGGATGAGTCGAAAGAGGATTTCGATGAGCTCCTTATCGAGCAATCGTCTCGCGGCAGCTACTGGATTCACTTCGCAGTCCGTCCGCCCTCGCAGATGAACCGTCGTAAGGTTGCATTTTTGCGGGCATAGAAAAAGCCACCGATGTCATTTGTTGATATCGGTGGCTTTGTGTAATGTATTAATGTTTCTCCAGGGTCCAGCCTTTGCGCTTGGCCAGTGCGGGACGCTTGCCCTCAAACATCTTTGCGGCCTTTGCATCGCCCTTCAGTTGCCAGTCGAGCCAGGCACGGGCCACTACTGCAAACTCACCGCCATGAGGCTGGGCATAGGTGCCGCCATGACCTACAGGCAGATTGGCTGCGTAGGCAGGCACATGGGTGATGCGGCGGAAATCGTCCATACCGTTTTCGTAGGCGATGTCAGGCTTGCCGCCAAGGATATATATGATAGGTGTATGGATCTCGCTGAGCTTATCCTTTGGTGGCATCGGCATGTTGGGCACGGCACTGCCTGCGTTCTGCTGATTAAACAGTCCGCTGTTGCAGATCATCAGTGTGGAGATTCTTGGGTCGGCACAGTTGAAGAGTGTCTGCAATCCTCCGCACGACATACCGGCAACACAGAGATTCTTTACATCTATCTTCTGATAGAAAGGTGACTTCGGGTCGGCATTCTGGGCATATACCCAGTCGATGCTCTCTATCTGCTGGGATGACTTCGACATCGGGCCGCGATACCACTCGTCGGTCATGGGGATATAGCCTGTTGCTACCACCAGGTATCCATAGGAGGCAATCTCGCTGAGGAACTTGATATGCTCGAAGGGAGAGTTGTTGCAGGCACCGTTGCCCCATACGAGTACGGGCAACTGACGGTCGGCACCGAAGGCCGAGAGGTCCTGTGGGAAGAGCAGGGTGTGCTCGCCCAGTCCTTCTGTCTCTGTCATGATGGCCTTGTAAGGACCAGTGCCACCGTCCTCCACGATACGTGTCTGGATGAACGGAGCATCGAGCATGTCGAAACGCCACCAGTCGAAGGTGAAGAGCTTGCCGCCCTTCATGCCTTTGAATACGAAGTATATGTCGTGGCATCCTGTGATGGTCTCTGTGACGGGAACGGTGACAGTCTGCCATTTCTCCCATCCGCCGGTGCGGCTGACCTTCAGACAGGCAATGACTTTGCCCCCGAGACTGTCGACACGTACCTCGATGGAGCCTCCAAGAAGAGCCGAGGCAACAGAGGCGGTGAACTTCTTTGGCGATATGTTGCCGAAGTCGGCCTCACGTACCTTGATGTAGTCACCGTTGTTGATATCGCTGATATACACTCCTGTCTCATCGTTCTGCTCCGACTTCAAACCAGACGACCAGGCCATCGTCTCGGCCTCGGTACGCATATAGGGATTGAGTGTTCCGACGGGAGCCACACCGGCGTCGGTGTGATGGATGATGGGGAAGGAGCCGTCGGCATTATACTTGAACTCCTCGATGGCGGCACTTCGGCCGAAACCGCCACCGCCAGGCAGCTTGCCTGTGTGATAGAAGAAGTAGGAGTGACCCTTGAAGTCGGCTACACCACAGTGGTTGGTAAACGACTGGGTATCCTCCAGAGGCATAATCTCACCGCGATAGGTCCAGGGGCCTTCAGGTGAGGGGGCTGAGGAGTAGGCGATATGTTCGGGTACACCTCCGGCGGCATAGAGCAGATAGTAACCCTTGGCGGGCTTGGGTGCCTTCATGATCCAAGGACCTTCGGTGTAGCAGTCCTTGTATTTCACACCCTTCTGGCGTTCCTTCATGTCAGGAGAGCCGAAGCCTTCGATGGTCTGTTTTACTGTCTTAACCTCGCTGGCGAAGGATATCATGTCGGGGTTCAGCTTGGCATAATAGACAACGGGGTTGCCCCAGAAGAGCCACGCCTGATCATCGTCGTCGATAAACACCGTGGGGTCGATATGGTCCCACTTGCCGTCCTCATAGAGAGGCTTGCCGATGGCATCGCGGAACGGTCCGGTAGGAGAGTCGCCAACAGCCACTCCTATTGCCATACCTCCTGAGATCTTAGAGTGGGCACAGATGTACCAATAGAATTTGCCGTTACGCTCGATGGTCTGTGCTGCCCAGGCACGGTCGTCGGCCCAGGAGAAACTCTCAAGGTTAAGCGGTGACCCGTGGTCGGTCCAGTTTACCATATCGCTGCTGGAATAGATGCGCCACTCGTTCATCCAGAAGAAGTCGGCTTTGTCTTCATCGTGGCCGGTATACATATATATCCTGTCACCGAAAACCATCGGTGCAGGGTCGGATGTATACCAGGTCTGTACTACGGGATTCTGGGCTACGGCTTTCATAACAGCCATAACCACAAACATGATCAGAATAGTTGATTTTCTCATTGTTGTTTTTATAAGTTAAAGTTAAGTAAATAATCCTTTCATGCTAAGCGATATGCGGTTGCGTCGGCGGTCGACCTCTATCACCCTTACGCGGATGTGCTGATGGAGCTTTACCACATCGGTGGGATGGGCGATGCGACGGTTGGCCATCTGGGAGATATGCACAAGACCGTCCTGATGGACACCGATATCTACGAAGGCTCCGAAGTTGGTGATGTTGGTAACGATGCCTGGCAGTTCCATTCCCTCGATAAGGTCGTCGACGGTGTTTACGCGTGAGTCGAACTCAAACTCCTCAATCTGTTCACGAGGGTCGCGTCCGGGTTTCTCCAGTTCCTTGATGATATCCGTGAGGGTAGGGATGCCGATATCGTCGGTGACGTATCTCTTTATGTCGATAGCCTCGCGCTTATCCTTGTTGCTGATAAGGTCGGCGACGCTACAGCTCTGGTCCTTGGCCATCTGTTCTACGATAGCGTAGCTCTCAGGATGAACGGCAGAGTTGTCGAGGGGATTCTTTGCCCCGGGTATGCGCAGGAATCCGGCACACTGCTGGAAGGCGGAAGGTCCCAGGCGAGGCACCTTCTTAAGCTGGGCCCTGCTGGTGAAGGCTCCGTTGTCCTTGCGGTAGTCGACGATATTCTTCGCGAGAACAGGTCCGAGTCCGCTGACGTACATCAGCAGATGCTGCGAGGCGGTATTGAGATTCACTCCTACATTGTTTACACAGCTCTCTACCGTAAGGTCAAGTGAGTGTTTGAGTTTCGTCTGGTCTACATCGTGCTGATACTGGCCTACACCGATGCTCTTGGGGTCGATCTTCACCAGTTCGGCAAGAGGGTCCATAAGTCGACGGCCTATCGACACGGCACCACGTACGGTGACATCCTCATCAGGAAACTCATCACGGGCAATCTTTGAGGCGGAGTAGACAGACGCTCCGTCCTCGCTGACGGTAAAGACCTGAGGCGATGCTCCTTCATGCTTGGACGGAGTGACATCGTAGCGGCCGGCGAGGACATCGCGGATAAAGTCGTTGGTCTCGCGCGAGGCTGTGCCGTTGCCGATGGAGATGGCCTCTATCTGGTATTTCCTGATCATCTTCTGGATGGCCATCGCCGACTCCATGCGTTTGTTGACAGGAGGGTGGGGGAAGATGGCCTCGTGGCAGAGGAGGTTGCCCTGGGCGTCGAGACATACCACCTTACAACCCGTACGGAATCCGGGGTCGATGCCCATCACCCGTTTCTGGCCTAAGGGAGCACCGAGGAGCAGCTGGCGCAGGTTCTCGGCAAAGACGTGTATCGCCTCTTCGTCGGCCTTCTCCTTGCTCAGAGCGGCAAACTCTGTCTCGATGGACGGTTTGAGCAGACGTTTGTAACTATCCTCTACGGCCTCAGCAACGAGTCGGCCACAAGGGGTGTTGCCATATACATAATGGTGCTGCAGACGACTGATACACTCCTCGTCATCAGGGGATATGCTTATGCGCAGTATCCCCTCGCTCTCGCCTCGTCGCATGGCCAGCAGACGATGGGAAGAGCAACGTTTCAGAGGCTCCTGCCAGTCGAAATAATCTGAGTATTTTGCTGCCTCGTCGCTGTCGGCCTTTGCCTTCACAACCTTCGAGGTGATGACAGCCTGACGACGGAAGGCACCACGTATCTGCTGACGGCTACGCTCATCCTCGCTCACCGTCTCAGCGATGATATCCTGGGCGCCCTTGATGGCTTCGTCTACGCTCAGCTGGGATTTTATACTAGAGAGCTGAGAGAGGGCAGCCCGCTCTGGGTCGCGCTCACGTTGCAGGAGCAGTATCTTTGCAAGGGGCTCAAGACCTTGTTCGCGAGCCACCTGAGCCCTCGTCCTGCGCTTGGGCTTATAGGGCAGATAGATATCCTCGAGTTCGGTGGCGTCCCAGCATTCGTCGATGCGCTTGGAGAGCTCGGGGGTCATCTTCTCAAGGTCGGTGATGGTCTTGATGACGGTATCCTTACGTTTCTGAATCTCCTTCAGACGTTCGTAGCTGTCGCTGATGGCTGCTATCTGTACCTCGTCGAGTCCGCCGGTACGTTCCTTACGGTAACGGGAGATGAAGGGGATGGTGCATCCCTCGTCGAGAAGTGCGAGGGTACCGGCTACCGACTGTTCCCTGATATTCAGCTGCCCGGATATGAGTCGGGCAAAGATATTCTTTTCCATACGGCTTATTCTGTCGCTTTATCGTTGAAGTAGGCTTCCACCTTGGCCCAGTCGATATTCACTACTTCCATCGGCTTGTCGTAGTTCATGGCCTTTACCTTACGGTTCTTGATGTCGAACTCTACGGTGATGACATCATCGACGCATACCCTGAAAGAGTCCATCGGCACGACATCGTAAAGTGCGACATCATCGTAGTCACGGATGCTAAGAACACCCGGTTTGTCTTTATCTTCCTTACCGAATTCGTAGAAACACTCACCGTCGGGCTTGAGGTACCATTTGGAGATGTTGGCATCGGGGGTGTCGTCTGCTTTCTGCTTAAGGACTACCATTGTGTTCTCGCAATGTTTCATCATACTGTGTTCATAATAGTAATATGTGCTGATAAGGACAATCGCAGTTATGATTGCGAATATCAGAGGCTGAAGGAAACAACCCAGAAGCAGTCCCTTAAAACGCTTACGCATGAACCCATAGAATGGAATGAATAACGAAAAGACAAATATCGCTATCAGAACTAATACTATTACAATAAAAGTGCCTAAACCTTGTTCAATCATTGTATTTCCCGTTTTTGAGGTTTATTGTAGTGTGTACTTTATGGCAAGCATCGTAAGGTCGTCGCTCTGCTCCGCATTGCCGACAAACATCTTTACTGCCGAGGTCATCGCCTCGATAAGTGTCTGAGGTTTGATGACGGTGGTGCTGAGCACCTGTCTTACACGTTCCATTTCGAATTGGTTGTGAGAGATATCCTCCGCCTCGTTGAGACCGTCGGTATAAAGGAAGATGCAGTCGCCTGCCTTCATGTCGAGATGCTGTACTGAGAACTGCCATCCCTCCATGACTCCTGCAGGGATGTTTGAGTCGCAGGCCAAGTCGCTTACATTATCACCAGAAAGTACTAATGGCGGGTTGTGAGCTGCATTAGCATAGCTCATGTGACCGGATGCGAGATCGAGTACACCAAGGAATAAGGTAACGAACATGCCCGTCTCGTTGTTGCTGCTCAGAGCCTCGTTGAGTGCTATGAGTATCTGGTCGGGAGCCTGAGTGTAGGCAGAGATGTTACGGAACAGCGATCTTGTCACCGCCATCACGAGAGAGGCGGGAACACCCTTACCCGACACGTCGCCGATACAGAAGAAAAGCTTTTCATCACGAATAAAGAAATCGTAAAGGTCGCCACCTACGGCCTTTGCCGGCGTCAGCTGCCCGTAGATGTCGATATCATGACGTTCAGGGAAGGCAGGATAGGTCTTGGGCAACATCGACATCTGTATGTTGTGGGCAATCTTCAGCTCACTTTCAATTGATGCCTTTGCTGAGGTGGTAACCTTCAGTTCCTCGATATATCTGCTCAGAGAGTGCTGCATGTTGTCGAAGGAGTCGCGCAACTGGTGTATCTCGTCATGACTGTCGATATCTGGAAGGGCGGCGTTTAATTGTCCTTGGGCTACCTCATCGGCGGTGTCTGCCAGAAGGTTCAACGGCTTTGCCATGTGACGTATGGTAAGCTGGCAAACGAAGAAGGTAATGATAAGGATAAAGGCGATGATAAACGTCATTGCCAGACCTACGAGGATGCCCATCATGTCGAGTGTTATCGTAGTAACAGTCTGTGCGATAATCCAGTCAGTACCTTCCAGCGGTCTGTAAAACAGATAATGCGGTGACCTGTTAAACAAGATCGGGTTTTGGGTCTCATGACTGCTCTTCTTTCCTTCAGACATATTGTTGATCATCTCCTCGGCCTTGCCTGGAGTCTCATTATCCTTGATATGTCCGAAAAAGTTGCCTTTCAGGATGCGTCGTTTGTCTGGGTGGGTGATATAGGTACCATCATGGGTGAGCAGGTAGCTGTGCAGACGGTCGTCATAAGCAAAGATAAACTTGGCCTCGTTTACTGAGAGACGGTCTTGTTCGATGAGGAGTTCTGTAACGAAGTCGAGCGAGAGGTCGGCACCAAGGATGGCAACCACCTTGCCCTGACGGTCGTGTATGGGGTACATGTATGCCACAAGAGGAGTCTTGGCATCACCACTCTCAAAGAAGGGCTGAGACCAGTAGGCAGAGTCTTTTGCAACAGCGTCAGTAAACCATTCTGATGCCAGATAGTCGCTGTTGGGCTCGTTGGCTGGGCGCAACTTCACTCCCAGACTGTCGTCACGCCAGGCGTATGGACAGAAGGCACTGCCTTTCTTCGGGTAATAGCTGTCGATGAAGCTGATACCACAACTGCGTATACGTGGATTGTGCTCTACGATACGTTTCATGATGCCATCCATAGCATCGGGCTGGCTCAGGTGATCTTCGATGTCCTTTATGTTGTTGTTTACTGCCACATTGACCTCAGACATTGCATTGCTGATGGTCATAGCGGATGCCTGCATGCTGCTGTGGAAATTGCTGCCGTTGACATTAACAAGTACAGAACTCGTTGTATGGTAAATAAGGTAAGCCAGAGCTCCCATCATTACTAAAAGCACCAGCATGACCCTACGGGTGAGTCTTCGTGCAAACGAGTGTTTATATTTCTTATCTTTCATCGCCTTTTTTATGTTTGACGCGACAAAGTTACGAAAAGTTGTTGGAAATACCAACCATAATAGTTAATTTATGCTGAAAAATTACGGATTATCCATTAGAAATGTGTACTTTTGCAGGCTGAAACTGAAAAAGAATGAGAAATAAGTTAGTAATATTAGTGATGATGCTCATCTCAGTGCTGGCATCCGTGAAGGCACAAGGCGACTCAGAGATGAGTGCAAATGAGAGACAGGCAAAGAGAATCTTCAATCAGGCCTACCAGCAGGTGTTTGGCGAACAGGGAGCGACCCTCAGATATGATGTTAACATAACAGGTATCTACAAGACCTACGGCACCATCTGGTATAAGGGCAAGAAGAGCAGATTCGAAGACGCGAAGATGAACTCCTGGAATGACGGAACGACTGTCTATACCATCAAGAAGAAAAAGAAGAAAAAGGAGGTGGAGATCCATGAGACGAAGAATAACAAGTCGGATAAGTATTCGAGCAAGTTCAAGTTTGTGCCTGAGAATTTCAATTACAGCATAGCCAATGATGAAGAAGGGCTGATGCTGACTCTCAAGGCCAAGAAGGGCACAAAGGGAATAAAAGAGGTGCAGGCTCTGGTAAAGAGACAGAGTTACGAACCTATCAGGGTGAGAATAAAGATCGCCTTTATCTGGACTACCATCAAGATCTCCAATTTCAAGTCGGGTGGTATCACAGATGAGATGCTCAGATTCCCTGTTGAGAAATATAAGGATTATAAGTTTGTAGACAAACGATGATATCTGTAGAAGGACTGAAAGTGGAGTTCGGAGTCAAGCCGCTGTTCGTTGATGCGAGTTTCGTTATCAACGACAGAGACCGTATTGCCCTCGTAGGAAAAAACGGAGCCGGAAAATCCACGATGCTGAAGATACTCTGTGGTCAGCAGAAGGCTACTGAAGGAAATGTCAGCGTGCCTGCCGACTGTCGTATCGGATATCTCCCTCAGGTGATGATACTCCAGGACGATACCACAGTACGTCAGGAGGCCCAGAAGGCTTTTGCCGATATCACGAAGATGAAGGAGCGTCTGGACAGGATGAACCAGGAACTCGCAGAGCGTACAGACTACGAGAGCGAGAGTTATCTGGCGCTGATAGAGAAATACACCACAGAGCACGAGCGCTATATTATGATGGGCGCAGAGAACTACGAGGCTGAGATAGAGCGGACGCTTACTGGTCTGGGTTTTGTGCGTTCCGACTTCGAGCGTCCTACATCGGAATTCTCCGGAGGCTGGCGTATGCGTATCGAACTGGCGAAGATACTGCTCCAGAAACCCGATGTGCTGTTGCTCGACGAGCCTACGAACCATCTCGATATCGAGAGTATCCAGTGGCTGGAGCAGTTTCTGGCGCAGAGCTCGAGTGCGGTGGTGCTGGTGAGTCACGACAGGGCATTTATAAATAATGTCTCGAATCGTACGCTGGAGATATTATGTGGCAAGGTGATCGACTACAAGGTGAAATACAACGAGTATGTTGTACTCCGCAAGGAACGTCGGGAGCAGCAGATGCGAGCCTACGAGAACCAGCAGAAGGAAGTGGCGGAGATGAAGGCGTTTATAGAACGTTTCCGTTATCAGGCCACGAAGGCTGTACAGGTGCAGCAGAAGATAAAGCAGCTGGAGAAGGTGGTGCCTATCGAGATCGACGAGGTGGATAACTCCGCTATGCATCTGAAGTTCCCGCCCTGTCTCAGAAGCGGTGACTATCCGGTGATCTGTGATGAGGTGCGCAAGGACTATGGCGCACATACAGTCTTCGATCATGTTACTCTTACGATAAAGAGAGGTGAGAAGGTGGCTTTCGTAGGTAAGAACGGTGAAGGAAAATCTACTCTCGTGAAGTGTATCATGAGCGAGATTCCCTTTACTGGCGAACTGAAGATAGGCCATAACATCCAGATAGGCTATTTCGCCCAGAATCAGGCACAGTTGCTGGATGAGAATCTCACCGTGTTCCAGACCATCGACAATGTGGCTAAGGGCGATATCCGTCTGCGTATAAAGGATATCCTTGGAGCATTTATGTTCGGTGGTGAGGAGAGCGACAAGAAGGTGAAGGTGCTCAGTGGCGGCGAGCGAAGTCGTCTGGCGATGATCCGTCTGTTGCTGGAGCCTGTGAACCTGCTTATTCTCGACGAGCCCACAAACCATCTCGACATGCCGTCGAAGGATGTGCTGAAGGAAGCTATCAAGGCTTTCGACGGTACGGCGATTATCGTGAGTCATGATCGTGAGTTCCTGGACGGACTCGTGACAAAGGTATATGAGTTTGGAGGCGGTAAGGTTCGTGAACATCTTGGAGGTATCTACGACTTCCTTCAGTCGAAGAAGATAAGCGAGTTGAATGAACTGGGCAGGGAGCAAAGCATTCCCGGTAAGGCAGCACCCATTACGGGAACATCCGTTGAGCAGCAGGCTATAGTACAGCAGGCTGCCGACAAGGCGATGAGCTATGCCGAGCGCAAGGAACAGCAGAAACGTAAGAATCGTGCTGAGAAGGCTGTTAAGGAGTCGGAGGCGAAGATCGAGAAGATGGAAGCTCGTCTGAAAGAACTCGATGAACTGCTGATGAAACCAGAGAATGCTTCAGATATGGTGCTTGTGACAGAGTACACCCAGACCAAACAGGCTCTTGATGAAGAGGTAGAACGTTGGGAAAAACTCAGCGAGGAACTGGAATCAATTATTTACTAATCAAAATAGATTGTTTTATGAAAAGAATTCTAACAATGATGGCAATGGCATCTGTTTCATTGATGACAATGGCTCAGACGGAACTTGGATCAGGCCTTCATCAGGCTGATTTCAACAAGAGTGTACGTCCTGGTGACGATTTCTATGAGTACGCCTGTGGAGGATGGATGAAGGCTAATCCTTTGCCTGCTGCTTACTCTCGTTATGGTAGTTTTGATCGTCTTCAGGAAGAGAACGACAAGCGTATCAACGGTATTCTGAAGGAGCTTCAGAACAATACCTATGAGAAGGGTACTATCGAGCAGAAACTCAGCGACCTCTACAAACTCGCGATGGATATCGATCGCAGAAACAAAGAGGGTGTGGCTCCTGTGATGCCTCTCATCAAACGCCTTGAGGCTGCAAAGACAAACAAGCTGTTGCTGGATATCCAGTTGGAGTATGCCCCTTATGGTGAGCAGGAGTTCTTCTTCTGCGGTTTCGGTGCAGACGAGAAGAATGCCACACAGAATATCCTGAGCGTTTATCAGGGTGGTCTCTCACTCGGACAGAAGGAGTATTACCTCGACAACGATAAGGCTACAGCCGATATCCGTGAGGCGTTTAAGAAACACGTAGTCAAGATGTTCCAGCTCTTTGGTTTCAGTAAAGGTGCAGCTACCAAGAAGATGAAGAATATCATGAAGGTGGAGACAGCTCTTGCTAAGGTTTCCAAGTCACGTACAGAACTTCGCGACCCGGAGGCAAACTATAACAAGATGACTCTGAAGGAGTTTGAGGCAAAATATCCTAACCTCCCATTGGTGAAGGTTATGAACGCGCAGGGTGTTGACACGAAGTATCTTCAGGAGATGGTTGTTGGTCAGCCTGCATTCCTCGAGGGAGCAAACAAGCTCGTCGGCACCATCAAGCCAGCAGAGTATCGTGACGTGATGGAGTGGGGCTTTATCTCCGGTGCAGCCAACTACCTCAGCGATGCCACTATCGCAGAGAGCTTCGACTTCAACGGTAAGATCCGTTCCGGTCGTAAGGAGAATCATCCTCTCTGGAAGCGCAGCACGGCTCAGGTGGAGCGCGTTATGGGTGAGGCTCTGGGTAAGATCTATTCAGAGAAGTATTTCCCAGAGGCAGCAAAGCAGCGTATGATTACTCTTATCAAGAACCTCCAGATAGCCCTCGGTGAGCGTATCGCTGCTCAGAGCTGGATGGATGACTCTACTAAGGTGAATGCACTCCTGAAGCTGAACACATTCTATGTGAAAGTGGGATATCCCGACAAGTGGACAGACCTCTCCAAACTGCAGATTGACCCTGCGAAATCTTATTACGAAAACGTGGAGGAGTGTGCTAAGTTCTGGCATGCATGGCGTCTGGATCACACAGTAGGTAAGCCTGTGGATCGTGATGACTGGTATATGAACCCTCAGACGGTAAATGCATATTATAACCCGACAACCAATGAGATCTGTTTCCCTGCAGGTATTCTGCAGTATCCTTTCTTCGATATGACAGCTGACGATGCCTTCAACTATGGTGCTATCGGAGTGGTTATCGGACATGAGATGACTCACGGATTCGATGATCAGGGCCGTCGTTTCGATAAGGACGGAAACATGCACGACTGGTGGACGGAGTCTGATGGAAAGAACTTTACAGAACGTACTGATAAGTATGCAGACTTCTTCTCTGCTATCAATGTTCTTCCTGACCTCAAGGGAAACGGTCGTCTGACACTTGGTGAGAACCTTGCCGATCATGGTGGTCTGCAGGTTGCCTGGGCTGCTTATAAGAATGCTACAAAGCGTCAGCCTCTTGGTGAGAAGGATGGCCTTACTGCCGACCAGCGATTCTTCCATGCCTACGCTGGAGTATGGGCAGGCAATATCACAGAAGAAGAAATCCGTAACCGTACCAAGAGCGATCCTCACTCATTGGGCCGCTGGCGCGTAAACGGTGCTCTTCCACATGTAGACGCCTGGTATGAGGCATTTGGTGTAAAAGAGGGCGACAAAATGTTTATTCCTAAGTCAGAACGCCTCGATTTGTGGTAATTTATATCAAAATTGAAAAAAATGCCGTCGTAAATGTAAATTTACGGCGGTTTTTTTGTTACGTTTAAGAATTTTTTTCTATCTTTGCACCAAACTTTAAGCTTAACACGTCAATTTTTGAATATGAACGATATGTCATTCAACTCTGAGAAGACCGATCGGGGAATGCAGGAACTGCAACGACAGGAACTGACAAAGAGAAGGCCTGTTGGTAACGAGATTAAGGCTCAGGCTATCAATTACAATACTGCTGGAAGTGTAAAGTGTCCGTATTGTGGTACAATCAACGAGCCCGATGCCCTGTTCTGTGCTTCTTGTGGAAAACCACTTGGTACTGTGAACTGTCCTAACTGTGGAGCCGAGCTTGATCCCGATGCCGATTTCTGCGAGGTCTGCCATCATTATATCCGTACGGACATCTGTTCTTTCTGCGGATCACGCCTTTCAGGATATGAGGCTTTCTGTCCTGAGTGCGGAAGTCCAAGAGGCGGTATCGTTTGTCCTGTATGCCATACCCTCAACGATTTCTCTTTCTGTAAGCAGTGCGGAACGGCTCTGACAGACGAGGCCCGCAAGTTGTTGGCAGAGCTGCAGATGACTCCAGAGTATAAGGAGATGCAGGCATTGGCAAAGGAGTTGCAGGAACTGGATATGCAGTTGCCTTATGCCAATGAGAAGGATCAGATCAGGGAACAGTTGAATAACAAGCTGAGAGAGCGTGTCCTTACTCTTCTTGCACAGGATAAGGGCTTTACCGCTACAGTTGTGGAGAAGCCTTCGAAGCGTATTCCCAAGGCGGAGCTCGATAGGAAGAAGAATGATTGTGTGAACCGTCTTGCTGAACTCCTTGAGAAAATGGCCCAGGTGCCACAGCCTCAAGCGGCAAAGGTGCGCAACTATGCAATGGCTTGTAAGCCTCAGGGCGTAAGACTTGCTTGGGAGTGTAACTTCAAGCACGCCTTGCATTCCAGTCCGTGTGGATGCGCCAAACCACAGATGGGAGGAAAGTGGATAGTACTCGGAAAGAACTCTAGACAAGAAATTAAAGACGATAAATAATGAGCACATTAAGACCAACAACACCTGTCGATCTTAACCAGGATCTGGATGATACTAATGTAGGTAAGACGATGCGTCCTGCTGACGGTACCATTCGCCCTGCCGGAAATGTGATACCTGCAGAAGATACAGTAATCACTGACAAGACGATGCGTCCTGCAGAGCCGATGGCCACAGCAGTGGAAGAAGATCTCTCTGTCAGTGGTGACTATTTCATCCTGAAAGGTGAGAAATATCGTAATCAGGAGTGCCTTAGCGACAACTCAGGCGAAGCCCAGGTGTTTCTCGTTGACAAGGATGGACAGGATTATGTCTTGAAAATATATTATCCGAACTTCGACGTAAATAAGAAACTGCTTCAGACCATCTATAATTTCGATTTCGAGATGGTGGTCAATCTTATGGACTATGGTAAGACATACGTTGACGGCAAGCATCGTTCTTATGAGTTGATGGAGTATCTGCGTGGTGGTAATCTCAGTGACTATCATCTGAATGGTGATATGGACAAGTTCCGTAGGATTGCCCTTCAGGGTGCAGCCTCGCTGGCATTCTGTCATAACAACAACGTGCTCCATAAGGATGTCAAGCCAAGCAATCTCTTCTTCCGTGATAAAGAACATACGGAACTCGTGTTAGGTGATTTCGGTATATCCAGTTTGCTGGAGCAGGACGGTAAGGCACATCGCACCACTCAGGCCAGAACACCTATCTATGCCGCCCCGGAGATGTACTCTGACGTTATCGATGGAGTAGTGGAGATAACCCCAGCTGCCGATTTCTATTCTCTGGGTATGACCCTTATGGCACTCTGGCTTGACGGTAATCCCATGAGCAGCAATGAGCGTGTGATGATGCGTCAGAAGAATGAAGGACGACTACCACGACTTAACGAGCTGCCTGAGCGTGTGAGAATGATCGTTCAGGGCCTCACCTCTGTCAATCCTCTCAACAGATGGGGATATGACGAAGTAGAGCAGTGGTTCATGGGAAAGAGTCCGAATGTGGACATCTCATCGCCGTTCCTGAAATACAAGACATTCCTTGTTGACCCGGACCGTAACCTCGCTGCAGACAATATTCACGAACTCGTTCCTATGCTTATTGAGAACGAGAAACTGGCAATAGGCTACCTCTATAACGGACGTATCGGAAACTGGCTCGAGTCATGCGGTAACACTAAACTCAGCACAATCATCAAGGATATCATTGTAAACAGATACCCTGTTGACCAGCACGCGGGTCTGATGGCGTCTGTATATGTCATGGAGCCAACATACTGCTACAAGGATGTGAAAGGCAATAACTGTGATGATGTTCACAGTGTGGCGATGTCGATTCTTAGTTATCCTAAGGAGTATGGCATGATGCTCACTAATCCAAACGATAACCTGTTCCTTTATCTGGAGTCGCATACAAAGTGCGATGTGACACGTTTGCGTTCATATTTCGAGAAAACCGATGATTTCGATCCTCATGTGGCAGTGATGAAGGTGGTCTATGAGATAGATCCTGACATACCACTGATGGGACGATTCCCTTCATCTACCCTGAAGGAGATTGTAAAGACCTTCGGCAGAGAGAAATTGAGTGAGGACGACTGGCATAGTCTTACTGACGGACGTCTGTTGTCCTGGATGTACAGCCATGAGGACAAGATGGCCTGTGAGAGTCTGCGAATACTCACTCAGGGACAGCCATATTCTAAGTCACTGGCTTATAAGGTACTTTACAACCTTGATCGTGAGGCGGCATACGACCTTCGTTTCGCACACACGCCACTGGGAGTGGGCGACTTGCTCGCAGAACGTCTTAAGGAAGCACAGCATCTCAGTGCTGAAGAGATAGAGAAAGAGTTTGATGACTTCTTGCAGCCAGGAGGCCGTTTCTGTTATTTTGCTCAGCTGCATGGATGGAACGAGATGCTCAATGAGGCCATTCGTTGTTTCGATTTCAAGAGTGATGAGAATCGTGAACGTCTGGGGCTATATGATGCACGTACCGCCCTCTATCGTTTCTGTCGTATCCTTGGTTCAACACCAGTATATAAACTCTCTGACGATACAGAACTCAATGACGGACGGGATATCGACCCACGTAACTACGGAATGATACGTCATGAGATCCGTGAGGGTTCATTTATCCAGTGGATGTCTGTATTCTATCATGAAGATCCTAATGCCGACTTCTCAGAGGAATATGCCTACGAGCATACTCTCGAAGACTGGCTGAATGCAATAGGAAAGATTGACAAGACCCAGACACATTATAAACGATTCGTAGATGCTCGTAAGGAGACTTCCGACAGAGTTGAGAGTGTAAGAAGCGGATGGCGCAGGGCCAAGGCTAATGAGAATATCTGGCGATGGGTGTTCTATGCACTCTCTGGCGCATGGATACTGCTGGTACTTATCTTTGGTGTCAACAGTCAATATATACTTGCACATCCTCTGCTGTCGATAGTTCTTCCTGTTGGAAGCATCACGGGTATAATTGTTGCGACAAGAGCATACTTCGGGGGATATGGATTCTTCTTCTCCTTCCTCTGGGGACTTCTTGGAGTAGCATCGTCGTTTATACCTTATATTATTTTAAGATACATCTCATCGTCTCATCCCTCTCTGTTCAGTCTGACAATAGTGGGTATTTCACTTGTTTACATGCTCGTGTGCCATCTTACAGATTTCAGAGGCGACCAGAAGGCAGATAACAAGTTGATAAATGAAGTGCTCGACAATGATATCAAGTCAACGCTCCTCGAGCCGCTTTACTATACATTTAAGACCAAGTCTTACAGATTTACGGGTTCTAAGTTCGGACTGCTTGATGACGTGACAGACCAGGTGCACTCCATCAGTGGTGAGAGTGTTCTCCACTATGTCCTTTGGAGTCTTCTTGCTCTGGTACTTGTCGTAGACTTCATCGTTTACAGTCCGAGCCTTATGAACGTAGCCAATCCGAATATGGATGAGGTTGAGAGCACATCAACAGAGTTTATTCAGCAAGTAGATAAAGACGAAGATTAATGGTTTGCGAACATTGCCATAAAGAAAACAGGAGCATAGCGAAATTCTGCAAGTGGTGCGGACAGCCACTGGTAAGTCAGAATCTCCTGGACAAGCTTGTGGGTCTAGATGATGTGAAGCAACAGCTGAAGACCATCGTAGATACCTATGCTTTCCTACGCTCCCGAAAAGATATAGCACAAGTGCGCGTATCGGTGAATGCGATAATCATCGGTGAGACAGGTACGGGTAAGACTGCTCTGGCAGAAATACTGCGTGACTACTTCTACCAGAATAAGATTATCGACAAACCGAAGTTGACAATGGTGGATGCTGTCGACTATCAGCGTTTTGTGGATAAGTGGGATGAGAATATCAAGAAGGCAAGGAACGGTATCCTGTTCTTTGATAATGTTCAGAAGCTCCTGCCTGATAAATATTCTAATCAGGTAAATCCTCTCGATAAGCTGTTTGTTGAGATGGATAAGTGGGAAGACAATCCGATTGTGATTATGTCCGGTCTTCCTAAGGGCTTAGATGACTTCCTGAGTAGCAACCCTGCTGTAGCAAACCGTTTCAAATATACCTTCCGTCTGCCGTCACCAGGATATCAGGAACTGACAGACATCTGTAAGATGAGCCTTAAGACACGTTATGGTATTGCTGACTATACTCCTGAGGCAGAAGAACATCTGAAGCGTTTCTTCAAATATCAGGTAAAGATAAAGGATGAGACCTTCGGATATGCACACCTGGCGATGAAGACAGCTGAGGATATCTTCACTCAGTTTATCACCCGAGGTGCTCAGGCAGCAGTGGTGGAGAAGGCTGATATCAAGGGGTATGTGCCAGAGGAGCGTTCTATCGAGGAGATCCTCAAGGATCTTGATAACTTCATCGGCATGACTGAGGTGAAGAGTGCAGTCAGAGAGATCGCTTATGCCGTGCAGAATGCTGTTCAGCGTGCAGAGCGCGGACTGGGAGAACAGGAGAAGATGTCTATGCACATCATCCTCACCGGTAATCCTGGAACAGGTAAGACCACCATTGCACGAAAGCTCGGTGAGATACTCGCTGCCATAGGTTATCTTGATAGCGGACATGTATTAGAGGTAGATCGCGCGAAGATGATCAGTCCTTATCAGGGTGAGACGCCAAAGGTTGTAGATCGTCTATGCGACAAGGCTATGGGTGGCATCCTGTTTGTCGATGAGGCATATACGCTGGCTCCTGTAAGTGCTGGCGGAGATAGGGATAATCAGGGTGCACAGGCTCTTGAAAAACTTATGAAACGCATGGAGGATGACAGAGGTAAGTTTGTTGTCATCGCTGCTGGTTACCGTACGGAGATGGAAAATCTCTTCCGTATCAATCCTGGATTCCGTAGCCGTTTCAACTACTTCCTCAACATCGATGACTATAATCCTGATGAACTCTATCAGATTATGCTTGTCTTTGCCAAGGCGAAGAAATATCTGTTCTCCGCTCAGGCAGAACAGTTGGCAAGGAAGATGATAAGAGAGATGTATGACTCCCGTGGTAAGGATTTTGCCAACGGACGTACTATCCGTTCACTCTTCGACCAGATATGCAAGAAACAGGCTCAGCGTCTTCAGGGAGCAAATATCTCAATGATGAGCAACGAACAGTTGATGACTATCGAAGAGGTAGATATTCCTTACAGCGCTCCGAAGACTGTAGACTATAAAGACTGTCTCAAGGCTCTCGACGGACTTGTGGGTCTGGGTGCCGTGAAGAAAGAGATATCCAACCTTGCTGCTTTCCTGAACCTTCAGGTAAAACGTGGTGAGACTAACACCTTCCAGGGAAAGCATTATGTGTTTACTGGTAATCCTGGTACGGGTAAGACAACTGTTGCCCGAATCATGACAGATGTCTTTAAGACTCTTGGAATTGTATCACGAGGACAACTTGTAGAGGCTGATCGTGCAAAACTCGTTGCCGGATATTCTGGACAGACAGCTATAAAGACCAATCAACTGGTTGATGAGGCTATTGGTGGAGTACTCTTCATCGATGAGGCATACACCCTGAAGTCGAATGATCAGGACTCTTTTGGTGCAGAGGCTATCGATACCCTTCTGAAACGCCTCGAGGATGATCGCGGTAAGTTTATTTGTATCGTGGCAGGATATACTGACCAGATGCATGACTTCATCGACACTAACCCGGGACTGAAGAGCCGATTCACACAGACCATTCATTTCGAGGACTATACCCCTGACGAACTGACACAGATATTCCTTAACCTTGCTGCTGGTAAGAAATTCACTATCGACGAGAATACCAAGGGAGCCATCCATCGTCAGTTCGAACAGCTCTATCTGCGTCGTGACAAGAACTTCGGCAATGCCCGTGAGGCACGTCGCATCTTCAACGAGGCAGTGGAGAAACAAAGTCAGCGACTGGTAGGTCTTATGACAGATCCGAACTTCAAGGAGGAGGATATGTACAAGCTTACTATCGCAGATCTGCCAATGTCGCAGAATGAGGCTGCACGTCCTCTCGATGAGGTCCTCAACGAGCTTGATGAGTTCGTAGGAATGCGTACTGTAAAGAACTCCATACGTCGTCTGGCTGTGCAGAGTATGTTTATGAAACAACGTGCAGCAGCTGGTGCGGGAAATGTCCAACAGATGTCTATGAACTTCATCCTTACAGGTAATCCTGGTACTGGTAAGACCTCTATCGCCCGTAAGATGGGAGAGGTGCTTCAGGCTATGGAAATCCTTCCTACATCACGTGTCATTGAGGCAAGTCGTGCTACTCTTGTAGGAAAATATATGGGTGAGACTCCTAAGATTGTCAACAACATGTGTGACAAGGCTATGGGTGGTATCCTCTTCATTGATGAGGCTTACACTCTTAGTGACGGAGGTGACATGTATGGAAAGGAGGCCATCGACACACTGATGAAACGTATGGAGGACGATCGTGGAAAGTTCGTTGTCATTGCTGCCGGATATAAGGATAAGATGGAAGAGTTTATGCAGATAAACCCAGGTCTTGCCAGCCGTTTCACTCATAAGCTTCAGATTGATGACTATAATGAAGACGAGCTCCTGGCAATCTTCAAGGGTATGGCCCAGAAGGAACAGTACACCTTGTCGCAGACAGCAGAGTTTAAGCTGCTTGATAAGATTTACCGTCTTGTTATCAATAAGAATGAGAACTGGGGTAATGCCCGTGAGATGCGTAATCTCCTCGATGCAACGATCCAGAAGCTCTCTGAGCGAGTATCACAGATGCCTTCAGATCAGGTGACTAAGGAGACTTATCAGATAATACAACCAGAAGATATTGAATAACAGATATGATTATTTGTCCTACATGTAAAGAAGAGATTGATGGCGATTCACGCTTTTGTGATCAGTGTGGACAGGCTTTGCTATATTGTAACCAGTGCGGACATGTCGGTATCGGACGACGTTGTACGCGATGTGGAGGACTGATGGTTGCACCAGTAGATCCCAATGCAAGACCGGCTAATCCTGCTATGTCTGCAAGTCTGCAGGCAGATATCACTTTAGGCACACAGCCCTCAAACAGTATCGCTGGTCCGCTGGTTCAGGAACGTCCAGCCTCTTCCGGTGTGCCTGTACTGACATTAGCCAACGACAGTCTGAATATCCGTATCGTTGGCATCAATGGTGCTGTGATAGGTCGTCGTAAAGGTCCATACACCCAGTTCTTTGAAAAACATGCCTATGTATCAGGTGTTCATGCCCAGTTAAAGTATAAGGCTGGGTCAGGATGGGTGGTTACAGATAAACATTCATCAAATGGAACAAAGGTAAACCAGCGTGTGTTGCAGCCTGATGTGGATATGGCACTTCATAATGGTGACATACTCACAATTGCAAACGTTAACCTCCAGGTGATTGTAAGATAGTTTTTTTGAGATGATTGAATTAAATATTTCATCAGCTAGCAGAATAGGCAGTGTCAGACATAATAATGAGGATATGATTCTTATCAAGGATCAGTTTATCCGCAATGCTGAGTATAGCACTTATATTTCTCTTGGTGAATCCGACCGTTGTATGATTGCTGTTGCCGATGGCATGGGCGGACATAAGAGCGGTGAGGTGGCAAGCCATGATGCACTCCACAACCTTCAGTATTTCTTTGGTGATCTGCCTGTAGGTCTCGACGCCAGCGAATTTAATGAGATGATCGTCGAGTGGCTGGATTCTATCAATATGATTTTCGATTCCAAGGGAAAGGTTGATGACAGATATAAGGGAATGGGTACCACCCTTGTGGCTATTGCATATTATGATGGCGAGTTCTATTCCATGAACTGTGGCGACAGTCGTCTGTATCGTTACCGTGACGGATTACTCAATCAGCTTACGAACGATCACTCGTTAAGTAACCTCATGGGTCAGCAACAGCATTCAAATATCATCACCAATTGTATCGGAGGAGGATGTACGAGCAGTTATGTAGATATGGTACAGATGACCAATGATATTTATGACGGGGATATATACTTGCTTTGCAGCGACGGCCTGTCGGATATGGTGAGCGATGATCGACTCAGGGAACTGATTGCAAATAATTGCGATGCTGATGCCCTGTGTGAAGAAGCGATAGCTCTGGGAGGATATGATAATATATCAGCCTGCCTCGTCCGTGTAAAAAAATAAAAAAAAGAAAGAAAACAATGCCATTAAGATTACCAGATAGGCTTCCTGCCATCGATTTGCTTAAAGAGGAGAATATCTTCGTGATGGATGATACCAGGGCTCACTCTCAGGATATCCGTCCTTTGAAGATTGCTATTCTTAACCTTATGCCACTGAAGATTACCACAGAGACAGACCTTATCCGTCTGTTGTCGAATACTCCTCTCCAGCTCGACATCAGTTTTATGAAACTGAAGAGTCACACACCGAAGAATACTCCTATCGAACACATGATGATGTTCTATCGCGACTTTACAGAGATGCGTCACGAGAAGTACGATGGAATGATTGTTACAGGTGCTCCCGTGGAACAGTTGGAGTTTGAGGATGTTAGTTATTGGGATGAGATACAGGAGATCTTCTCGTGGGCGCGTACGCACGTTACGAGTACATTATATATTTGTTGGGCTGCACAGGCAGGACTGTACTATCATTATCATATACCTAAGTATTCTTTGCCAATGAAGATGTTCGGCATCTTCCCGCAACAGATTCTGGATCCTAAGTTACCCATCTTCAGAGGCTTCGACGATGAGTTTATGATGCCTCATAGTCGTCATACGGAGATTCATCGTGAGGATATCCTAAACAATCCGGAACTTACTCTCCTGTCAGAGTCTGAGGAGAGTGGGGTGAGCATTGTCATGGCTCGTGGTGGTAGAGAGTTCTTCATCACAGGTCATCTTGAATATTCTCCCAACACCCTCGACAATGAGTATAAGCGCGATAGAGGTATCCGTGATGATGTGGCTTTGCCAAAGAACTATTATCGTAATGATGACCCGGAACAGGGTCCGAAGGTTACGTGGCGTTCGCATGCCAACCTGTTTTATACCAACTGGGTGAACTATTACGTATATCAGGAGACACCATATAACATCGAAGATATCCGTTAACAGTGAGAGCGTTAGAGTTACTATCCCCTGCAAAGAACCTGGAGTGTGGTATTGCCGCCATTGATCATGGAGCAGATGCTGTATATATAGGTGCCCCACGTTTTGGTGCACGTGCTGCCGTGGGGAACAGTGTAGAGGATATCCGTAAACTCTGTGACTATGCTCATCTCTTCGGTGCAAAGATATATGTTACTGTAAACACCATCGTTTATGATGATGAACTCGATGATACTCGTCAGCTGCTTTCGGAATTGAAGAATGCCGGGGTAGATGCCATTCTTGTTCAGGATATGGCGATTCCTGGAATGGACTGTGGCATTATTTTACATGCCTCCACACAGACAGATAATCGTACTCCGGAAAAAGTAAAATGGCTTCGCGACATAGGTTTCTCACGTGTAGTGTTGGCAAGGGAACTGTCTGTCAAAGAGATAGCTGAGATACATCGTGAGGTGCCCGACGTAGAACTGGAAGTGTTTGTGCATGGTGCTTTGTGCGTCAGCTATTCCGGTATCTGTTATGCTTCACAGTATTGTTTCGGACGTAGTGCCAATAGAGGAGAGTGTGCTCAGTTCTGTCGCATGAAGTTCTCTCTTCAGGATGCTGATGGAAGGGAGATAGAACATGAACGTTACCTGTTGTCTCTGAAGGATATGAATCAGAGCGATTCTCTTGAGGAACTTGTTAATGCAGGAGCCACCTCATTTAAGATAGAGGGACGACTGAAGGATATATCATACGTAAAGAATGTAACAGCCGCATATAGCCAGAAACTTAATGAGATAATCAGAAACCATCCTGACAAGTATTGCCGTAGTTCGAAAGGAGTGTGTACATATAGCTTTACTCCTGATCTGCGTAAAACTTTCAATAGAGGATATACCCATTATTTCCTTAACGGTCGTCAGCCGGATATTGCTTCTTTCGATACTCCTAAGGCTATGGGAGAGTATGTCGGTGTGGTGAAGGAGCTGCGTCATGACTCTTTCAATGTGGCAGGTGTGGCCAGTTTCGCAAATGGTGATGGCCTGTGTTTCATCAACCAGCAGGGAGTACTTGAGGGATTTCGGGCTAATAGGGTAGTGGGCAACAGGATCTATCCTTATCGCATGCCTCAGGGACTGCGTGCAGGAGTACGTCTTTACCGTAACAGTGATCAGGAGTTTGATCGTCTTCTCTCTCGTCAGAGTGCAGAGCGAAGGATTCCTATTTCTGTTTCTGTAAGGGCTGTCGCTGATGGCTTTGCTCTTTCTGCGCAAGGTGTTTCTGTAAGTTTTCCATGCGAACATCAGGAGGCAAAAAAGTCACCTGTAGAGAATATCGAGCGTCAGTTGTCGAAGTTTGGTGATACTATCTACACTTGTACGGATGTAGACATCCCTTCCGACTTCAACTACTTCATCCCAAACAGTATCCTCTCTGATATGCGTCGTGCCCTCGTTGCAGAACTTGAAAAGAACAGCATCACAGAGGGACAGGCACCGCGTAAGGTCTCTGCAAAGAAGTCTGTTGCAGAGTATTCTGATGATTATCTCCTCAATATCTCCAACCACCTCTCGCAACGTTTCTATGGTGCAAAGGAGAAGTCGGCTTTCGAACTTAAGACTTCGTCTGAATTAAAGGAACTCAATGGTCCGATTATGCAATGTCGTCATTGTATCAGATACTCCCTTGGCTACTGCGTAAAGAATGGTGGTAAACGTCCTGAATGGCATGAGCCTTTATCTCTCATACTTGGCGATGGTCGTCGCTTCAGATTGGAATTTGATTGTAAACACTGTCAAATGAATGTTTATGCGACGTAGTCTGATAGGTCTGTCATTTATCATCTTTCATTTATTCTTTTGCATCTCATGCTATAATCAGGGACCACTGACCTCTGATGCCTGGAATCTTACAGAGCAACAGCTAGACTCCATATCATTCTATACCACTCATCACTATACTCAAGGATATAATTTCGTTGTAAGTCGTGACTCTTTGAATATACTGGAGCAGCAGAGTGAGATGATGCCTGTGCCGGATATCTTAACTTCTGAGTTTACTGCAGGCTATGAGACCATGCCATTGCTGTCGCTCGTCGACTCCATCAAACTACTATGTCATGAGAGAGTCGTTGTCGCCGATATCCGTACTGTCCCCTCCGATTCTATTGATTCCGTATGGGTAAAGGTGGCCCGCGATCAACTAACTCAAGGCTGGATCCGTGAGAGTGAACTCCTCAAGGCTGTTTCTCCAGATGATCCTATAAGTCAGTTTATCGATTATTTCTCTGATGCTCACCTGCTTGTCTTCCTTGCTTTCTGTGTGTTGGTAGGAGGAGCATACGGTCTTCGTCGTCTTATGAGAAAGGGTGCGAAGATAGTCCATTTCAATGATATCCCTTCTTTCTATCCCACCTTGCTTTGTCTTCTGATATCTTCTTCTGCAGTACTCTATAGCAGTATCCAACTCTTTGGTCCGGAATCATGGCGGCATTTCTATTATCATCCTTCACTCAATCCATGGGCTCTGCCTTGGCATCTGGGACTTTTCGTGTCGTCAATATGGACCATTGTGATTGTTGCAATAGCTACTATCGATGATATCCGTCATCATCTGTCTCTTGGTGAGGCTCTGCTATATCTTGGAGGATTGGCTGCTGTATGTGCTGTCGACTATGTCGTCTTCAGTGTCACAACATTATATTATATTGGTTATCCGTTGCTGATAGCTTATTTCATCTTTGCCATTCGTCGTCTGTCGTTGCAAAAATCAATATAAATATTTGGCGGTCTCGAAAAATGTTTGTATCTTTGCGGGCAGAATATAACAAACCCAATAATTAACAAAAAGATGAAAAATATAAGTCTTGACATCACGAAGGCTGCTTGCTTCCTTGAGGCTGGCGCAGTAGAGGCTTTTGAGCCAAAAGTAAAAGAAGCACAGAAAGCTCTTGAAGAGGGAACTTGTCCTGGTAATGATTTCCTTGGATGGCTTCATCTGCCATCAAGCATCACTCCTGCATTCCTCGATGAGTTGCAGGCTTGTGCTGATACACTCCGCGCCAACTGCGAGGCTATCGTAGTGGCAGGTATCGGTGGTTCTTACCTTGGAGCAAGAGCTGTCATCGAGGCACTGAGTAATAGCTTTGCTTGGCTTGTAGCTGACAAGAGTAATCCAACTATCCTCTTTGCAGGTAACAATATTGGTGAGGATTATCTGTTCGAACTCACAGAGTATCTTAAGGGAAAGAAGTTTGGTGTTATCAACATCTCTAAGAGTGGTACCACAACAGAGACAGCCCTGACCTTCCGTCTGTTGAAGAAGCAGTGTGAGGCTCAGCGTGGCAAGGAGGAGGCAAAGAAGGTTATCGTTGCCGTTACTGATGCCAAGAAGGGTGCTGCCCGTACCTGTGCCGACAAGGAGGGTTACAAGAGCTTCATCATCCCAGACAATGTAGGTGGTCGTTTCTCTGTATTGACTCCAGTAGGTCTGCTGCCTATCGCATGTGCTGGTTTCAGCATTAAGGATCTCGTAGGTGGTGCTCAGGATATGGAGAAGGCTTGTGGCAAGGATGTTCCTTTCGCAGAGAATCCTGCTGCTCAGTATGCTGCCCTGCGCAATGGCTTGTATCAGAGTGGTAAGAAGATTGAGATCATGGTTAACTTCCAGCCAAAGCTCCACTTCATGAGTGAGTGGTGGAAGCAGCTCTATGGAGAGTCTGAGGGTAAGGATCTGAAGGGTATCTTCCCTGCATCAGTAGACTTCACCACCGACCTTCACTCTATGGGACAGTGGATTCAGGAAGGTGAGCGTACCATCTTCGAGACAGTCATCAGCATCGAGGAGCCAGAGAAGAAACTGCTCTTTCCAAATGATGAGGAGAACCTCGATGGTCTGAACTTCCTCGCTGGCAAGCGCGTTGATGAGGTAAACAAGATGGCAGAGCTCGGAACACAGCTGGCTCACGTGGATGGTGGTGTACCAAACATCCGCATCTCTATTCCTCGTCTCTCTGAGTACTATCTCGGACAGCTCATCTACTTCTTCGAGATTGCCTGTGGTATCAGTGGTAATATCCTGGGTGTTAATCCTTTCAACCAGCCAGGTGTTGAGGCTTACAAGAAGAATATGTTTGCCCTGTTGGACAAGCCAGGCTACGAGGCAGAGAGCAAAGCTATAAAAGAGCGCTTGGGCTGATGTTCGCAGTAGCGATAAAACAATACTTAGAAAGACACGGCTTTGAGAGTATCAACCTCAAGGCCGTGCTCTTTGATATGGATGGAGTGCTATATGACTCCATGCCTAATCATGCTGTCGCCTGGCAGGAGAGCATGAAGAAGTTTGGCATTGAGATGACAGCCGACGATGCCTATGCCACAGAAGGTGCGCGGGGTGTGGATACCATCCGTATGATGGTGTTGAAACAGCAAGGTCGTGAGATTGAAGAGGCTGAGGCACAGAGGATGTATGACGAGAAGAGCCGTATCTTCCATGAGATGCCCGAGGCTCCCATCATGCCAGGAATAAAGGAACTTATGACTCAGATTAAAGCCGGAGGTAAGGAGATAGGTATCGTTACAGGCAGTGGTCAGAAGCCATTGATAAAGAGGATACTGAAAGACTTTGGGGAATTTGTCGATGAGAGTCATATCACCACAGCCTATGATGTGAAACGTGGTAAGCCCAATCCCGATCCTTATCTTACAGGTCTTAAGAAAGCAGGTGGCCTGAATCCTTGGGAGGCTTTCGTGGTAGAGAATGCACCTTTGGGAGTGAGAGCCGGAGTGGCTGCACGGATTTTTACTATCGCAGTGAATACTGGTCCTCTGCCTGCACAGGTATTGCTTGATGCGAATGCAGACCTGCTCTTCCCTAAGATGACAGACTTCAGCGATAACTGGAAAAGCCTGATAATGTCTATATAAAAGAAAGTGTAGCTCAAAGCTACACTTTCTTTATTTATCCTTCTGTATTGATGCTTTTTTACGCTGGTCGTGATCCAGGATTACCTTTCTCATTCGCATTGACTTTGGAGTGACTTCCACAAGTTCATCCTGCTTGATGTACTCTAGACACTCCTCAAGACTCATCACTGTCTTAGGAATGATGCGGGCCTTATCGTCAGTACCAGAGGCACGAACGTTAGTCAACTGCTTGGCCTTGCAGACATTCACCACGAGGTCGTTATCATGAACATGTTCACCTACAACCTGTCCCATGTATACATCCTCTCCTGGATCGATAAAGAACTTACCACGATCCTGAAGCTTGTCGATAGCGTATGCGAAAGCGTTGCCGGTATCCATGGAAATCATCGAACCGTTTACACGACGTTCTATCTCACCCTTGTATGGCTGATACTCCTTGAAGCGATGAGCCATAATGGCCTCACCCTGAGAAGCAGTAAGCACATTTGTACGCAGTCCGATGATACCACGTGAAGGAATATCAAACTCGATGTTTACACGCTCACCCTGACTCTCCATAGATGTCATCTCACCCTTACGACGGGTAACCATATCAATCATCTTTGATGAGAACTCTTCTGGAACATTGATTGTCAGTTCCTCGATAGGCTCGCACTTCTTACCGTCAATCTCCTTATAGATTACCTGTGGCTGTCCTACCTGCAACTCATATCCCTCACGACGCATGGTCTCTACGAGCACTGAGAGATGCAACACACCACGACCAGAGACAATCCACTTGTCTGTAGAATCCTCGAAAGGCTCTACTCTCAATGCGAGGTTCTTCTCAAGTTCCTTCTCCAATCGGTCGTTGATATGACGAGAGGTAACAAACTTACCTTCTTTTCCGAAGAATGGTGAATCGTTGATGGTGAAGAGCATCGACATTGTCGGCTCGTCGATGGCAATAGGTGGCAGGGGCTCAGGATTCTCGATGTCACAGATGGTGTCACCAATCTCAAACTTATCCAGTCCGATGACAGCACAGATATCGCCGCAGTCAACACTCTCTGTACGGACATGTCCCATACCTTCGAAAGTGTGGAGCTCCTTGATCTTCGTCTTCTCAATCGAACCATCACGATGAGCTATCGTTACCTGCATGCCATCCTTAACCCGTCCGCGATGAACACGACCTACGGCAATACGTCCCTGATAGCTTGAATAGTCGAGTGATGTGATAAGCATCTGTGGAGTACCCTCTATCTGCTTTGGAGCTGGTATCACCTCGATGATCTTGTCGAGAAGATATGTGATGTTGTCTGTAGGTGTCTTCCAGTCTTCACCCATCCATCCGTTCTTTGCAGAACCATATACCACAGGGAAATCAAGCTGATCCTCAGTGGCATTAAGAGAGAACATCAAGTCGAACACCATCTCATAGACCTCCTCAGGACGACAGTTGGGCTTGTCAACCTTGTTGACAACCACAATAGGCTTCAGACCAATCTGCAGAGCCTTCTGCAACACAAAACGCGTCTGTGGCATAGGACCCTCGAAGGCATCTACGAGAAGAAGACAGCCATCGGCCATGTTCAATACTCGCTCTACCTCACCTCCGAAGTCTGAGTGTCCCGGAGTGTCGATGATGTTAATCTTCACACCCTTCCAGTTGATTGACACATTCTTCGAGAGAATGGTTATGCCTCGTTCACGCTCGAGGTCATTAGCATCCAACACCTGATTGCTGAGATTCTGTCCCTCACGGAAGAGATTTCCAGCAAGCATCATCTTGTCGACCAGTGTAGTCTTACCGTGGTCTACGTGAGCTATAATAGCAATATTACGTATATCCTGCATACCTATTAATAGAAAACGGCTGCAAAATTACTAAAATCAGCCGACATTACCAAATCTAAGAGCAAAAAAATCTTATCTGAACGAGTCTGTCAGAAGCTTAATCTCAATCTGTGGTGAGATGCGTTCGTACAATATATTATAAACAGCGTCTAATATCGGCATGTTCACATGACAATGACGGTTAATCTCCTTCATGCACTTTGTTCCGAAATATCCCTCGGCAATCATCTCCATCTCTATCTGGGCTGATTTGACAGAATATCCCTTTCCGATCATGGTTCCGAAAGTCCTGTTTCTGGAGAAATTAGAATAACCTGTCACCAGTAGATCACCGAGATAAACAGAGTCATAGGCATTCCTCTCTATAGGATGTACGGCCTTAAGGAAACGGTTCATCTCCTGCACGGCATTCGCCATAAGAACAGCCTGGAAATTATCGCCATACTTCAGTCCGCTACAAATACCTGCAGCGATGGCATACACATTCTTTAGAACTGAAGAATACTCGATACCTATCACGTCTGTAGATATCTTGGTCTTGATATACTCGCTGCTTAGCACATTGGCAAATGCCTGTGCCTTCTCGCGATCAGAGCATCCTACAGTGAGGTAGCTTAGTCTCTCCAGAGCCACCTCCTCAGCATGAGAGGGACCTCCGAGACATGCGAGGTTATCATATGGCACATCAAATACCTGATGGAAATACTCGCTACAAACAAGGTTCTCGTCAGGGACGATACCCTTGATAGCCGTGATAACGAATTTGTCACGAATACGGGTCTTCAGTTTCTTAAGATGACTCTTAAGGTATGGCGAAGGAGTAACAAACACCAGGGTGTCGTACTGTTGTACAATCTTATTGATGTCGCTACTGAAGAATATCTCATTGATGTCAAAATGTACGCTGGTAAGATAGGCTGGGTTATGACCCATGCGACGGAAGTCATCTATACGGTCGTCACGACGCATATACCATCCGATATGATGAGTGTGCCCAACAATAATCTTGGCGATAGCTGTTGCCCAGCTACCACCTCCGATTATTGCTATTTTACCGCAGTCGAACATTATTGCGCCTTTTCAATCCAAGCAGCGACTTCGTCAACAGATGGCTTCTGAAGTTCGAGCTTGTATTTCTTTACTATATCACCAATCTTCTGCTGGAGACCCTGTGGCTTCTCATCCTTGATGTTCTGGATGAGGTTAAAACCGGCCTTGCGCAGTACTGGTACCCAGTCTTCAGCTACGCCAATCTCTGCCCACTCAGCAGGTGTGCTCTGAGGCATCTTCTTCTCAGGCTTCATCTGTGGGAACAGCATCACCTCACCAATAGCAAACTTGCCTGTGAGCAGCATTACCAGACGGTCGATACCAATACCGATACCAAACGTGGGAGGCATACCGTACTGTAACGCGCGCAAAAAGTCCTGGTCGATAATCATTGCCTCGTCATCACCCTTGTCAGCAAGCTTCATCTGCTCTACGAAACGCTCCTCCTGATCGATAGGATCGTTGAGCTCAGAATATGCATTAGCCAGCTCCTTACCATTAACCATCAACTCGAAACGCTCGGTGAGTCCGGGCTTAGAGCGGTGCATCTTGGTGAGCGGTGACATCTCGACGGGATAGTCGGTGATGAAGGTAGGCTGGATGAATGAGCCCTCGCAGAACTCACCAAACAGCTCGTCGATGAGCTTGCCCTTACCCATGGTCTCGTCGACATCCATGCCCTTGGAGAGGCAGAACTGGCGGATCTCATCCTCAGTCTTGCCATCACAGTCGAAACCGGTCTTCTCCTTGATGGCGTCGAGGATAGGCAGGCGACGGAATGGAGCCTTGAAGGAGATGATGTTGCCATCGATCTCAACCTCGGGCTTGCCGTTGACAGCAGTACAGATCTTCTCAAGCATATTCTCAGTGAAGGTCATACCCCATAGCAGGTCCTTGTAGCTTACATATAGCTCCATACAGGTAAACTCTGGGTTATGGGTCTTGTCCATACCCTCGTTGCGGAAGTTCTTACCCATCTCG
Source organism: uncultured Prevotellaceae bacterium (assembly GCA_902776935.1). Taxonomy (GTDB): domain Bacteria; phylum Bacteroidota; class Bacteroidia; order Bacteroidales; family Bacteroidaceae; genus Prevotella. Next base: position 9,610 of record CACYRS010000016.1, on the reverse strand, counting down.
TAGACTCCCTCGAAACCACCTACGATGAGTCGCTTCAGGTAGAGCTCAGTGGCGATACGCATATACATATCCTGATTGAGCGCATTGAAATGGGTGATGAAGGGACGAGCCGAAGCACCACCTGCAATGTTCTGCAGGATAGGTGTATCGACCTCAGTATAGCCTGCATTATCAAGGATATTACGCAGCGTGCGGATAATAGTTGCACGCTTGAGGAATGTATCTTTTACACCAGCATTCACAATGAGGTCAACATAACGCTGACGATAGCGCAGCTCGGGATCGTCGAAGGCATCGTAAACCTTACCGTCGGCATCCGTCTTAACTACAGGCAGTGGCTTCAGGCTCTTGCTCAATACTGTCATCTCCATTACGTGAACGCTGATCTCGCCTGTCTTTGTACGGAACACATATCCCTTCACACCGATGAAGTCTCCCAAGTCGAGGAGCTTTTTAAATACTATGTTATATAAGTCCTTGTTTTCGCCTGGACAGATAGAGTCACGCTGTACGTACACCTGGATACGTCCCTTCGAGTCCTGCAGCTTAGCAAAGGCGGCCTTACCCATGATGCTCTTGCTCATGATACGTCCGGCAATGCTTACCATGCGACTGTTTTCTGGAGTGGCTGTCTCGCGTATATCGTTGCCCTCCTCGTCTTTACCTATGATGGGAAGATCCTCGAATTCGTTAATGATATCTGTGCTCCATGCTGTAACGGGGAACTCTGCTGCAGGATATGGGTTAATACCCATATTGCGGAGCTCCTGAAGGCTCTGACGCCTTCCGATTTCTTGTTCGCTTAATTCTAAAATGTTCATCTTAAATATTCGAATATTTCAATTTTGTGGGTGCAAAGTTACGAAATTTCTACGAAAAATGCAAGCATAGTTTAAATAATTGCAAAAAAAATACGTAAAGACTTGCGTGATACAGAAAAAATGTTTATATTTGCGGCATAAAGTTTTTGGGAATGAGTACGGCAAGCATAAAAAAATACGTTATAGGAGTAATAATCAGGAGTGATGAAACACTCAGCGCACTCATAGATGTAAAAGGTGAAATTGTTGCCAAAGACATCTTAAAGACTTCCGATTATCCTGAGGTGGGTGGCTTCTTGCAAGAACTGTCTAGCAGTATTATGAAACTTATTGAGATAGGCGGAGGTCATGATAAAGTGCGTTCGGTAGGTATCAGTGCTCCCAGTGGTCATTTCCTTTCGGGTAGCATAGTCAATTCTCCCAACATGCCTTGGAAGGGCGTAATACCTCTTGCTGCGATGTTGCAGGATCAGTTAGGTATGGCTGTTGCTCTGGCGAATAATGCATATGTCACATCTCTTGCAGAACATTCCTTTGGTAGTGCACGAGGCATGAATGACTTTGTTGTAGTGACTCTCGGCAGTGGCATGGGCAGCTGTATCTTCTCTAATGGCCGTGTGCATCAGGGATATGACGGCTTTGCTGGAGAGATAGGTCACACTTGTGTCATGACAAACGGCCGTCAGTGTAGCTGTGGAAAGAAAGGTTGTCTGGAGGCTTATACCTCTATCAGAGGTGTCCTGAAGACTGCTGAAGAGGTGCTCTCAGAGAGTGATGAGCCTTCTCTGATGCGCTCTGAGGAGAACTTGTCGATAGAAAAGATTGCAGAGATGTGCGACAAGGGCGACAAACTGGCCATAGAGGTATATCGTCGTACAGGTATGATGCTTGGTTTGGGCCTTGCCAACTATTCTTCGATGCTCAATCCAGAGGCGTTTATTATCACCGGTCCTGTAGTAAGTGCAGGAAAATGGCTTATGGAACCAATGGTTGCCACGTTCGAGGAGAATGTGTTCCATAACACCAAGGGCAACGTTAAGTTCGTACTTTCTGAGTTCAACGATCTGGAGCACGATGTCATTGGTGCAGGCGAGCTGGCCTGGCAGGTTAAAGAGTATTCATTATTCAAATAGCTAACAAGAATTATTATCAATGGGAACAATTACTGAAGGCGTAGAGACAGTCGATAAGATCAAGACCCGTGTCGTGGGAATTGATATCCGACTTGAAAGGACTACATTCGCGGTAGTTGACATGCGCGGCGACATCATCGCGCAGGATCACTTCCCAACGTTGGATTATCCTGATGTTAACGATTATGCTACCGCACTCAGCGAGAAGGTGCTGATGATGGTAGAGGAAAACGGAGGCTACGAGTCTATCCGTTCTGTGGGTGTGAGTGCACCAAGTGCCAGTTTCGTCTCTGGGTGCATAGAGAACGCAGCCAACCTGCCTTGGAAGGGTAAGGTTCCTCTTGCAGCGATGCTTCGCGACAGACTGGGCCTGGCTGTGGCAGTAGCCAACGATGCTCATATCACCGCTCTTGGAGAGAAGGCGTATGGCAGTGCTCACGGCATGAAGGATTTTGTTGTGGTGTCTATAAGTCATGGTGGTCTGGGCAGTTGCTTCTTCTCCAATGGCATGCCTCATCTTGGATTTGGCGGTTTTGCCGGCGAGGTGGGACACACCTGCGTAGAGGTTGGCGGACGCCAGTGTGGCTGTGGTCACAAAGGGTGTCTGGAGACATACTGCTCGCAGAAAGGTCTGGTGATGACAGCAAAGGAACTGATAGCAGAGAGCAAGGAGCCTACATTGATGAGCGAACTTCGTGAACTGGATATTGTTCCCATTGCAACATGTTGCGACAAGGGTGACAAGTTGGCTATCGAGACTTTCCGCAGGGTAGGAACCATGCTTGGCCTTGGTCTGGCAAATTATGCCTCAATACTTAATCCTGAGGCCATCATTCTTACAGGCGATATGATGGAGGCTGGCAAGTGGTTGCTCAAACCCATGCGCAAGTCGTTTGATGAACATGTGTTTCACAATATCCGTAATAAGACACGTATCCTGGTATCTATCCTCAAGGAGGGGGAGCGCGACGTATTAGGCGCAAGTGCTTTGGCGTGGGATACCAAGGAGTATTCATTATTTAAGTAATAACTAGATTATGGTAGAGTATAATATTAAAACAAGGGTCGTAGGTGTTGACATTAGTATTGAAAGCACTACATACGCTATTGTAGATGTTCGTGGTAATATCATAGCCGAGTCAAGTTTTCCTACACTCGATTTTCCTGACGTAAACAACTACGTTACAGCCCTGAGTGAGAAGATTGTTACATTGGTAGAGGAAAACGGAGGTTACGAGACCATCCGTTCCATAGGTATCAGTGCTCCGAGTGCGAGCAATATCTCTGGTTGTGTTGAGAATGCTGCCAACCTTCCTTGGAAGGGTGTCGTTCCTCTGGCAGCGATGCTCCGCGACCGCATAGGTCTGGCAGTGGGTATTGCCAACGATGCACATATCTCTGCTCTTGGAGAGCATGTGTTTGGTAGTGCTCATGGCATGACAGACTTTATCATCGTCCATATCGGTACAGGTCTGGGTAGCTGTTTCTTTGCCAACGGTAAGGAAATGAAGGGCTTCACAGGTTATGCAGGTGAGTTCGGACACACTTGTATCGTTCCTGATGGACGTTCTTGTGGCTGTGGAAAACAAGGCTGTCTCGAGTCGTATGTTGCAGCTAAGGGTATTGTCCTTACTGCACAGGAACTGATGGCAGAGAGCGACAAACCGTCATTGATGCGTGAAATAGAGAAACTTACTCCCAGGAGGATTACAGAATGTTGTGAACAAGGCGACGAGCTTGCCATAGAGACCTACAAGCGTACAGGCCGTATCTTTGGAATAGGTCTTGCCAACTATGCTTCTGTTATCAACCCCGAGGCTATCATCCTCACAGGAGGAGTTGCAAAGGCAGGCCACTGGCTCATAGACCCCACCTATGAATCATTCGAGGAGCATATCTTCCCCAATATGCGTGGCAAGGTGAAGCTCCTGTTGTCTAAACTCGAAGATCGTGAGCGCGACACCCTCGGTGCCAGTGCTCTCGCATGGGAAGTTCCAGAATACTCACTCTTCAAGTAATGAACGTAGAAGAATTAAATCGTTTAATCAATAGTAAGCCGAACTTAAGTACTGCCCTCGGGATGGAATTTCTGTCTACTCCCGAGGACGATACTTGTATGGCCCGTATGAAGGTTGATGAGCGCAATCGTCAGCCTTTCGGTTTCTTAAGTGGCGGGGCATCACTGGCTCTGGCGGAGAACGTTGCTGGTGTTGGCTCTTCAGCCCTTTGTCCAGGGTGCGCTTGTGTGGGTATCGAGGTGAGCGGCAGCCATGTCAAGGCTGTGGCTGAGGGTGATACCGTAACGGCTTTCGCACGTCTTCTACATAAGGGCACAACCCTCCACGTGTGGAATGTGGATATCAAGGACACTCTTGGTGATCTGATATCTAATGTGCGAGTGACGAATTACATTATTAAAAATAAAAAATAAAAAATATAAAAAAAATAGATGTCGGCCTTTGCGATATACAGGCTACCCCATGAAGACCGTGCCACACTGATACGACAGACCTCTGGCGAACCGTTGGAACTTCACTCCTTGTCACAACTCAATGGTAGACATGGTTTTGTCGTGGCACCATTTGAGGTGAAGGCCGACCAGCCTGTACTTCTTATCCAAGGTGAGACAGAAGTTGTTTTTTTAGACAGAAGGACAGAAGAACATAATTTTAAGACAGAAGAACATAAGTATTCTTCATCACCTTCCTCTTTCTATTCCATCGACTTTGCAAATTATCACTCCCAGCTCGAGGCTGATTCCTTCCGTAAGATAGTGCTTGCACGCTGTGCTGACGAGAGGTTAGGAGAGAGTATAAAGCCTATGGATCTTTTCTATCGCGCTTGTGATATGTATCCGCGATTGTTTATTGCTCTTGTGGATACACCTCAGACAGGCTGTTGGCTTACTGCCACTCCTGAGATTCTACTTGATGGTAAGGGCTCTGAATGGCGCACTATCGCACTGGCAGGCACAATGAAACTGGAGGGTGAACAACTTAATGGCGAGGGCGAAACTCTCACCTGGAGCACTAAGAACATCCAGGAACAGCGCATTGTCTCTACATATATCACAGAGTGTCTCGAACAGTTTACCTCCGACTTCCGTGAGGAAGGTCCTCGCACCGTAAGAGCAGCCAACCTCGTTCACCTACGCAGCGATTTTACCTTTAAACTTGCTGATAATGAGCATATTGGTGATTTGTTGCAGACTCTTCATCCCACACCGGCTGTATGTGGACTTCCTAAGCGTGAGACATTTAATTTCATCATATGCAACGAACATACTCCACGACGCTATTATAGTGGTTTTATGGGCCCTTTGGGTTTAGACGAGACTCATCTTTATGTCTCTCTTCGTTGTATGAACATCGATGGCTCCACCTGTCATCTCTATGCTGGCGGCGGTCTTCTTAAAGACAGTGTCCTTAATCAGGAATGGCTCGAAACCGAGGCCAAGCTCCAAACTATGAGACAGATATTGACATAAAATAGTCCTTTAGGACTTTTTCGTCTATCTCTGCGTCAGTGAAGACTTCTAATAAGACAGGTCTGTCAGAATCTGTATCTATCAGTCTATCAATTTCTTCCTGCATCTCTTCTGTATTCCCGGCCCTGAGATACACCACATCATTCTGTCTGCAAATCCCCTCTGCCGATGTCTTATGCTCGGCAGCCACAAACCTGTCTCTCGCAGGACTCACCTCCAGTCCTTTCAGCATATTGAATATTCCTCCCTTGCCGTTGTTCAACAGAAGAATCCTCAGGTTTCCTCTCAGGTTCTGGTTCCACAGGGCATTCTGGTCATAGAAGAAACTCAGGTCGCCAATCACACAATACACATTCTCATCGACCACACACGAGAATCCTGCAGCTGTCGACAGCGAGCCCTCTATACCGTTCACCCCGCGATTGCAATAAACATAGTGGTTGGCATAGATATTCGCCAATCGCACTGCCGTGCTGTTGCCATAATGTATATAGTCATCTTCTGCATACATCATCGCACCTTCAAAATACTTTACTGCGGCCATCTGAGAATATTCCGGCTCGTATGCCTCAGCATGATTATCGATTTTCTCGAGGGCTTTTTCCCAAAGAGATGTGAAGGCCTGGGTTGATTTGATGGTTTTTATTCCTACAGTCTCTACCAGGTCTTTTAGTACATCTGCCGGGTGACCTTCAATCAGTCCATACAGGTTCATCGAGGTGTCGCGTATTACTCCATCCTCAGCCACAGCCCAGATATTTGCTTTCTTCAGGCCTCGCATCCATTTCTTGATGCGTTTGCTAACCATCGTATCACCCAGATATATCACGAAGTCCGGCTGGTATTCGGGATTGTCGCCTACAGCACAGAGCACCTCGTCAAAGTGCTCGCCTCCCTTGCCCACACTCAACGATTCGTTTAGCACTACGGCGCATAATGAGATGCTATGGAGGTCTTCTGGCAATATGTCATCTGCTGACATCTGTCCGATGATGACCATCGGTTTCTTTGATCTGAAGAACTGACCTGCGCATTCCACTGATATGAGCGACTTGTTGCTTCTTGGATTCAGCAGACAGATGCTACGCTCCTCAGGTAATTTCTTCACTGTGTATTCGAACAGCGGTTCTGAGATGGGGACGTTGATATGCACAGGACCTTTGCCGTGATGACGAGTCTCCAGCAGAGCCTCGTTAACCAGGCGATTGCAATACCATCGCTCCTCATCGTCTTTTGGTTCTGGCAGCGATATGGCCTTCTTCACGAACCTTCCGAGGGCGTCGGGCTGGGGTAGAGTCTGCCCGTCTAACTGGTCTATCCACTGAGGAGGTCTGTCTGCTGACACCACCACGATTGGCACATGCTGATAATATGCTTCCGCCACTGCTGGGTTAAGGTTCAGCAGAGCTGTTCCGCTGGTGACGCACACCACCACTGGCTGTTGCAGTGCCTGAGCCATTCCTAAGGCATAAAAACCTGCCGATCTCTCGTCAGTGACCCCATAACACTCTATCTCATGACACTCATTCAGGTTATGCACTATCGCCGAGTTCCTGCTTCCAGGACACACCACAGCATGCCTAACTCCATGAGCTGCCAACAGAGCCGTCAGTATATTTACGTTCTCTTTGCTACTAAACATTTTTCAATACTTGAAACTTGATCCTCCAACGAATTCTCTCATGATACTTGTCGGGGGAATTTCCTTATCACTGATAGGCAGGAAATAATGTATGAACTTCAGCAGTCTGTGCGCCTCGGCATACTCCGGACAGTTCTTCGGTACCGACGCCAATATTATCTCAGCATGTATCCTGAGCACGGCAAACTCGATATTCAGAGCCGAGTTAAACATTACATCTGCCGTCTCCTGATAGGGGAATATCCACTGGTCCTCAGCCGCCAGTACATTCTTCCACTGAGATATCGTCTCCTGTGCCGAGAAGGCTCCCTTGTTATAGTCTCTGATGATTCTCCTCAGCAGTCTGTTGTCTCTTGTCGGTATCCAGTTGTGGTCGTCGAGCGAAACGCTGGTGAGGGCAGAGATATAGATCTTATATTTGATGGAGTCGGGTATCTTTTTGGTTAACAGCGGGTTAAGCGCATGTATTCCCTCGATGATGAGCACAGTGTCGTTTGATAGCTTCAGTTTCTTTCCGTTCCACTCTCTCTTGCCAGTCTTGAAGTTATATTCTGGTATCTCCACTCTCTCTCCCTGCATCAGTTTCTGCATATGGTCCTCAAGGAGCGAGTACTCCACCGCCTCGATATTGTCGAAGTCGTAATCTCCGTTCGGCAGTTTTGGAGTGTCCACGCGGTTCACGAAGTAATCGTCAGTAGAGAACGATATCGGTCTCAGTCCGCATGCCAACAACTGTACTGATAGTCGTTTGCAGAATGTGGTCTTTCCTGAGCTCGACGGCCCTGTGATAAGCACTATCCTCACGGGGTCTTTCTCCCTATGGAAGCGCCTGTCAATCTCCTCTGCTATTTGTACGATTTTTTTCTCTTGCAGAGCCTCGCTTACCTGTATCAGTTCTGATGCATGTCCTCGCATGATGGCCTTGTTCACATCACCTGCATTCGAGAGTCGCATGATGATGTCCCAACGGGTCTTCTCGGCAAACATCTCGTAGGTCTTCGGCTGGTCTACCTTCTCCGCCAGTTGGAGAGGGTTATGCCAGTCAGGCACTCTCAGCAGCAGTCCGTCCTCGTATCTCTCCAGTCCCCATACCTTCAGGTAGCCTGCACTTGGCACGAGCGGACCGTAGTAATAGTCCACGGTATCGCCGAGGGTATAGTAGTCGCTGTATATATGTCCGCTGGTCTCGAGCAGCTTCACCTTGTCGGAGAATCCTCTCTCAGCAAACACCCTTATCGCCTCTTCGTTAGTGGCCTCAGTTCTTCTGAACGGCATATCCAGGTCGATGATCTCCTTCATGCGTTTCCTTATTGAATCCACGTCGCTGTCGGTAATCTTATCCCCCTCCTTCTTCTTGAGATTGCAGTAATATCCCCTGCATATCGAGTGCTCCACAAACAGCTTCGAGCCTGGCAATACATCCTGCGTCGCCTTATACAGCACGAAACTCAGGCTTCGCACATACACCCTGTGTCCTGATCCTGCTCTGGCATCCAGAAACTCCACGTCTCTGTTCTGATACAGCCTGAACTTCAGTCCCTGTGATGCGTTATTCACTTTTGCGGAGATGACGGGGTAGGGCAGTTTGATGTCGTCGGCAAACTCCTGATACACGTCTAATAGCGAGCATCCCTCTGGGAAACTCTTCGTAACATTGTTGTTCTTACAGCGGATTTGTAGCATATTCCTCTAGATTTTTCTGCAAAGGTATAAAAAAAAACGCTAATATTCGTAATATCCTAATTTTTTCTGAAAAATATTTTTGTGATACACTAAAAAAGTGGTTGTCACGAAGTCTCGCATGATACCCTCGATGGTACCTTCTGAGAACGGGGTGTTGTGCTCAGCCATGTGCTTGGCCATGTTGTGGATGTTCAGCGTCTGCTTGTAGCTTACTCGAGGGTAGTACTTTCCGTACGCCTCACTTGTCTCATTGTTGTTACGTGTCAAATACAGTTCAATCATTCTCTGAGCTCGGCGAGCCGTGATTCGCGCGCCAGGCTCTTAATTAACAATACTCCTTTTTTATTTTTCGGCTGAGGGCACTTGCTAATCAACTGGAGCCACTTATTCTGATATGTCAATGATACTCCACAATTATACTTTTTTCCTTTTTTCCCTTTTTCCCTTTTTGTTTTTTTTGAAACGTAACAGATCTATAAATTCTATAGTATCTATATAATTTAATTATATTATATAGATATATTAATTTATTATACAATGTTAATTTCTCTTTTATAATCTAACCTAATTTTTCCAAAAAGGGAAAAAGGGAAAAAAGCCAAAAACTCATTTCATAACGCAGTGAAGGCTCGCAGCTGCGAGCCCTCACAAACCAATTAACTAACTAACAAAACTAAAATGTAATATGAACTGTAATAAGAAAAATGAATGTGGTTAACGTTATTTAGCACTTGATGCTAATACGTACCCTCTTATGGGGGCTTCTCGCCCCCAAACCCCTCGGTGTTTTTCAGGTATTCGATATTCTAACCTGATACACTTTTGGAGAATGCAGGAGTTACTT
>CACYRS010000015.1 GCA_902776935.1 uncultured Prevotellaceae bacterium | reverse complement strand
GTGCCGTTCTTTGGAGTAATCTTCTCAGGATTGTCGAGAGTATTCTCATCATCCATGCCATTGTGAGAGATGGTGATGGTCTCAGCTGTACGAGTGCCCTTCATACCTACGAGCTTCACTGATACAGGCTGCGACTGCTTAGAGGTGTTGATGATCTTGATGATCACCTCACCTGTATTTTTGTCGAAGACAGAAGATGCAAAGAGTCCGTCCTGTCCGGGCTGTCCTGCGATAGGCTGTTTGTTCATCGTCATACGGAGAACGTTGGTACCCTTGTTGACAGCATACATCTGCTGAACATAGTAGCTGCATGACTTAAACATACGTAGGTTGTCATACCAGATAAGGTCTGGGCGCCACTGCCAACCCTCTACATGAGCGAAGAGAGGAGCATAGGCTGTCATATACACTACATCGGCATTACGTTCCATGTCCGTCATGAAGGCTGCCTCGAGGATAGAAGCTTCATAGTGGTTCCACTTGTGCTTGTTCTTTCCATGACATGCATACTCGCCGGCAAACACCTTAGGACCCTTACGATCATAGTGCTCATAGCGAAGCCCACCACAGAACTCACCATATCTCTCCTTCCCTGCCTCATTACCCAGGAACCAGTCCTCGTTACGATAGAAATGCTCGTCGACGAGGTCCGCCTTCAGTTTCTTCATGGCTTCCCAGCCCTTCTCAAACATCTTACCCTCAGAGTCAGGACCGCTGGTACCTACAATCTGAATATTAGGATACTTAGCCTTGATGGCAGCCACAAACGGCTCCAGGCGCTTGAAGTAGAGGTCATCCCACTGCTCATTACCAACACCGATGAACTTCATGTTGAACGGCTCGGGATGGCCCATCTCAGCACGGATCTTACCCCACTGAGAGTTGGCAGGACCATTGGCAAACTCAATAAGGTCGAGACAGTCCTGGATATATGGCTGCAGCTGATCGTAAGGAACATTTGCAGAGTCGTCGTTCCAGTTCTGGAACTGACAAGCCATACCTACATTCAGCACAGGCAGAGGCTCGGCACCGATATCCTCTGAGAGCTGGAAGAACTCGAAGAAACCAAGTCCATAAGACTGGAAATAGTCTGGATAGAAACGATATGGGAAGGTATACTCCCAGCGGTTCTCATTGAGAGGACGATTCTCTACAGGACCGATGGTGTTCTTCCACTGATAACGGGTCTTAAGGTCTACACCCTCTACGATACATCCACCTGGGAATCTGAGCAGTCCGGGATGCTCATCAGCAAGAGCCTGAGCAAGGTCGCGACGCATACCATTCTTACGATTCTTGAAGGTGTTAACAGGGAAAAGACTGATGTGCTCGAGGTCTACACCGTTCTTGCCTCTGAGGAAGATACGCAGCTGACCTTTCGCGATGGTACGTGGCGACTTAATCACCTTCTCATACTGCTTCCATTCATTAGATCCGATAGTGATAGTATCAGAAGTGAACTGCTGATTTTCCTCCATAGTTGCACGGTCAATGAACTGCACGATGATTTTTGCATCACCTTTAGGAGCTCTTGCCCATACGGAGAAGTGGTAATCCTCACCCTTATGGAGTCCTATACCGAAGAATCCGTTATTGGAGATTCCAGAGCGACGCTCATTATGTCCGGGATAACGCAATCTCAGATAGTGTGGACAACGCTCAAAAGGTCCGTCGTCCTCAATCTCGAAATCTCCGAAAGCTTCCCATCCCATTAGATGATCGGGGAACTCGAAGGAACGGTTCTTTACTAACTCACCATACAAGCCACCATCTGCAGCATAGTTGATGTCCTCAAAAAACAGGCCATACATCGTTGGCTGCACAGGTGCTCCGAGCTTCTTTGTGTTTACCTCCATCATGTGGCTCTGAGCCGACAGAGAGAGACATGAAACGAGTGCTAAAGCACAAGATAAAAAACTTAATTTCATCGTTATTTAGTTTAGAAGTTACTACTTTCGTAAGTTTGTTGATGCAAAATTAGTTAAAAAAACGATGATTTGCTTGTTTTTTCAGATAAAAGATGTAATTTTGTGAAATATTAAGAGTTCATTGAGAATATTACGAACTACAATCTAGATTAATTTAAAGGAAAAGATATGAAGAAAATCTTAATTGCAGAAGACAATGACAGCAATTTTATCCTGATGACGTATATTCTGAAGAAGTTCTATCAGTTTGAGCGTGCAAAGAACGGACAGGAAGCTGTAGACATGGTGGAAAAAGGGGAATACGACCTTGTTCTGATGGACATCAAGATGCCTATCATGGATGGTCTTGAAGCCACGAAGAAGATCAAGGAGACTCATCCCTCATTACCCATCATTGCGTTGACAGCCAACGCTTTTGACAGTGATCGCCAGAGTGCATTCGACTCTGGTTGTGATGAGTTCCTTTCGAAACCCATCAGTAGCGATTTGTGCCTGAAGACAATTGCAAAAGTCTTAGGAGAATAAAAAAAAAGTTAAGACATGTTTGATAAAGAGAGAGGGCTGTATATCGCCCATTGCCCTAATGGAGTACTGAGTATCACAGGTAAGATGGCAAACCGTCATGGACTCATTGCGGGTGCCACTGGTACAGGAAAGACCGTTACACTGCAGGTGATGGCAGAGACATTCTGTCAGGCAGGAGTACCTTGTTTCATGGCCGACATGAAAGGTGACCTTAGTGGTATCTCACAGGTAGGAAAACTGAGTGGATTCATTGAGAAGAGAATGCCTGAGTTCGGTATAGAGAACCCTGAGTTCCAGAGTTGTCCTGTTCGTTTCTTCGATGTCTTCGGAGAACAGGGACACCCTATGCGTGCTACGATATCGCAGATGGGACCTCAGCTGCTCTCACGTCTCATGCAACTCAATGAGACTCAGGACGGTGTACTTAACATCGTGTTCCGCATTGCTGACGAGAGAGGACTGCTGCTCATAGACCTCAAGGACCTGCGTTCGATGCTCGACTGGGTATCACAGCACTCGAAGGAATACACTACGAAATACGGCAACATCTCCACTCCAACTATCGGAGCCATCCAGCGTGCTTTGTTGCAGTTGGAGAATCAGGGAGCAGATAAGTTCTTCGGAGAGCCCGCCTTCGACATCTACGACCTGATGCAGACAGAGGGAGGTAAGGGAGTGATGAATGTGCTCGCTGCTGATAAACTGATGATGCAGCCAAAGCTCTATTCCACCTTCCTGCTATGGCTGCTGAGTGAGCTCTACTCTACCCTTCCAGAGGTTGGTGACCAGCCACTTCCGAAACTCGTATTCTTCTTTGACGAAGCCCACATGCTCTTCGATGGTACTTCAAAGGCACTGCTGGATAAGATTGAGCAGGTGATTCGTCTTATACGTTCCAAGGGTGTGGGTATCTACTTTATCACTCAGAGTCCTACTGATATCCCGGAAAACATCCTCGGACAATTAGGTAATCGTGTACAGCATGCCCTGAGAGCATATACCCCGAAGGATCAGAAGGCGGTGAAGACTGCCGCCGAGACCTTCCGTGCTAACCCAGCATTTAAGACAGACGAGGCTATCATGAATCTCGAGACTGGTGAGGCGCTCGTTAGTTTCCTTGACGAGAAGGGAGCCCCAGGTATCGTAGAACGCGCTAAGATACTCTTCCCGCTGTCGCAAATAGGTGCTGTGACAGAAGGTCAGCGTCTGGATATCATCAAGGGTAGCCGTATCTTTGGCAAGTATGATACTCCTATAGATCGCGAGAGTGCTTTCGAGGTGCTTATGGCAGAGGCAGACAAACAGTTTGCAGAGCAACAGCAGCAGGAGGCAGAGATAGAGATTCCCCAGCCAAAGGCAGAAAAGGAAGAAAAGAAGAAGCCTGGTATGATGGGTAAGGTGTGGAAGGCTGTGCTTACGGCTATCACATCAACACTTGCTACTATCCTTGGCACATACGTGAGCAATAAAGTGACAGGCAATAAGACAAAATCAAGAACTTCAAGCACAGGTCGTGTGGTTAAAAACGCCACGAGTGCTGCCACGCGCACCATCACCAAGGAACTCACAAGAGACATCCTGGGTAATCTGGTTAAGTAAGATTATTCACAGATAGTATAGATATACCGCTGTCGAACGACAGTGGTATATTTGTATTTATCGGGGATAAGCAACTCTTTCATGCCATTGCTGATAGTAGTGCCAAGAAGCTTTATCGTTGCCTCTTTCATAGTCCACAGACGGATAAACTCCTCATCAGGATTATCAGAAGATTTTATCTGTCGCAACTCGTCATCATTCATACAGTATTCTGCCAAAGAGTCTTTATATTGCCTTGAGCTCTCCACATCGATTCCTACAGGATGATCGCTGACGACACATGCCGCAGCCTCCTTACAATGACTGAGGTTGAAGAATATCTCGGGATGTCCCACGAGAGAGGGTTTGCCGCTCTCATTATATGCAAATAGGGGATTATCAGTGATGCCGTATTCCTCACGAAGAGCCTGTTTCAGAAGCTGATAAGCAAGGACACATAACCTCTGCCCTTGTTCATGCTTGAACTTCAGAGCCTGTTCTCTACGCTGCTCAGATATCTCCTGCAATGCCGAAGAGAGATCAAAGCCCCAGAGGTCCTCACTTATCAGTACTCTCTTCATTATCTAATAACAATTCCGTGTTCTTTGGTTTGGGGATTCTGCGATTAGCGTTCTCCTTGGCACCGACGCCGATAAGCTCATGAGCCTTCTGATAAACACTCTGACGTCCGTCCTCAAGTTTATCTTTCGTAAACTTATAAGCATCATCCACCTTTTTAAGCTTCTCTCCCAGGTCGTTATATCTCTGTACAAAGTCACCAAGACGATCTAAGAGCTGTTCTGCCAGTCCGAACACCTTCTTCTGATTCTCAGCCTGCTGATTCTGCACCCAGGCGATATGTATCATGTGAAGGATTCCAAGCAGGTTCTGTTCACCTGTGACAAACACTTTCTTCTCGAAAGCCTCACGCCAGAGAGTAGGGTCATTGGCAAGTGCCAGTTGAAGAGAAGACTCGAAAGGTACGAACATAATCACGAAGTCTACTGCATCGCGGCCATTCTTGATATATTTTGAGTAATCCTTTCTCGCAAGCTCATTCACATGCTGACGCACACTCTTGATATGATCCTGAAGATAACGTTCCTTATCCTCTGCATTATCAGCATTCACATATTTCTCGTATGCCACCAGCGACACCTTAGAGTCGACTATTGCATCCTGTCCCTGAGGATAGTGGAGGACAACATCCGGCTGCATCTCCTTACCTGTCTCATCATGCTTCAGAGGACGTCCCAGTTCGTCTCTGAGTCGTGCCTGTACCTCATAATGGATACCCTCAGTGAGTCCCTGACAGGCAAGGAGGTCGCCAAGGATTATTTCTCCCATGTTACCACTCACCTTATTATCACGACGCAGCACATTGGTAAGACTCTCTGTCTTCTGCCCCAGTTGCTGTGTCTGTTCCATCATGAGTCGTATCTGTTCTGCGAAACTTGCGGAATAGCCAGCAGACTTCTCCTGATTCTCATATATGGCCATCTGCATCTTCTCTACGGCATCCTTCAGGGGCTGGGTGATGCCTGTCATCGCCTCAGTGTTAGACTCCTTAAGCTTCGAAGCACTCGTCTCCATGAGCTGCTGTGCCATATTCGAGAACTGTTCACGAGCCGTACGCAACTGCTCCTGAAACTGTTCCTTTGATGTCTGGAGCTGATTCCTGAACTCCTCATCGCGACGCTGAAGTTCTGTACTCATCTGCTGACGTAGGAGCTCCAGCTCCCTGCCTTGCGACTCTGTCTTGGCATTAAGCGACTTATTCTCTGCCTCAAGATGTTGCACACGACTGTTGGCTGCATTGAGCAGTTCTGAACGCATGGAGAGTTCAATATCTTTCTTTCCGCCCTCTACTCTCAGCACGTCCATCTTACGGTCCATAAAAAGATAGAGCGCTACAGCCCCAATCGCCACACCTGTTATTATATATAGAGCAATCATCATAAATCTTTATTATTTTAGGTGCAAAAATACAAAAAAACGTTCAAATAATTGCATTTATCAGAAATTTTGTCTATTTTTGCAGCATAAAAATTATAAACCCAACAACATTACAAACAAAAAACCAAAGATTATGGATTACAAGATTATCGACATCGAGGGTGTAGGCGACGTTTATGCAGAGAAGCTTGTTGCCGCAGGTATCAACAAAGTAAGTGAACTTCTTGATAAGTGTGCAGCTCCCAAGGGCCGCAAGGAACTGGCAGAGGCTACAGGCATCAGTGAGAAGCTGATTCTCCGTTGGGCAAACCATGCAGACCTCTTCCGTATCAACGGCGTAGGTCCTCAGTTTGCTGAGTTGCTCGAGAAGGCTGGTGTTGACACTGTTAAGGAGTTCCGTCATCGTGTTGCAGAGAACCTGCAGCCAAAGCTTGAAGAGATCAATACCGAGTTCCACATCTGTGGACGTGTCCCTGCTGTAAGCGAGGTACAGAAGATGATTGACCAAGCTAAGGAACTTGAGCCAAAGATGACTTACTAATAATAAAAAATCCCGCCACTGGCGGGATTTTTTATTTCTTGTCGTAAGCGTGTAGAGGATAGTCAGTAGTGAAGTGCAGACCTCTACATTCTTTTCGTTCCAGAGCCCAACGGGTGATAAGATATCCCACATTAATCATGTTTCGGAGCTCGCAGATATCCTTCGAGGCCTTAACTCTCTTAAAGAGGCGTTCTGTCTCCTCATAAAGCATATCCAGACGATCCCATGCGCGATGCAGTCTTAAATCAGAACGCACGATACCAACATAGTTTGACATTATCTGATTCACCTCTTTCACACTCTGGGTGATAAGCACCTTCTCCTCATTTGTCATCGTACCCTCGTCATTCCACTCCGGCACCTTATCATTGAAATCATATAGGTCGGCATGTGCAATAGTATCCTTTGCAGCAGCATCGGCATAAACCACAGCCTCAATGAGAGAATTGGATGCCAGACGATTTCCTCCGTGCAGACCTGTACATGAGCATTCTCCGAGAGCATAAAGACGTTCTATGCTCGACTGTCCGTTGATATCCACCTTGATACCTCCGCACATATAGTGTGCAGCAGGACGTACAGGAATATAGTCCGTAGTGATGTCGATACCTATCGAAAGGCACTTCTGATAGATATTCGGGAAGTGTTTACGGGTCTCTGCGGGATCTTTATGTGTTACGTCGAGACATACGTGATCGAGACCATGGATCTTCATCTCCTTATCGATAGCCCTTGCCACGATGTCGCGAGGAGCAAGAGAGAGGCGTTCATCGTATTTCTCCATGAATGTCTCGCCATTAGGCAGCTTCAGTATACCACCATATCCTCGCATCGCCTCTGTGATGAGGTAAGCAGGATGAGTCTCCTTTGGGTTGTGGAGCACTGTGGGGTGGAACTGCACGAACTCCATATCCGCCACTGTACCCTTGGCTCGATATACCATCGCTATGCCATCGCCTGTTGCT
Source organism: uncultured Prevotellaceae bacterium (assembly GCA_902776935.1). Classification (GTDB taxonomy): domain Bacteria; phylum Bacteroidota; class Bacteroidia; order Bacteroidales; family Bacteroidaceae; genus Prevotella. The sequence goes on along the minus strand of CACYRS010000015.1, from coordinate 36,276 downwards.
ATAACGGGATTTGACGTGGTGAGATAAACGGCACCACAACCACCAGTACACATAACCGTCATCTTCGAAAGATAAGTATCCACTTTCTGTGTCTTTGGATTCAATACGTAGGCACCATAACACTGTATGTTTGGTGAACGTCTTGTCACCCTCACTCCCAGATGGTGCTGGGTGATAATCTCTACAGCGAAGTGATTCTCCTTTATATCGATATCCGGACATGCACGCACAGCCTCCATCAGTCCACGCTGTATCTCTGCTCCTGTATCGTCGGCATGATGCAGGATACGGAACTCAGAATGTCCGCCCTCACGATGAAGGTCAAAGCTGCCGTCTTCCTTCTTGTCAAAGTTAACACCCCACTCCACCATCTCCTTTATCTGTTCAGGAGCTTTTCTTACAACCTGTTCTACGGCCTTACGGTCTGAGATATAGTCACCCGCGATTATCGTGTCGGCGATATGCTTGTCGAAAGTATCAACCTTGAGATTAGTAACACTTGCCACACCGCCTTGGGCAAAAGATGTGTTAGCCTCATCAAGTGATGTCTTGCAAATCATACACACCCTACCCTTCTTAGCACGGGCTACCTTCAGGGCATAACTCATACCGGCAACTCCGGCACCGATAACGAGAAAGTCATACTTGTATACCATAATAAATCAATAATACTGTGCAAAATTACAAATAATTCTCCATTCTACATTCTCAATTCTCATTTTTTTATTATTTTTGTGCCAGATTATGAAGAAATTACTTATCATATCCTATATTTTATGCCTCGCAATGATATTGCGGGCGCAGACAGACCCACAAAGTGAGGGAAGCTTCAAGGTGGCCTTCGGAGAACCTGTGGATACAGCTTTTACCGACTCTCTGATAGCCGACACTTCTGGTGTACGACTGCAATGGCCTGAGAACGTTATCGTCCGTATCGATAATCTCCTCAACGATCCTTTACTGAAAAGGTCGCAGCTGGGATTAATGATCTATGACCTCACCACCGACAGCGTTCTTTTCCGTTACAACGAACGACAGACGATGCGTCCTGCCTCAGTGATGAAACTGGTAACAGCAATAACAGCCTTAGACCGACTGGGCAGCAACTATCAGTTCCGTACTTCACTATATTATAAAGGAACTAAAAAGGGGCGCACTCTCGTGGGGGACATCTATTGCGTTGGTGGCATGGACCCCCGTTTCGGTGGTGACGATATGAATGCCTTTGCTGAGGGTGTACGCCGATTAGGTATAGATACCATCAGAGGACGAATCATCACCGATCTGTCTATGAAAGATGAGACACGTCTTGGTGAGGGTTGGTGCTGGGATGACGACAATCCCGTGCTTTCTCCTCTGCTGATGGCGAAGAAGGCAGACTTCATCCCTCGTTTCATAGATGAGCTCAGGGATAAGAAGATACATATCATCATGCCCTTCAACAGCAACGGCACAGATGAGGGTACAGTACCAAATGGTGCCACTATCATCTGCTCACGTTTTCACCCAATCAGTGAGATACTCATGCAGATGCTAAAGGACAGCGATAACCTCTATGCAGAGTCGATGATGTATCAGTTTGCCGCCTCTGGAGGTGTAAAAAAGGCCTCAGCAGCCAACGCGAGGACTCACGTAAAGAAGCTGGTGAGCAAGATAGGCCTTAACCCTGACAGATATAAGTTTGCCGATGGCAGTGGACTGTCATTGTATAACTATGTCACCCCAGAGCTTCTGGTTCATCTTCTGCGCTATGCTTACCGCAATACGGATATCATCACAAGTCTTTATCCTGCGTTGCCTATTGCCGGAGAGGACGGTACTCTCAAGAAACGTATGAAGGGGCCTTCTACCCACAACAATGTTCATGCAAAGACAGGCACCCTCACGGGAATATCGAGTCTTGCAGGCTATTGTCGCACAGCCAACAATCACTTCCTCGCTTTCTGCATTATCAATCAGGGTGTACTTCGCGTCTCTGATGGCAGAGCTTTCCAGGATAAGATCTGCACAGCTCTCTGTCAACCATAATATATCCCCGCCATACTTACGGCGGGGATATATTTTTTATTTATTTTTCTTTGCCGTTGTGCAGATATTGACCAGATAGATAATACTCATATAAGGGATACCAGTATTCGACTCCAGTCCTATCTCACATGTACGACTGTTAGAGTAACCTACCTCAATCTTGTTTGCTTCAATCTGCGGGCGCAGCTTCCTTAGGCCATATTTGTTCAGCTCCGGGAAGGTGAATCCCCTATCACCAGCGAAACCGCAACAGCCCACACCTTCTGGGATAAACACATTTTTCGAACATAGTTTCGCCAATGCGATCATATCCTTGTCAACACCCATCTGACGTGTGGAACAGGTAAGATGGAGTGCAATACGTTTATCTGTAGGATGGAAGTCAAGACGATCTACAAGATAAGTCATTATAAACTCCGCAGGCTCATAGAGTTTCATCTTCTTCATTACCTTACGCATACGGTGCAGACATGGACTCTGAGCGCAGAGCACAGGATATTTTCCTTCCTCCGACGCCTTCCAAAGAGCAGCCTCAAGTTCGGCACTCTTACGGTCTGCAATATCGAGCATACCCTTCGATTCCCATATCTGTCCGCAGCACATCCTATCCATTCCCTCGGGGAAGATCACCTCATAGCCAGCCTTAGCCATCAGTTGGATAACCTCATCCACAAGGGCGTGTTTTACAGGTGCCTCCTTGGCGAGACCCATTGTCTGGTTGATACAGCTGGGGAAATAGACAACCTTTAATGGATAATGATGACCCTCTTTCTGAGGGATTGACTTCTCGATGATAAACTGTGTAAGATCGGAGGGCTTAGGCTGACGTTTCTTCTTCGGCATAGCAGTAGTCCATAGAGGCAGTCCCATCTTGTTCATCGAACGACATACATGTGTCATCAGCGTAGGACCGAGTGTCACATGTGCAAGATGAGCCACATCGAGCACCACTCTCAGGCCTGACTTTATCCCAGCCATGTGATTGGCAGCAAACTCTCCTACCTTATAGCCCAGCTTCGACTTATTCATATCCATCTGACGGATAATATGCGTCAACTCGCCTGTATTGATTTTCATTGGACAGGAGGTAGAGCACAGACCATCAGTGGCACATGTCTGATCACCATAGTATTTATACTGTCTGCGCAGTATCTCCGCCCGTTGCGGATCTCTTCCCGTAACCTCAAGGTCACGTATCTCTCTCTGTACTGCAATACGCATTCGGCTCGACATTGTCAGTCCACACGACATACAGTTGACCTCACAGAATCCGCACTCGATACACTTATTTGCACGTTTCACCTGTTCTATTGTCTCCTTGGCGGTAGAGAGCTCAGGATCCATGAGATACTTTCCGCCATCGGGAACACTTGCGAAGTCATAGTCGAGCACAGGCAGAGGTTTCAGGCACTTTATGAAACAGTCTGGGTCATCGTTGAAGATTACCCCCTGATTCAACAATCCGTCAGGATCAAAGATTGATTTCAGTTCCTTCATTGCCTCATAGGCCTTGTCACCCCATTCGTACTTTACAAACGGTGCCATATTCCTTCCCGTACCATGCTCTGCCTTCAGTGAACCGTCGTATCCTTCAACCACAAGCTTTGCCACATCACGCATCATCTCTGCATAACGTGCCACCTCATGCTGGTCTGCAAAGCTCTGGTTCAGGATAAAGTGATAGTTACCCTCAAATGCATGTCCATAGATACAAGCATCGGAATAACCGTGTTCAGCAATCATCTTCTGCAGTTTCACCGTAGCCTCAGGCAACGACTCTATTGGGAATGCCACATCCTCGATAAGACACGAAGTGCCGATTGGTCTTGTTCCTCCCACACTTGGGAAAATACCACTTCGTATAGCCCAATACTTGCCATATACTGCAGGATCCTCTGTAAACTCCGCAGGAATATACAGACGGAACTGTCCTAAGCACTCCTTGATCTTGGCTATCTTCTCCAACAGCTGCTCGTGGGTGATGCCCTTAGTCTCAGTAAGAATTGCCGTGAGATTATGGTAGTCGCCAGGCTTCACGCCCTCTATCTTACCTGCATCCACATCTTTCTTATATTGCAGGAACACAGGGTCGTCAACGGAGTTCAGCGACATATAGTCGAGCATCTCGGCACTCTTCACCATAAGGTTTTCAGCGCTCATCGTCAGGTCGTCATCACCGGCCTTCAGTTTTTTCATTGCCACAACAGCTTCACAACTCTCCTTCATCGTGAGGAAATACACCATTGCAGAAGCCTTATACTTATAGTCGTGGAGGGTTTTCATTGTCACCTCAGAAAGGAATGCCAACGTACCCTCTGAACCTACCATAGAGTGAGCAATGATGTCGAACGGGTCATCGTATGCAATGAGCGGTCTGAGGTTCAGACCAGTCACGTTCTTTATTGAGTACTTCTTGGCGATACGCTCTGCCAGATCCTTGTCTGCTCGTACCTTGTCTCTTAGAGCCTCAATCTTCCTGATAAACTCCGGATTACGTTTGCGGAAAGCCTCCTTGCTTGCCTCGTTTCCTGTATCAAGGATACTGCCGTCGGTAAGAATGATACGTGCCGATACCATCATCCTGTCGCTATTGGCATGAACACCACAGTTCATTCCCGAGGCATTGTTTATAACGATACCTCCAACCATCGCACTTCCTATAGATGCCGGGTCTGGTGGGAACACCCTGTCATACGGCTTAAGTATCTGATTAACCCTTGCCCCTATGATTCCAGGCTGCAGACGAATCGTTTCCGCATCTGGTGAGAGTTCGTATTTCTCCCAGTGCTTACCAGCCACGATGAGCACGGAATCAGTACAGCTCTGGCCACTCAATGATGTTCCGGCAGCACGGAATGTAAATGGCATGTTATATTTCTTACACGCTCTTACTATCTTGGATATCTCCGCCTCGCCATCACTTCGGATGACAACTTTCGGTATCTGACGGTAGAAACTGGCGTCCGTACCCCAACCTAAGGTACGGAGCTCATCGGTGTAAATACGTTCTGCAGGAATGAACTGCTTGATGTGGGATAAGAAATCGTTTAGCATAGGGCCATAATGTTTTAGTTATTTATGTGGCAAAGATAAACAAAAAAAAGAGAATTGAGAATATAGAAGGGAGATTATTTTTCTTGTTTTTTGTTTTTTTTACTAAAATAACATTGGATTGTGACAGAAAGTTTGTAAATTTGTCGCCATAACAAGTAATAGCAAAACTAAAACTTTATAATAATAACGTAACAAATCAAAAAACCTATGTCAGCATTAGTATCTGTCATTCCTATTCTGTTGCTCATTGTTTTGATGATGGGCTTCAAAGTTTCCGGTTACAAGAGTGCTATTATTACACTCATCGTCACTATCGTCTTAGCACTGTTCGCAGCCCCAGCCATGGGGATTGTGCCAGAGAAGTATGCTGACGAAAGCATCTTTGGCATTACGCTCTGGTCTGTCATCGAGGGATTCCTTAAGGCCTGTTTCCCGATTATCCTCATTATCATCTGCGCTATCTTCAGCTACAATATCCTCTGTGAGACGAAGGAGATAGAGACCATCAAGACCCAGTTTATCCAGATGACCTCCGACAAGGGTCTGTTGGTATTACTGCTTACATGGGGTCTCGGTGGAGTGCTCGAGGGAATGGCAGGTTTCGGTACAGCCGTTGCTATCCCGGCAGCCATTCTTATCGGACTGGGCTTCAAGCCGATGTTCTCTGCCGTTATCTGTCTTGTTGCCAATACCGTTGCCGTAGGCTTTGGAGCTGTAGGTCTGCCTGCCACTACCCTAGCCAATCAGGTTGCCGCCAGTGGTGTGGCTACTCCTGAGGAGCTCTGCGAGGTGGCTACCTTTATTATATTACAGCTCTCGCTGATGTTCTTCATCACTCCGTTCCTCATCCTTATGATGACCGATCGCACGAAGATCTTAAAGAACCTCACCATCGCCTTATTCGTAGGTGCATTTTCCATCGTAGTACAGTTCTGCTGTGCTCACTTCATTGGTCCTGAGACTCCAGCTATACTCGGTTCTGTTGCAGCTATCATCGCCATGTTGATTTACAACAAACTCTTTATCCGTGATGAGAATCCTGCCGACGAGGTGAAGATAGAGAAGAAGAACTTCGGTCTTGCCAAGACTCTTAAGGCATGGAGTGTATATGGCCTAATTATCTTCTTTATCCTGATTAGCAGTAAGATCATTCCTCCAATCAACGAACTTCTCAACAGCACTCTCGTCACGAAGTTCGAACTGCCGGTTATCGGCAACACCTTTAAGTTCGGCTGGTTGTCAAATGCAGGCCTGATGATCTTCCTTGGTGCCATTATCGGAGGCCTCATTCAGGGCATGAGCTTTGGCAGTCTGATGAAACTATTGGCAAAGACCACCGTCAACCTTCAGAAGACGGTAGTAACCATCTGCTGCCTTGTTGCTATGGCGATGTTGATGAATAATACAGGAATGACCAACGATATCGCAAAGGGTCTTGTACTTCTTACAGGAGCAGCCTTCCCATTCTTCGCTCCGTTGATTGGTTCTATCGGAACATTTGTAACCGGTAGTGCTACCAATGCCAACATCCTCTTCGGTAAGCTTCAGGCTACAGCCGCAAGCGATTTGGGACTGGTTAATCAGGGTACATTCTTTGGTGTCAGCGGTAGTGAGACCAACTGGCTAGCAGCAGCCAACTGTGCCGGTTCTGAGGGTGGAAAACTGCTTTCTCCACAGTCCATCGCCATCGCTACTGCTGCTTGCGACATGGAGGGTCAGGATGGAGACATCATGCGTAAGACCATGCCGTTCGCCATCTTCTGGATACTGATGAACGGACTGATGGTATTCCTCGGACTGCATATAATCTGATCCGATACATCCCATCAAGAAAATGCGCCCCTCGACTGGAGGAGCGCATCTTCTTTTTTTGTTACACCGAGGTTATAACGTGCATCGATAACGAAGTCACTGATTTCATAAGAAAGACCACAGGAATACTATAAATTCCATTTTTTCGGGTGCAAAGGTAGTTACTTTTCTTGCATAACATAATAAAAACCACGGTTGTGCTCGCAAACAGTGTTAATTTTTGATATTTATCAACCGTAACAGAAAAATTCTTAGTACCTTTGCAAGCCGAAAATGAAATTTTAATATGAACAAGAAAATATTTTTTGCGGGAATAACCATAGTGACGGCTCTGACTCTACAGAGTTTCACGATGAAAGCTGCCGACGAAGGAGTGATGAAGAAGGAAGACGGAGGGTATGTAGTAAACACCACCAAGATAGGTAAGGACATCGAAGGATATAACGGTGCTGTGCCCATGAAGATCTTCATCAAGAAGAATAAGGTAGAGAAGATAGAGTTTCTGAAGAACCAGGAAACTCCGAAATATATGGCCAAGGTGAAGAAAGCCCTCATGGAAGCATGGAACGGGCTTAAGGTGAAGGATGCACAGAAAAGACAGGTCGACGTAGTTACTGGAGCCACCTTCACATCAGAGGCTGCAATAAAGAATGTTCAGATAGGACTGGAATACTACCAGAACAACAAATAATACAGTTATTATGAGATTTTGGAATAAACTTTTCGGAAAGAAAGAAGGAGAACATAAAGTAGGCGGTATGGAGGATTTCATGACTCTCATACGTGTGTATTTCCAGGCTGCAATGGCTGCCGATCTGGGTATCTCAAACCTCGCAGCACTGCCTGACTTACGCGTGTTTAAATCGACATTGAAGGTGCCTACGGTAAACAACAAGCTTGGAGTTGGCGAGCGGAGCAGGTGTAAGAACATGCTTAAGTCAATGTACGGCATGGATGATGATTTCTTCAAGGAGATCGATACCAGCCTGCGTAAGCGTTGTAAGAAGATACAGGATGCCCAGACCTATCTCCTGCAGTTTCAGGGATTCACACAGGAGATGATGATGCTTACCGGAAACCTGATGAAGTTTAAGCTTCGTCTGCCCGGATTCCTTAAGAAGGCTCTTTACTCGATGACCGAGAAGACCGTTAATGACATCTTCAACAAGAATGACTTCAGCGATCCTGCAGTGATGAAGTCGGTCATCGCAGTACGTCAGTACAGTCAGCGCCTGGGGTTCTCACAGAAATGGATCACTAACTTCGTGTATAAAGTTGTGATGCTTGCCAAAAAGGAACCGAAGCCAGCAGACAACGATACAAAATAGTTAAGAATTAAGAAAAAACCACGGTTAAAGGTTAAAACCTGTTAATCGTGGTTTATCTCTTATTTCCCTATTCCTTTTTTATAAATAAAAATGTCTACCTTTGTAGACAAAAACAAGAATTTATGAGTTCAAATGAGCAAATGATTGCTGTTTTTCAGACCCGTGTGAGGGATCTGCTTGAGCGCTTCAAGCAATTGAAGCAGGAAAACGCAGACCTCCTGAAGAAGGTGGAGAAGAACGAACAGGACATCAGTGATCTCCGTGCACAGCTTGCTCAGGCGGACAACGATTATAAAGCCCTGAAACTAGCCCGGATGATTGAGATTACCGACGGTGATATCGAAGGTGCGAAGACTCGCATCGGGCAGCTGGTAAGGGACATCAACAAGTGCATTGCCATCTTGAGTGACGAACAGGAACAATAAGAGAAGACAAGATGCCAGAAGTAAACAAAGAGAAACTACATATCCGACTGCACGTCTACGATGAGGAGATAGAAGTGACGGTGAAGAGGGAGGACGAAGAGTTCTACCGCCTTGCCGCCAAGCTCATCACCGACCGCTATAACGCTTATGCGCAGGCATATAAGGGCAGAAAGACCGAGCATACCATCTCGCTCATGACCCTTATAGACATTGCCCTGCTATACCAGAAAGCAAAGCGCAGAAACGACACCGGCCCATATAATGATATTCTCCAGAAGTTGACTTCCGACATTGAGGAAGCTCTTAAATAGAGAATATTATTTAACTACATATATATATTATTTATGGATCTAATTTTCGTATTAATTATTGCCGCAGGCGCTCTCGCATTGGGTGGTGTCGGCGGATACCTTATTTTCAGATACGTCCTCAAGGGCAAATACAGAGAGATGATTGAAACAGCCACTAAAGAGGCTGATGTCATCAAGGAAAAGAAACTGCTGGAAGTTAAGGAGAAGTTCCTTAACAAGAAATCGGAACTCGAGAAGGAGGCTCAGCAGCGCAACCAGCAGTTCCAGCAGAACGAGAACAAGCTGAAGCAACGTGAGATGACCCTCAACCAGCGTCATGAGGAACTCGGACGTCGTAAGAACGAGCTCGACAACCAGCAGCAGCGCATTGATAATGAGAAGAAACTTCTCTCTATTAAGGCAGAGGAACTCGAGAAGATGCAGCTTAAGGAGCGTGAGAAGCTTGAAGAGGTGTCAGGTCTGAGTGCTGAGGATGCCAAGGCTCGTCTTATCGAGTCGATGAAGGACGAGGCAAAGACCGCCGCTGCCAGTTACATCAATGAGATTATGGACGAGGCAAAGCTCAATGCCGACCAACAGGCAAAGAAGATTGTCATCCAAACAATCCAGCGTGTGGCTACCGAGACTGCAGTGGAGAACTCAGTAAGCGTGTTCCATATCGAGAATGATGAGGTAAAAGGCCGTATCATCGGTCGTGAGGGTCGTAACATTCGCGCTCTCGAGGCTGCTGCAGGTGTTGAGATCGTGGTCGACGATACCCCTGAGGCTATTGTTATCAGTGGTTTCGATCCTGTTCGTCGAGAGGTATGCCGCCTGGCTCTCCATCAGCTTGTCAGCGACGGACGTATTCACCCAGCACGTATCGAGGAGGTCGTTGCAAAGGTAAAGAAACAGCTTGACAACGAGATAATCGAGACTGGTAAGCGTACAGCCATCGACCTCGGTATACATGGTCTGCACCCAGAGCTTATCCGTATCATCGGTAAGATGAAGTACCGCTCAAGCTATGGCCAGAACCTCTTGCAGCATGCACGTGAGACTGCCAATCTGTGTTCTGTAATGGCAGCAGAGCTGGGTCTCAACCCGAAGAAAGCGAAGCGTGCAGGATTGTTACACGATATCGGTAAGGTGCCCGATGAGGAGAGTGAGATGCCTCACGCACTCTATGGAGCAAAGATTGCCGAGATGTTCAAGGAAAAACCTGATATCTGCAATGCAATCGGAGCCCACCACGACGAGATGGAGATGCAGACACTGCTGGCGCCTATCGTTCAGGTGTGTGACGCTATCTCAGGAGCACGTCCTGGTGCACGCCGTGAGATTGTAGAGGCTTATATCAAACGTCTTAACGACCTTGAGGCTATCGCAATGTCTTATCCCGGTGTTACCAAGACCTATGCCATCCAGGCTGGTCGTGAGTTGCGTGTCATCGTTGGTGCCGACAAGATGAGCGATGCCGAGACAGAGGCACTGAGCGGTGAGATTGCAACAAAGATCCAGAACGAGATGACTTATCCCGGACAGGTTAAGATTACCGTTATCCGTGAGACCCGTAGCGTAGCTTACGCAAAATAAATCTTCAAGAAAATGAAAGGAATAGTTTTAGCTGGCGGCAGTGGCACTCGCCTCTACCCTATCACAAAAGGAATCAGCAAGCAGCTGATACCTATCTTCGACAAGCCGATGATATACTACCCCATCTCGGCACTCATGCTCGCAGGGATTCGTGAGATACTTATTATTTCGACTCCCCACGACCTGCCAGGATTCAGACGACTGCTTGGCGACGGCTCTGACTTGGGCGTGAAGTTCGAATATGCAGAACAGCCATCGCCCGACGGACTGGCACAGGCTTTCATTATAGGAGAGCAATTCATCGGTGATGACTGCGTTTGTCTGGTACTAGGAGATAACATCTTCTACGGCTCAGGATTCACAGGACTGTTGCGACAGAGCGTGGAGAACGCAGAGAAAGACGGTCTGGCAACGGTGTTCGGATACTATGTTAACGATCCCGAGCGCTATGGCGTGGCAGAGTTTGATGCCGATGGCAACTGTCTCAGCATCGAGGAGAAACCCCAGAACCCCAAGTCGAACTATGCTGTGGTTGGCCTCTATTTCTATCCTAACAGTGTAGTAGAGATAGCCAAGAACATAAAGCCATCAGCACGTGGAGAACTGGAGATAACAACAGTAAACCAAGAATACCTTGCACAACAGAGACTGAAGGTACAGACACTTCAACGCGGTTTCGCATGGCTTGATACAGGTACTCACGACTCTCTCTCCGAGGCCTCGACATTCATCGAGGTGATAGAGAAGCGTCAGGGACTGAAGGTTGCTTGTCTTGAGGAGATTGCATTCAAACGCGGATGGATCACTAAGGAGAAACTCCATGAGGTGGCACAGCCGATGGCAAAGAACGACTACGGGAAATATCTCCTGAGTCTTATAAAATAAAGAAATCCCGCCGTCTGGCGGGATTTCTTTTATTTAGAGAACTCTTTTATTGCGGTTACAAGAGCCTGAGGATTACCCATATCGTACATACGACCTTTTAGCCGCACTCCCACCATACCACTGCGCTTACGTACTGCCTCAAGGGCTGAGGTCAATTCTATCTCTGTGACATGGTCTCCATCGATCTCCTTCTGCATGATATCCTCATGCAACTGTGAGAACACCTCAGGAGTAAGGATATACTGTCCGAACACACTGTAGTACTCCTTCTCCCCATCCTTGTTACGGACACCCAGATACTCTTCAGCATAGCTGGCTTTGGGCTTCTCCACCATTGCAGATACATTGAGTAAAGTCCGGGCATTATCCTCCCAGACGCCATGCATGATTCCATAACGGCTAACCTCTGCCAGAGGGATAGGATGAATGCTTACCATCAGAGAGTTGCAACGCTCGTATTCCTCTACCATCTGCAGGGCACAGGGCTTGTTTGAGTCACTGCAATATAGAGTGTCTCCCAAAAGGAGCAACACTGGTTCATTGCCGGCAAACTGTGCAGCCTGGTAAACAGCATGTCCAAAACCTCGTTTCTCACGCTGATAGACATAATGCAGACGTTTTCCGATGTCAAGAATATGGTTTTCATACTCCTGTGCTTCAGGATTCAACTTACGCAGATGCTCGTCGGAAAGAGGACGCTCGAAGAAGTCTGAATACTGCTGTCTCTCTTCTTCAGAACCCAAAACGAGGCATATCTCCTCTATTCCGCTCTGGATAAGTTCCTCAAGGAGAATAAGAATCACAGGACGCACCATACCATCAGGGCACGGTATAGGGAAGAAATCCTTCTTAAGGGCACGTGTGGCAGGATAAAGTCGAGTGCCGAAACCTGCAACAGGTATTATGGCACGGCGAACGGTATGAACAGGCTTCAGAGTAAGTGTATATGCTTTCATGCCGTGTTCGTTAAGATACTGCACAAGCTGTTGCTGAGCCTCCTCACTCCGGGCCAGGAACTGTACAGAGCCATCACCATGAGAGCCGACACCTTTTCCACCCCACACCAATGGCTGGATATTGGGATCTTTAAGAACACTATGCAGTTTCGGAGCCCACAGTGCCGGCGACATAGGAGCAACCTTGGCATCAAAAAGCTTCTCTGCCTCAGTCATCAGTCGGCCCAGCTCCTCTGCATTACCTTCAGCCATGCACTTAATAGCACGGTCCACAATTTCAAGGTTATCATTTCCTAAGGCATCGTGCTCAGCACGCTCGGCATCGGTAGTTGCGAAAGGATATGCCTTGTTAAGATCGGAAAGAATCCTGATGGTATCCTTCTCAGCACACAGATCGGCAAAGACCCAATAGAGATGCTTTTTGACATTCAGCGAACGTACCTCAATCTCATCACCATCAAAAGTCATGAGGTTAGGCTTCACTCCGAAGGCACAGGCCTGATCCAGACGTCCACAACGGCTTGAGGTGCGTAACTCACCAACGTAGGCGATGTTCATCTCGCCAAGGGTATTAAGATTCAGATTATATAATAAATTGAACGCACGCGCGACAAGCACACATATCGCAGCAGAGCTACTCAGACCACTCTTCATCGGGAGAGTCATCGCGGTGATACGTATACGGACACCACCTACCTTATACCACTCAAGCATATAAGAGGCCACTCCTGCACAATAACAGAAGAAAGAGCCACTCTTCGCTATACGTTTCAACTCAGCATCGTCCATACGACAGGAGAAATCCTGCCACTGCTCAGAAATCTCCGGAGCTGTACTATAGAGTTCAAATATGCTCGATTTCTCTACTTCAGCATATATACCTTGTTCGATACCCGTCACAATGGCTGCACCACGTGCGATGTCTGCATTCATCGTACGATAGTGACCAGCCCAGTCTGTATGCTCTCCAAAGAGACATAAACGTCCAGGAACAAATAGTTTCATCATATTATTTAGATAGATACGTAATGCAAAATTAGTAAAAAAAACTCAGAAAACTCTTTTTTCGTTGTTTTTTTGCTTAAAAATTTGGATATTTCATTAAAAATGCCTACTTTTGCCATCAAATTATTAACAATTAAATTATTATTGCCTATCGAAACAAGCTTTACTCAATTACAAAATGATTGAAGTATGAGTACATTTAAAGAGATGACCGACGAACAGTTGGCATTGCTTTACATCGATGGTAATAACAAGGCATTCGACGAACTCCTTGCTCGTATTAAGGACAAAATCTTCTCCTACGTCTACTATCTGACAAAGGATGAGGATATGGCTAATGACGTATTCCAGGATACCTTCGTTAAAGCAATAATGAAGTTGAAGAACGGCCAGTACACTGACTCTGGAAAATTCGTTTACTGGGTAATGCGTATTGCCCACAATGTATTTGTTGACCACTATCGTGACGTAAAAGGCGAACGCATCGTGGACATTAACAAGAACAATGACATCCAGAATCTCAAGGAGATAAATCGTGAGAATGAGATGGTCAACGAACAGGTAAGACAGGATGTCACCCGTCTGATGAACGCTCTGCCAGAGACACAGAGAGAAGTAGCCTTCATGCGATATTTCCAGCAGATGTCGTTTAAGGAGATTGCAGAAGAGACAGGTGTGAGTATCAACACCTCACTGGGTCGCATGCGTTATGCCCTCATCAATATGAGGAAGTTGTCGCATAAGCACAATCTGAATCTCACTCTGGAACTGTAGGAATTATAGGGCTCTCAGATCGCTGATCACCTTATGTGGGTCCTTGGCCCCGAAGACATAACTGCCGCTAACAAGTACGTCGACACCAGCGGCAACAAGTCGTGGAGCCGTCTCCCCTTGTACTCCGCCATCCACCTCGATAAGAGTCTTGCAGCCCTTTTCTTCAATCATCCGACGAAGACGCTTAACCTTATTGATGGTGTTCTCAATGAATTTCTGACCTCCGAAGCCTGGGTTCACACTCATCAGCAGAACCATCTCCACCTCACCGATGATATCCTCTAACATGGATACTGGTGTGGAAGGGTTGAGGGTGACAGCAGCTTTCATTCCTGCATTGTGAATCTCCTGAACAGTACGATGCAGATGTGTTGTTGCCTCGAAATGCACATTCATCATCATTGCTCCAAGCTTGGCTGTCTGTTGAATATAACGCTCAGGGCGTTCTATCATATAGTGAACATCGAGCGGTTTGGTACATGCCTTTGCCACTGCCTCAATCACTGGGAAGCCAAAAGAGATGTTGGGGACGAACGAACCGTCCATGATGTCGAGATGAAGCCAGTCAGCCTCACTGCTGTTGATCATTTCAATTTCGCGGTCGAGATGAAGGAAGTCGGCTGCAAGTAATGAAGGTGATAATAATGCCATAATCCTCTTTTTAGTTCAGACTCTTGGTCTGAGGGTTTGTTACACGATAGGTGTGAGCGAACTGGCGGATAAACTCGAGTGTCTGCTCGCGCGGCTTCAACGTTTCTGGAGTAAAATGCTTCATAGGCATATCTTTTGTCATTTAACATAGAAACGTGAAAAACACCTACTTTATTATATAATTCTCAAAATTTTTAGTCCCGTTAAGGAAATCACGGGCTGACATCCGTTTCTTGCCTGCAAGCTGCAGTTCTTCTATCTGAAGAAGATAATCACCAGTGGTAATATACAACAGCCCCTTATACACAACGATGGTTCCTGGTCTCATGCCTACAGCTTTCTCTGTTTTCGAGGTCTTGAAGATCTTCAGGTCAACGGTCTTGCCGTCAGGACCAAGAAGTGTGGTCCAAGCTCCTGGATAAGGACTGAGTCCGCGGATAAAGTCATATATACGCTTAGCAGGACGATCCCAGCTTATCTCACAGGTGTTCTTGAAGATCTTGGGAGCAGGATAAAGACGCTTTAAATTACCCATGAGATTGTCTTGGGGAATACTCTCCGGATGTCCTTCTGATGCAATAATCTTTTCAATAGTCTCAATACAGATGTCTGCTCCGAGATACATCAGACCATCATAGACATACTCAACATTAGCATCGTCAGGAATGGCGAATGGTTTCTGCATTATGACACGTCCTGTATCGATATCCTTATCAAGGAAGAAGGTGGTGACACCAGTCTGTGTCTCGCCATTGATGACAGCCCAGTTGATAGGTGCTGCACCACGATACTGAGGCAGAAGGGCAGCATGGACATTGAAGGTACCATATTCCGGCATATCCCACACTATCTCAGGCAGCATTCGGAATGCGACTACCACCTGAAGATTCGCTTTATAGCTGCGAAGTTCCTCAACGAATTCAGGGTCTTTCATCTTCTCCGGCTGCAAGACAGGAAGATTATGCTCCAGGGCGAACTTCTTAACCTCAGAAGGCTGTAACGTATCCTGATGACGACCTACGGGTCTGTCGGGTTGCGTAACAACAGCCACAACATTATATTCATTCTCTACCAGAGCCTTCAGAGTCTCTACCGCAAACTCCGGAGTCCCCATAAATACAATCCTTAAATCCTTCTTCTCCATAATCCAAAAATCTCCATTAATCCTCCGACATGTCATGCACCATCTTACGATAGAGCGTGTATAGCCTCTGTCGTGAGATATAACCTTTCAGGCGGTTATCTATATCTATCACAGGCAACCAGTCGGCACGTGTACGATCGAAGGTGCGCATGACCTCTGCCATTGGAGTACTCTCATTAAGTGTAGCCTTAGGCTCGATCATCAGCTGGGCAGCCTTAAAGTGATGATACAGTTCTATACGGAACATCACATTCCTTATCTTCATAATCTCCACCTCACCAAGAAGTATTCCCGCAGCATCAAGCACAGGCAACACAGACGTGTGGCTGCGACTTATCTTATTTACTATCTGTCCCAACTCCATATCCGGAGACACGTAATCGAAGTCTCGCTCGATGACAGAGTCGAGGTTCATAAGCGTCAGCACTGCATGGTCGGTATGGTGTGTAAGAAGTTTGCCTTCCTTTGCCAATCTGGCTCCATAGATGCTGTGAGGCTCGAAGATGATGATTGTAAGATACGAACATACACTCACCATCATCAGAGGCAGTAACAGGTTATACCCTCCCGTGAGTTCTGCTATGAGGAACATTCCTGTAAGAGGAGCATGCATCACTCCCGACATCACTCCTGCCATCCCCATAAGGGCAAAGTTCTTCTCGGGGATATACACACCTATCTGATACATGTTCCATATACGCGAGAAAAAGAAACCTGTGAAACAACCGACAAACAGACTGGGAGCGAATGTACCGCCACAGCCCCCTCCGCCATTGGTGGCCGATGTTGCTATCACCTTCATGAATATCACTAAGGCGATATACAACAGCAACAGACTACCCTGCCCAGCCCACATGGAGTTGTTAAGGATCTGATTCCAGTCGGCCTCAGTACGTCCGTTAAGGAGAAGGTTTATGCTGCTGTATCCCTCACCATAGAGAGACGGAAAACAGAATATCAACAGGCTGAGGGTCGTCCCACCTATCGCCAGTTTGACGTAAGGCTTATCCTTATATCTTGCAAAGACACCCTCACACACACCCATCATACGGATGAAATAAAGTGATGCGAGACCACAGGTGACTCCCAGAAGGATACAGGCAGGTATACGTTGTACAGACCACTCGCTGTCGAGATGGAATGTAAATAATGCAGCATCACCGCTGAAGATATAAGTAAAACATGTTGCAGTAACACATGACACAAGAATCGGCAACATCGCCGACATTGTCATATCTATCAGTAACACCTCCACAGTAAACACCAGTCCCGCTATCGGAGCCTTGAAGATGCCTGCGATGGCACCTGCAGCACCACAGCCCACAAGGGTCATCAGCATCTTACGGTCCATGTGGAATGCCTTTCCCAGATTAGAGCCGATGGCTGAACCTGTAAGCACTATTGGAGCCTCAGCTCCCACAGAGCCTCCGAATCCGATGGTAATAGCAGATGCTATCACCGACGACCAGCAGTTATGCGATTTCAGTCTCGACTTATTTGAGGAGATGGCATACAGGATACGTGTGATACCATGAGAGATATTATCCTTTACTATATATCTCACGAAAAGAGAGGTAAGATAGATACCGATAACAGGATAAACCAGATACAACCAGTTATATGTCGACTTCTCGAAAGAACTCGTAAGCAGCATAACGATCTGGTTGATTATCCAATGAAGCACAAAAGCGGCAACGGCAGCAAAGAATCCCACAAGGAGAGCGAGGATGAGCATAAACATCCTCTCGCTCACATGCTCCACACGCCACTCATGCAGGCGCTGCAGCCAACCTGGATTTCTATTTACGACTGCCTCCATTACTATTCACTTTTTCACTTTCTTATTATAGTGACCTCTCCGTTTTCTTTCAAGCGGATGATGCTCGAAGGAGTATGCGACTTATGCTCCTGACGACGGCTCCAACAGACATAGTCGACTGCCTCGAGGATGCGGGGATCGATGTCGCAGTAGTTCTGTGCTGCCGGTTCTCCGCTGATATTCGCAGATGTCGACACTATCGCCTTCTGGAAACGATAGCAAAGCTCTTTTGAGAAAGGCTCATTAGTTATACGGATACCTATACTACCATCCTCTGCGATAAGATTATCCGCGAAATTGATGGCTCCATCGAGGATTAGTGTCGTAGGCTTGGCATCAGCGTCCTGAAGACTATCAATGAGCTGCCATGCGACATCGGGCACATTTCTTATATATCTCTGCATACGGGCATCTGAATCAACAAGACAGATCAAAGCCTTTGAATCATCACGCTGCTTTATCTCATAGACACGTCTCACAGCCTCAGCATTTGTGGCATCGCAGCCTATTCCCCAGACGGTATCCGTAGGATAGAGTATAACCCCACCTTTACGCATCACCTCGACTGCCTGCCTTATGTCTTCTTCTCTTGTCATTAAAACTCTGATGTAAAATGGAACTTAATATGTTTGAAATCCTCCTGAGCCATCGAGAGCACATAACCGGAATCGGCAAGGAAGACGTCGCGCCCTTCTTTATCCTTTGCCATATACTGGTACTTGCGCTTCTTAAAGTTCTCCAGTTCTGCATCGTCATCGCTTTCTATCCAACAAGCCTTATAAAGATGAACTGGCTCCCAGCGACACTTGGCGTTATATTCGTTCTCAAGACGATACTGGATAACCTCAAATTGCAACTGACCTACAGTACCGATAATCTTACGGTTATTAAACTGATTGACAAACAACTGTGCAACACCCTCGTCCATCAGCTGGTCTATACCCTTCTGAAGCTGCTTTGACTTCATTGGGTCATCGTTCTCGATATATTTGAACAGTTCAGGCGAGAATGAGGGCAGGCCTCTGAAATGCAACTGCTCTCCTTCTGTCAGAGTATCACCAATCTTAAAGATGCCGCCAGTATCTGGCAGACCTACGATATCTCCTGCCCAAGCCTCATCAATAGTGCTCTTACGCTGGGCCATGAACTGTGTGGGAGATGTGAATCGCATCGTCTTTCCCTGACGCACATGCAGATATGGCTGATTACGACGGAACTGACCGCTACACACCTTACAGAAGGCGATACATGAACGGTGGTTGGGGTCGATATTAGCTGTTATCTTGAAGATAAATCCTGTAAACTTCTTCTCATCCGGATTTACATCACGTTCTTCAGCTTTCGTGGGACGAGGACTTGGAGCTATCTCCACAAAACAGTTCAACAGCTCCTGCACACCGAAGTTATTGAGTGCAGAACCGAAGAACACTGGAGCGACCTCAGCAGAGCGATATGTTTCCACATCAAACTCCGGGTAAACACCATCCACGAGTTCCAGGTCTTCACGAAGTTTTGTTGCATCCTGATCGCCTACTCGCTTATTAAGTTCCGAGCTGTCTATGTCCACCTCTACCTTCTCAGTAACTCGCTGCTTGTCAGGAGTAAATAGATCGAGCTTATTCTCGTAGATATTATATACACCCTTGAACTTTGCTCCCTGGTTTATAGGCCATGAGAGAGGACGCACCTTAATCTCCAGTTCTTGTTCCAGTTCATCAAGAAGGTCAAAAGGATCACGCCCCTCACGGTCCATCTTATTGATAAAGATGATAACCGGTGTCTTACGCATGCGACATACGGACATCAGTTTTCTGGTCTGTGTCTCAACACCTTTGGCGCCATCGACAACGATAATGGCAGAATCGACAGCAGTAAGCGTACGGAAGGTATCCTCAGCAAAGTCCTGGTGACCTGGGGTATCGAGGATGTTCACTTTATATTCGATATCCTTACCCTCTGGAGTGTAGTCAAACTCCATAACAGACGTAGAAACCGAGATACCACGCTGTTTCTCTATTTCCATCCAGTCTGAAGTAGCGGTCTTCTTAATCTTATTGTTCTTTACGGCACCAGCTACCTGTATCTGTCCTCCAAACAACAGGAACTTCTCCGTAAGCGTTGTCTTACCTGCATCCGGGTGCGATATAATCGCAAACGTTCTTCTTCGTTCTATTTCTTGATTCATAATTCTAAATTAATTTCTTGACGCACTCTGCAAGACTCTCCTCCCAATATGGGATATCGATGCTGTAAACCTGCTTTATCTTAGTCTTGTCAAGCACACTGTAGTGAGGACGCTTGGCTGGTGTGGGATATTCTGCAGTATGCAGAGGACGCACATGACATGTCCTTATGCCTGCAATACGATGAATAGCCTTAGTGAAATCATACCATGATATCACTCCCTCGTTGGAAAAATGATATACTCCTGGCACAATGCCCTTATTTATAGCAGTGAATATCGCCACAGCGAGGTCTCTCGCATAAGTCGGGGTACCTATCTGGTCGAAGATAACACCCAACTCAGGTCTCTCATTGCCCAGACGTATCATCGTCTTCACAAAGTTGTTGCCAAATGTGGAATAGAGCCATGCCGTACGAATAATCATCGAATTATCACAGAACTTCTGGACATTCAACTCTCCTACAAGCTTCGTCTTTCCATAAACGCTGTTAGGACAGGTATCGTCATCCTCAGTATAAGGAGTATGCTGGGTACCATCAAACACGTAGTCTGTGCTTATCTGTATCATCCAGCCTCCTCGTTTTCCTACTGATGCAGCAAGATATGCAGGAGCCTCAGCATTAAGTTTCGTACAAAGCTCCTCATTGTCCTCAGCCTTGTCAACAGCAGTATAAGCGGCACAGTTAACAATGCCGTCGATATCATTCTCAAAAACAAATCTCTCTATGGCATCCTGATCGGTAATATCCAATTCTGCCACATCCGTATTAAAATACGTATGCTGGGGATTCTCCTTCTCAAGCAATTGCATTTCGTTTCCCAACTGGCCATTACAGCCTGTCACAAGAATATTCATATATCAATCTTCAAATTTCAGTCCTTCTGTCTTGTCCTTATGATAGTAATCCGAGAGCATTCCTATGAATGTGGTTATCTCCTTGACTGCATGAGCAGTATCAGGAGTAAGCTCTTTCTTCTGCAGTCGGAGAAGCATCACTCCGTAAAGCGAGTTGAAACAGGTTTCTATCTCATTCTCTTCCTTATTGGCACCTTTGTTGCGAAGTTCCACGATGTATGGCAACACCTTGTAATACTCAGCATTATAAAACGGGAACTTCGTAGACTGCAACAACTGCTCATGCAGTTCGATAAGTGTCTGCATCGTTACCTTGTTAATCTGCAGATGTCCTTTCTCGCGACATCCTTCCTGATTCATCATTCGGATAAGGTTACCAAACCAGTCTAACTCCTCTTCCTTTTGTTCATCACTATAGTTATACTGTGCCACCCACTCATCGCGGATACGTCTCAACTGACAGTCGAAAGCACGTATAGTATCCTCTATCTGCCACATATACAGCAGATATTCAGCAATATTCTTTTTTCTTAATTCCTGAGCTACAAACATCTTAAATAAACAGTAAATCCGGGCTAGAAGAATCTCACGAGGTTTGTTGTTACCCCAAGTAGCATAATGATGCTTCCTACAATCACGGCAACGCCAATCACCTGATTAATAATCTTTATGCCATTCGTATCAAACTTAGTCCTTATCTTATCCACCAGCCACGTAAGCCCCCACCACCATAGCAATGCACCTCCTACGATACTCGCAAAACCTACTAACATCTCAAAAGGATGACTCGGCAACACGAATGCAAACTGGGCGAACATTGCGAGGAAAAGGAATATTATCAGGGGATTGGAGAATGTTACGAGAAATGCCGTCCAGGCATTATACCATAGTGTACCTTTCTGCTGACCTGACTGATGCATCTTTCTCGTAGGATCAGAGCGATAGGTATACAAGCCAAAACATAGTAGCATAATACTACCACCTATCTGAAGATAAAACCGGTTCTGATCATTATTGATGAGATCCATCACAAACGACATACCAAATCCTGCAAAGGCAGCATAGATGATATCGCTGACAGACGCCCCGACACCTGTTGCAAGACCATACCAACGACCCTTGTTCAATGTTCGTTGCACACAAAGGATACCTACAGGTCCCATCGGAGCACTTGCTATCACCCCGATCATCATCCCCTTGAAGATGAAATCCAATATGTTTATTGGTACATAAAATGGCATATCAGGTGCAAAGGTACTAAAAATTTCAGATACTACACAGATTTTAGCCGATTATTTTTCTTTTTCCATCGCTTTTCTGTGTAATGACAAGGTTTTACTTTACACTAACACCCATCATTGTAAGGTCGTCATTTGGTTCTGCACCGTCACGGAATTTCTCTACCTCTGCCTCCATCACCTCAACAGCCTGACGTGCATTCTGAAATTTCGTATGCTTAAGCAGATCCAGCAGATGATCATCACCGAACTGTTCCTGAGCCCTGTTCTCGGCCTCATTAAGACCGTCGGAATATAGGAACAGCGGACAACCCTTTATACTGTCTATGCTCTCACCTTCATATTCGAGACCAGGCCATAAGCCAACAGGAGCATTGGGTAACACGTCAACAAACTTACCCTCAGGTAAGATTATTGGTGGGTTATGTCCTGCGTTACAGAATTCGAGATGACCTGTCTTAAGATCCACTAGTCCGATGAACATCGTAACGAACATACCCTGTTCATTATTCTCCGTTAGTGCGGCATTCATCCTGGTAAGGATCTCTGCTGGCATCATATTCTGAGAGGCAAAAGTACGGAACAGTCTGTTTGCTTGTGCCATAAAGAGGGAAGCCGGAACACCCTTTCCGCTGACATCTCCCAAACAGAAATACAGGCTGTCTCCATCAAGCAGATACCCGAAGAGATCGCCACCAACGGCCTTTGCAGGCTTCATGGAGCCAAAGAGATCCAGTCCCTCTCTCTCAGGGAAAACACTTGGCACCATCGACTGCTGTATGTCTCTTGCAATACGCAATTCACTCTCTATACGCTCTTTTGCGGCAGTAGTCTCCTCAAGTTTGTCATACGCCTCCTGTAACTTCTGGTGGGCAGCAGCAAGCTTATGTGTCGACTTGCGCTTATGCAATATATATATCAGCAAGAAGGTGAACACCAACACCATAGTCACCGCCCCGGCAACAAGTCTCTGACGTGCCATATCTGCTTGCTGTCGTGCTATCTCTGACTTCTTACCATTGGTGTCATAGATAGTTGCCAGTTCTGCGGTAGTACTGTTCTTATGTGCAACAATAACACTGTCTAGCATACCGAGAATCTTTGCACCGACAACTCTTGCAGAGTCCCAGCGTCCGGATTCGGCATTGGCATGATACTTAGGCAGCATATACAGTTGAATGTTGTCGAGGGATGGTTTCAGCCCCACCTCTTCGACCATATTGTCAAGAAATCTGTAGTTATATGCAGCCTCAGCATAACGCTCTGCGGCAACGAGATAGTCGTTGGCATTGATATGTCCACGCGGAGTCTTCGAGTATTCCGTCTCCCAGAAAGCCCGATAAGCCTCAGCTGCTTCAGCAGGTTTGTTCAGACCCTGAAGTGCCACAGCACGCATAATTTCTATCCTACCCTGATATTCATCGAAATATTCTAACCTCGCATCATGTTTTTCACGATACTTGTTAAGAAGCATCTCCGTACGGTCAATCCAGTAGATTGACTCTGCATAACGCCGGGTATTGATATATGCCAAACTTGTGTAAACCGTACCGATAACCGCCTCTTGGAAGCCTCTACTTGTACTATCCGTCTGCCAACGGTTAGCATAATGTTCTCGTGCAATAAGGAAACTCTCCTTTGCCTCTTCGTCACGTCCGAGATTAATCTGACAGCACCCGATATTATTTAACAATATCGCATAGTCGATATCCGATCCGAAGCCACCTTCTTCCATCTTCTTGACAGCAGGCACAGCTATTCGCAATGAGCCTTCGAAATCTCCTCTTACGAGCAACAGTTCCGAAAGACGACGAGCCACCTTAATATAACTCATATAGTCGTGATCGTCCTTCATCTCATGTTCAAGAGCACTATGGTAGCATTCCTCCGACTTCTGGTACTGTCCCATGTGATAATATGCGGCACCACGCCATCTGTCGGCATTGAGGGGAGATATATCCCCTACTTTCTCGAAACTGTCGGTAACAGCAATCATGCGGTCATAATCCTTATGAGTACCGATATCGAATATCAGACTGTCAGCCTTTGAGGCTCTGAGCATTCTTGCCTCCTTCGTCTGTCCACACGAAGATAACAATATGACGCAAGCTGTAAACAGAACACTACAGATTAACTTTGCATGATTCCTTTCTTTCATCGATTTTCTCATTTCTCGCGGCAAAGTTAATAAAAAATTCGATATTGAGATGGTTAATTTCCGTAAAAATGATGCTTTATAGAAGTTTTTTTTGTAATTTTGTGGCTTGTAAGTGGAGAATATTAACAAAAAGAAATAAAAACCAATATTTATGAACGAACAGAACGCAACAATCAAGCCTTACGTTATCGGCTTGGACTTAGGAGGAACAAACTCAGTTTTCGGTATTGTAGACGCCCGTGGTGAGATTAAGGCAACCACAGCCATCAAGACTGGCGGCTACGATAAGGTAGAAGACTATGTCGACGCCTGTGTAGAAGCCCTTCAGGTAATCATCGAGCAGGTTGGCGGCATCGAAACCATCAAGGCGATGGGTATCGGAGCCCCTAACGGCAATTACTATAAAGGAACCATTGAGTTTGCTCCCAACCTCCCTTGGGCTCATAATGGCGTTGTGCCCCTCGCAAAATTATTCAGCGAGCGTCTTAACAACATCCCTGTAGCCCTTACCAACGATGCTAACGCCGCTGCTATCGGAGAGATGGTGTATGGTGTTGCACGTGGCATGAAGAACTTCATCGTCATCACTCTCGGAACAGGTGTCGGATCAGGTATCGTGGTAAACGGTCAGCTTCTCTATGGACATGACGGATTTGCCGGAGAGCTCGGACACGTAACGATGGTTCGTGGTGCTGAAGGCCGTAGCTGCGGATGTGGCCGTACAGGTTGTCTTGAGGCATATTGCTCTGCTACTGGTGTTGCTCGTACAGCTCGTGAGTTGCTTACAAAGACCGACCGTCCAAGTATCCTCCGTGATATGGACCCAGAGAAGATTACCTCTCTCGATGTATCCATCGCTGCCGGCAAGGGTGACGAGCTTGCAAAGGAGATCTACGAGTTCACTGGCAAGATGCTTGGTGAGGCTTGTGCCGACTTCGCAGCATTCAGCAGTCCTGAGGCATTCATCTTCTTCGGAGGAATGGTTAAGGCAGGCGAGTTGATCATGAAACCTATCCGTGAGGCTTACGAAGCTCACGTGCTGAAGATCTTCAAGGGTAAGGCTCAGTTCCTGGTTAGCGGCCTCGACGGTGCTTCTGCAGCTGTACTCGGCGCTTCTGCTATCGGATGGGAAATCTGATAAACGATAAAAATCATTTTACTATAAGAGGTTGGCAGCAATTGTTGCCAACCTTTTTTGATAACGTTTACGTTATTATTTAATTAATAATATGGTGTAGAATCACGATTTCTTCGTAAATTTGCATCCGGATTTGTAAACTACAAGCTAACAAAATTTACTTAAAACATAACATGAAGAGATTAATTCAACTACTGATGCTGTCACTGCTCGTTCCCACACTTGCAGCAGCGAAAGTTTGGGATGAGGCTCAGTACAAGCAGATTGAGCAGAGCATCCGAGTTCCTAAGTTTGCAGACAAGGAGTATGTAATCACCAAGTATGATGCTAAAGTAGATGCTCCTGCTGCCAAGAATCAAAAAGCTATCCAGAAAGCTATCGACCTTTGTTCTAAGAAAGGCGGCGGAAAGGTTATCGTTCCTGCAGGACAGAAATTCCTCACTGGTGCCATCACCCTGAAGAGCGGTGTAAACCTCGAAGTTCAGGAGGGTGCTGTGCTGGAGTTTGCCTTCCAGCCAGAACTCTACCCCATTGTAGAGACCTCATGGGAGGGGCTTGAGTGTTTCAATCTCTCACCATGTGTATATGCCTTCGGTGCAAAGGATATTGCCATCACAGGTAAGGGAACCATCGACGGCGGTGGAAGCAATGAAGCCTGGTGGCCCTGGAACGGTAATCCCCGCTTCGGTTGGAAGGAGGGAATTATAAGCCAGAGGATTGAATCTCGTCCCCGTCTGCTGAAGAACGGCGAAGACGGCATCCCAATGTATAATGAGAAAGGTGAGCGCTCACCAGAACGTGTGTTCGGACCAAAAGACGGTCTTCGTCCTCAGCTCGTTAGCTTCAACAAGTGCGAGGGTATCCTCCTTGAAGACATCACCCTGCTGCGTTCTCCCTTCTGGGTTATCCACCCACTCCACTCTACCGACATCACAGTTCGTCGCGTGAAGATGATCAACGATGGTCCTAACGGTGACGGCTGCGACCCAGAGTGCTGCGACAGAGTGCTTATTGAGGACTGTTATTTCGATACCGGTGATGACTGTATCGCCATAAAGAGTGGACGTAACCGTGATGGACGCGAAAGAAATATGCCTTCGAAGAACATCATCATCCGCAACTGTGTGATGAAGAACGGACATGGTGGTGTGGTAGTTGGTTCTGAGATCTCCGGCGGTTGCCAGAACGTATATGCTCACGATTGTGTGATGGACTCTCCTGAGCTGGAGCGTGTGCTTCGCATAAAGACCAACTCTTGCCGTGGTGGTATCATCGAGAACATCAACATGCGTAACGTTACCGTAGGTCAGTGTGATGAGGCAGTGCTGAAGATCAACACCGACTACGAGCCAAAGGAGGTTTGCTGTCGCGGATACTATCCTATCGTACGCGACGTGTTGATGGAGAATGTCACCTGTAAGAAGTCTAAGTATGGCGTTATGATCGTTGGCTACGAGGCCGACTCTCTCTCTTACACCGTAAACAACATAACTGTCCGCAACTGTAAGTTCGACGGTGTAACCAAGAAGCCTGTGCATCAGATAGGCAAGGCAGAGAACATCACTTACGAGAATCTTTTCATCAATGGTCAGCTCGTACTCCGAGAGGCTCCTTACAAGCACTACAGCGAGTGGCTCACCTACTCTGAGATGCAGCGTGTGCCAAAGAGCTATCTGCTGGATTTCTCGACTAAGCCAAAATGGAGCTATGTCATGGGTATCGAACTCGAGGGTATGCTTGACACGTATATTAAATATGGTGGCGAGGAAATCCGTAAGTATTGTCAGGAATATACCGACACCATGATCAATGCCAAAGGCGACATCCGAGGCTACGACATCCTGGATTATAACCTTGACAATATCCGTACCGGACATTTTGTAACACGAATGTATAACCTCTACCCCGAGACCAAGAACCTCAAGGCCATCCAGACTATGATGAAGCAGTTGCAGAAACAGCCTCGCACGATTGCCGACAAGGTATTCTGGCACAAAGCCATCTATGCTTACCAGGTATGGCTTGATGGTATATTCATGGGACTGCCCTTCCGATGTCTGACTGCAGCCAATCTTTATAAGTCAAAGGATGCTAATAAGATCTATGACGATGCTGTAAACCAGCTGAGAATCACCTACGAGCGTACATTAGACCCTAAGACAGGCCTGAACCGTCATGCATACGATGAGACCCGCAAGGCCTTCTGGAGCGACAATGAGACAGGTCTGTCACAGCACTGCTGGGGACGTGCTCAGGGGTGGTTTACTATGGCACTCATTGAGGTTCTCGATGCTATGCCAGAGGACTATGCCCGTCGGAACGAAGTCATTGAGTTGCTTCAGAAGGATCTCGATGCAGTCATCAAGTGGCAGGATAAGAAAACCGGTGTATGGTATCAGGTTATGGATTCTCCAAACCGCGAAGGCAACTATCTTGAGTCAACGGCTTCCGCCATGTTTGCCTATGGTCTGTTGAAAGCAGCCAACAAGGGTTACCTTGGAAAGAAATACCTCGATGCTGGTATAAAGGCTTATAAAGGAATCATTCAGAACTTTATCCGCGTGAATGCCGACAAGACCATTTCTCTGACCAACTGCTGTTCTGTTGCTGGTCTCGGTCCGGCAGCTACACCGGAAGTTATTGCAGCCATGAAGAAAGTTAATCCAAAGGGCTCTGTAAAAGAGAACACTCGTAGAGATGGTTCATTCGCCTACTATCTCGATGAACCAATCCGCGACAACGATGCCAAAGGTGTTGGCCCGTTCATCTGGGCTTCACTCGAAATGGAAAAACTTGGATATACGACAGACTCATTCAAATAAGTCATGAAGAAATCAATATTTACGATTGCATTTGCATTCACAGCTTTATTTGCCGTAGCTGCTGACAGCAATCAAGACAAGCCCTTCGGCTTCTGTACCCATTCTTCACGTACAGATGCTTCTGCCACCTATAATATTACAGGTGGCGGTTGCCATACCTATCCCGTACCAGAAGGCATAACAAGCGTTACCGTCTTAGAATCTAATGGCCAGGACATGAAAGCTGACATCCAGAATGCCATCAAGCAATATGATGTCATCATCCTTGACGGTTCAAAAGGCGACTTCATCGTGTCGAGCAACATCGGGTTTGAGCGAGGCAACAAGACGTTATTGGGTATCAACAACGCTCGTCTCTGCACAAAATGGTATGTAACAGATGAAATAAAGACCGCCCTCGACGTTGCTGGTATACCCAATATGAGTACGAGTGGTGGCGGAGGTACGCTATCCAACGGTAAAGCGGTGAAAGAAGAGGCAGAGTTCAATACACGCCAGATTATCATCGATAAGACTGGTGACAGCAATGAGAGCTACCGCAACTCTGGTATACTCACCGTAAACGGTAAAGAGAACATTATCATCCGCAATATCACCTTCGTGGGACCTGGCGCTATCGACGTAGGTGGCAGCGACCTCGTATCATTCACTGGTGCCAAGCACTGCTGGGTTGATCACTGCGAGTTTATCGACGGAATGGACGGTAACTTTGACATCACTAATTCATCTGACTTCAACACTGTCAGTTGGTGTATTTTCCGATATACCGACCGCTCTTACATGCACCAGAACACCAACCTCATCGGTAGCAGCGACAGCGAGGCGACAGGTTATCTGAACACCACCTTTGCATTCAACTGGTGGGGAGAGAAATGCCGTGCCCGTATGCCGATGGCCCGCGCAGGTAAGATTCACATGCTAAACAACTACTACAGCTGCTCCAACAACAGTACTGCCTGTATCAACCCCCGCAAGAATTCCGAGTTCCTTATCGAAGGAAACTACTTTGCAGCGGGAGTGAAGAAAGTGTACAGCAATTCGGATGCGACAGCCACTACATGGAAAGATGACAACGTCATCACAGAGACATCAGTAAGCAAACCTTCTTCACATGGAGAGACTGTCACAGTACCTTATACTTATACAGTAACCACTACCAGTGAAGTGCCAACATTAGTGAAAGAAAATGCCGGAGCTACAATCTTTGGCAATAAAGACACATCAGGTGAGGAATCCAAAGACTTAGTGTGGGATTACACAGATAATAAAATACCAACTGAAGGTCCTGACAACGGGCTCTACTATGCTGGTTACGTTAACGATGCCCCTAGCAGCAACATGAAGCTTAATGGTGTCAAGCTGAACTCCAGCGGATATGCATTCTTTGCCAAGCCTGCAGTAGCTGGTAAGCTGACACTCACATTCGGTAACAGAAAAAACTCCACTGCATATACAGTTAACGTATATGCCTGCACTATCGCTGAAGGAAAGGCTACCAAGGGTAACCTTATCGGTGAGATTGCAATCGAAGAAAGTCCAGGTTCTGGCAGTCTTGACATTGCGGCCGTTGTTACAGGCATATATATCGAGCGTAAGACATCAGCAGAAGGAGTCCTTCAAAAAATTGTCTTCAAGGAGAATAAGGCCCGCACATTTGTTGACTTCGAGATTCCATACGAGAAGCTTTCCACAGAGTTTGATCCCTCTGTACTTCCTGCAGGAGTGACATTCCAGGGAACAAAGCGAGGCGATAATCACGGATACGGTAATGTCACTATTACCGTCCCAGTTGACGGCACTGTGAAGTTCACTATCGGAGGCTGTCAGTATGCCAACCCAGCAACCTGCAAGGTAACCAACTCTGCAGGAGAGCTTTTGGCAGAGCCGAATCTGAAAACGACAAACTGCTATCACCAGGACAAGTCTTCTGCCACCTATATATATACTGGAGCAGCCACTACCCTGACATTCTCAAACATCGCATACCTGCCATATTTCAAGGCCGAAGCCACGGAGGTATCTGAGGTTACAATTACCTATAAGGATCAGAATGGCAATCAGCTTGGAACCAAGAAGGTGTATGAAGGCGACGAGATAGGCGAGATTCCTTATACCGAGGCTAATCTTACCATCCTAGAAGGATATAAGTTCCGCGGATGGGTATATACAAGTGGTGTAAAGGTTAAGTCCACAGACATTGTTACAGGCAATGTTTCAGTCAACGCCAGTGTCACAGCTATCGAGACAGCTCCCACAGTTGGCAGTGTTCAAAACTATAATCTTACACAAGCCACTTTCTATCCCGAAGATCATGAACTGTTCAGCGTCACCAATGGAAAGTACTACAACAATCACGGCTTTGACTTTGCTGCCGAGGGATCATTCACTGTCGATGTAGCAGGCAAGGCACAGGTAGTTCTCACCCTCTGCCAGTACGGCAGTGGTACAACAATAGAAGTAAAGGATGCCAAAGGCAATGTCATTCAGAGCGACCTGGCTGCCAAGTCAACGAGCGATGGGGGGGCAGCAGTTCTAAAATATGATGGCAATGCCACACAGCTGACATTCACCTTTGAATCGCAGACCTATCTGCATGCAGTGACAGTATACAATGTGAGCGACTTCATGGAAAAAGATGCCGTCTCAGGCTATTACATCATCCCTTCTGGCGATGCTGCAAGCCTTATCATGGCTCTTAATTCGGCAAGTGCTGAGGAAGGAGCAAAAATATTCCTCCCTAATGGAACTTACGATTTCGGTGAGGCAGTAAACACACCTATATCCGGAAAAAATGTTTCTATCATCGGACAGAGCGCAGAAAATACTATCATCGTGTCTGCTCCACCTGTAGCTCTTGAGGGATTAGGCAAGGCCGACCTTCTTGTTAACACTGGCGAAGGACTGTATCTCCAGGATCTCACCCTCAAGAATGCCCTCGACTACTATAGTGCAGGCGGTACAGGCCGTGCACCGACCCTGCACGACAAGGGAACGAAGACTATCAACAAGAATGTTCGCCACCTTTCCTACCAGGACACCTACTACTCTCACAAGACAGGTGGAATCTATTATTTCGAAGGAGGCGAGATTCATGGTACAGTAGACTATATGTGCGGCAATGGTAAGGTATACTTCAACGAAGTAAATCTCGTAAACGAAAAGCATAACAATGCCACCATGTCGGCAAATTCTGAGCTTTACGTTTACAACAACTGCACAGTAAAGCAGTCTGAAGCTACACAGTTCAACTTCGGACGCGCCTGGAGTGATAATCCCGTATGTATCTACCTGAACACTACCCTTGAAGAGCCCGACAAGCTGATCTCTACCCGTTGGAATCTCGATGGCATCAATTGCGACTACAGCAAAGCAGGAGAATACGGTACAAAGAATTCCGCAGGCGAAAATATCACACCGGCAACGAATACCGTAACCTTCAAAAAAGCAAATACAGAGTTGCAGACCATTCTCGATGCATCAGCACTTGAGATTTATTCCATCGGGAATGTGCTTGGCGGCTGGGCTACTACTGCACAGGAACAGGCAAAACAGATTGATGCTCCTGCCGATGCGAAATACGACAACGGCACTATCTCATGGACAGCTTCCAATGGCGCTTCAGCATATGCTATCTTCAAGGATGGCGTGTTTGCTGGCATCACCACTGGTACAAGTTACAACATCACAGTTGATGCTGATAAAGAGAGCCTTACCATCCGCGCTGCCAATGCAAGGGGTGGTTTCGGAAAGGCAGCTGACGTTGCAGGCACCAATACAGGTATAGACCAGATTAGCAGCGACAACGGATCTGCCACATTCTACAATCTCCAGGGAATGCGTGTTGGCAAAATCAACAAAGGCATTTACATCACTAATGGCAAAAAAGTAGTAATAAGGTAATAGCAAAACAAAAATTAATTATTGACATGAAGAAACTATATTTTTTACTGCTTTCGCTGCTTTTTGCTGGCGCCGCCGTGGCCCAGACTAAATCGGTTTCTATTCTGGGCGACTCGTATTCTACCTACGAGGGATTCATGACACCATCTACCAACGAGCTGTGGTATTACGGCAAGAATGGTGATAAGAAGACCGATGTGAAGAATGTGCGCCAGACATGGTGGCATCAGGTTATCAGCGAGAACGGCTGGCGACTGTGTGTCAACAACAGCTACAGCGGAGCCACAGTGAGCTATACCGGATATGACGGCAATGACTACAGCGCCCGCTCATTCAACACCCGCATGGAAAACCTCGGACAGCCGGATATCATCTTCGTCTTCGGTGCCACCAACGACAGCTGGGCAGGAACACCCATCGGTGAATATAAATACGAGAACATCACTTATGGCGACCTCTATCAGTTCCGTCCTGCCCTGGCACGAATGCTCCAGTGGATGACCGACCGATATATCAATACAGAGATCTATTTCCTGCTCAACAATGACCTTCGCGAAGAGATAGATGAGTCGGTAAAGACCATCTGTGCCCGATACAACGTGCCGGTGATTGAGCTCAAGAATATAGATAAGCTCTCCGGTCACCCGTCAGTGAAAGGCATGCGCCAGATAGCAGACCAGGTGAACTCATTTATCAAGAAACAACACAAGATTAGTTCACGGTCTCATTGAAGATGTTCTATATCTTCCAGGAGTAAAATATACACATCATCGTTAGGTCATCGTTGGGCTCTGCTCCATTGCGGTGCTGCTCTACTTCAGCCTTGAGCCCGTCAATCACCTGGTGGGCTGTGTCGAAATGAGCGGTACGCAGAATATCGAGCATACGGTCATCGCCGAACTGTTCCTGCTGAAGGTTCTCAGCCTCGTTGAGTCCGTCGGTGTAGACAAACAGCAGACGACCTTTGATGGTATCGATTTCCTCTCCCTCATATTCCATATCAGGCCACAGACCGATGGGGGCGTTCGGAATCATCTCGAGGAAGTCGGCGTGATTCTCGCCACCGCCGATGATGGGCGGGTTATGGCCGGCATTACAGAAGTCGAGATGACCGGACTTCAGATCCAATAGACCGAGCCAGAAGGTAACAAACATACCGCTCTCGTTGTCATCGCCCGAAAGAGCTTCGTTCATGCGGGTACAGATCTCAGCGGGCATCATCTGCTGGGCAGCTAGAGTACGGAACAGGCGAGTTGCCTGCGCCATGAAGAGCGAGGCGGGCACTCCCTTACCCGATACGTCGCCAATGGCAATATAGAGTTTATCGCCCAGGAATACATAGCCATAGAGATCACCGCCCACCTCCTTGGCAGGACTCATCGAGGCAAACATATCAAGGCCGGGATAGTCGGGGAACTGGCTTGGCACCATCGACATCTGAATGTTTCGGGCAATCTGCAGTTCACCCTCGATACGCTCCTGTTTAGCACGCATCTCAGCCATGCGCTGGGCCGCACGCCTACGTAAAAAGGTGTATATGACGAAGAAGATGATGAGCAGGACGATGGCGATAATCAGACCGATGAGACGCTGCTGGGAGAGTTCGATCTTCTGCTGCGCAATCTCGGCATCCTTCTTGTTGGTTTCGTAGATGGTAGCCATCTCAGTGGCACTGCTTTCCCGTTCGCGGATAATGGCCGAATCGATGTGCTCAATGATAGTGTTGGCCACGTGCAGCGCTGTATCACGCCTGCCAGCTTTGTAATTCGCAGTGAACTTCATGCTCAAGGTCTTAAGAACATCCAAAGAATAATCCGTCCCGTTTGATGAGACATAAGCTTCATAACCTCCTAACAGGTCAGCGCACTCACTCCAACGCTCTGTCTGGAAAAAGTATTCTGAACTGTTCACTCGGCCATCATACGTCTTGGCAAAGTCGGTCTTCAGGTATTCTTTATATACGCTATCGGCCTTTTCAAACTGTTTCTGCCCTAATGCATTCGTCATGTGATAGATATCACCATAGGCCTTAAAGAGATCAAATGTAAAAGTATCATTTTCACGCACTTCCAAAACCTTCATGAGCGAATCGTATCGCCCTATCCATTTCTCGGCATCATCGAATCTCTTATTCAATTGCAATCTTGCGATGGACGAAGCAACACGCGTCATCGCCATCTCAACCGGCCCGGCAGTCTGTTTGAGTTTCAAAGCATCCTGGGCGTAAACATAGCTTTCCTCGGCATTCTTATCAGCCTCGGTATTCATTTTTAGACCGTACTGCGAAAGCGCGATGACCTGATACAGCGTAGCCAAAAGGTCGTAGCGACGATAGCAGACGCGTAGTGCTTTGATTGGCTGCTGCACTTCCGTAGCCGTCTTCAACGCTTCCTCAAAACGAGATTGATTAGATAGAGCTTCGGCCAGATTTACCACCGACAGGAAATAGTCGAGGCTATCCTTGAAATTGTCGGGCTTGCCTTGAGAAAGAACATCCTTCAGGATAGCAACGGCTTGCTGGAGATCTTGGCGCATCCGGGCATAAGAATATCTGAAATTTGCACGCCTCCAAATAGAAGTTTCGCCTATATCAACCAGACTGTCGAGGACAACCATCAATCTTTCTTCATTACCATAGGTAACTTCATCGATCAAGGTATCTGCATGTGTCCTTTCTGGCTCTACCGGATTCGTATCATGGGCATCACCTCTGCATGATGACATTGAGACAGAGAACGCGATGGTCAGTACAGCGACTGCAATCAGAACTTGGAAGGTTTTCTTCATCTTAAGATTTTGTTTGATTATCGACGGCAAAGTTACAACTTTTTTCCGGATTACACAAATGGTAGTGCGTATTTTTTATGTGCCACATCTGGATATTTTTTTCGGCGTAAATGAACGTCGTTACGGAAAATTGTTGTATCTTTGCACTCAATAATAATTATTTGAATTCTAAAACTATTTAAGTATGAAAAAACTGATGATTATTGTGGCGCTGATAGGTGCCGTAGCATTCAACGCGAATGCTCAGAGTAACGTAGAAAGACTGTTGAAAGCGGCTGAGAAGGCTGTCTTGCTGGCTGACCAGAATCCACAGGACGGGCAAAAGCAGTTGGCGGCTGCCAGGGCATTATCCACAGACTCCCTGGGAGACAAGCGCGACGTGGACCGTTCGATGACCTACGCCAACAAGGCTCTGGCCATCGCGAAAGCACAGCCGGAACTCAAGGACACCCTTCTGGGTAACTCCTGCCTCGTGTTAGGTCGGCTCTATATCGACAAAAAGGACGTAGCCAAAGCCTTCGACTACCTTGAGATGGGCGTAGATGCCTATGAGCGCGAATTGGGTAAATACGCCCCTGCTACCAATGGTACGAAAATGACATGTTTCTATTATCTGGCTGGAGTAGACCCACGCCGCGCCTTTCCTTTCGTGCTGGAAGCTTTCTACCATAATGAGAAGGCACCTGAAGACCAGAAGATCAAGAATATGGATTGGGCTGTCATGGCACTGTCTATCACCACGGAGTACCTGTTAGCCGATTATGACCTGCGCTTCAAGAATGTAGTACCCATGGTTACGTTTGAAGGCGAGAAATACCTCGTACTGCAGCTCTCTGACTGGCATGTCGGCACACCGTTCACGAACTGGCTTGCTCCTTTGCTCATTCGCCGACAGAATGGTGACACGAGTATTCATGGCGATGTCATCCTGTTGAACGATCAAACCAGTAAAATCCGGCGCATCACGCCCGACTACAAGAATCGGGTAAATCTGAATTTCAACCTACTATATAATATCAAGAATGCACGCGAATTGTTGTTCCAAGACGACAACGCCTACATCGTGAACTTCCAACAGGACAGATACAACAAGTTGGTAGAGATGTATAATGAATTTATCAAAAAATAGTTGTGTCACGCCGTGCCTGTCACCGTGTGACACTGGAACCAGGTAAACAATGGGAGCCAGTACGCGAACGTGACCTCTCGACCTACTACTGCCGGCTGTTGGAGGCAGGAATGAAGATCAGTGCAAAGGACGTGGAGCATATTATCTTCAACCGCGATTTCACCAACGATTACGACCCCTTCAGCGATTATCTGGAGCAACTGCCATTGGAAGAGCCATGAAATCCATAGGCTTTGAGGCAAAGAAATATCGCGGAACCTACAAGTACATTGCCGTCCTTGCCGACTATGACCGTC
>CACYRS010000014.1 GCA_902776935.1 uncultured Prevotellaceae bacterium | reverse complement strand
GCTTTGAGGCAAAGAAATATCGCGGAACCTACAAGTACATTGCCGTCCTTGCCGACTATGACCGTCAGCAGCGTGAGCGCAAACAGGATGCTGAAGAGGTTACCGTCATGCCATTCTGAGACATCAAGGAGGGGGCAGATGGGGCAGTAAAAACATAAGATTATTAAAAATAAATCCCTAAATCGCTGAATTACGAATCAGCTGATTTAGGGATTTATTTTTCACATTCGTAAGAAAAAAATGCCCCATTTGCCCCCCGTCATCATATTAGAGCGCAATTTTACCCTAACACTAAACACCCTTTAGTGTTAGGGTAGAGTTAATATGCTCACGATGACATGAATTCCAAAAATGCGGGATACGGCAAGTACTATCCCGAAGTTGACACACACACCACTCTGACCCTGCGAGGCTTGGCCAAGCACATGAGTGATCACGGCAGTATCTACGGTCTCGACCTCATCGAGGGTGTGCTGAAGAAGATCACCCAGTGTCTGCCAGAACTCATCAGCCAGGGTGTGCCCGTGCGTCTCGATCCTCTGGGAACATTCCTCCCGACATGTGATGTTGACAAACCTCTGTTGAACATCCCGGCGATGGAAGGTGCTGATCCCAACAATGTTGTGAAGGGTGTCCACATCCGATTCCTACCCTACGGTGTGGAGGACGAGAACATAACCTCTCGTAGATTCAAGGAGGAGTACTGCTCACTCGAGTTCCGTAACATCATCGACACTCAGGAGGTGACTGTGGATGGAAAGAAGAAGAAGGTGACCCCCCTGAAGCCTATAGCTACAGCTATTGCAGAGTATAAGGCGGCTCATGGAGAGAGTGGATCTACGGATTCAGGTAACAGCGGATCTCAGAACTCGGGCTCTGGTTCTCAGGACTCCGGAAGCCAGTCTGGCTCAGGCAGCGAGAACTCAGGTTCAGGTTCAGAGCAGGATATGTTCCACAACAGGCTTCAATCCCTTTGGGAATCTCGTAGGATGAATGAGCAGTCTTCTCGATTTCTGGTCGCGCCCTCCGAAATAGCCGTCATCGATATTTATATACTTATATCCCACCTTGTGCAGTCCTTTCGCCACCATCGCATCGGCCTGCTGCATGATTAGAGAGTCAGAGATATTCACGCGGTAGGTATTCCACGAACTCCAGCCCATAGTGGGCCCATCATCTTTTGTTTGAGCTGTTGCGCTTAACACAAACAGCATGCTAAGATATAATGCATATTTCATTTCGATTCGCTTTTAAAGTTTACCACATCCTCGAGAACAATATCGGGGCGCTCGTCGGGGCGCATAAGCTCGAACTCTACGTTATGCAGGCGGATGCCGTCGGCGTGGCGGGCAAAGAGCCCGTAGGCGGGGGTAGGACCTGCCCAACGGGGTTCTGGATAGTTGGTGCCCTGTTCACGATAAGGCTTGGTAGCTCTCTTTCCACCACCGCGATACTGTATGCGGATATTGCTCAACGACACGTTGCGGATGGGATAACCTTCCATGCCGGTGATGATGATACCTGCCAGCGAGTCGCAATCATCGGCTATCACATTGTTGATATATATATCGCGAGCCGATGAAACTTCTGTGCGCTCCTTTGGTCCGCGGTTACGGCAGCCTGTGGTTATATATATAGGGTAGTGGTGAACATGGCTCATCGAGATGTTGTTGACCACGATGTTCTCCATGCGCCCCTGGTCAACCTCCTCGAATGCTAGTCCGGAGCTCCACATACAGGTGCAGTTTGAGATGGTAATATTGCGGTAACCGCCATTACTTTCGGTACCGAGTTTGATGCGCCCACACACCCAGTTCACCTTCTCAGGCACATAGCTTCCGTCGAGGAATGTGCCAAGCTTATAGCCCGTCACTATGCAGTTTGTTATCAGTATGTGTTCGCAGGGTACAGGTCTCTTCAGCGCGTACGAACTTTTCAGCACGATGGCATCGTCGTTAGGCGTGTTAACCTTTGTATTGCTAACCGTGATGTATTTGCAGCAGTCTATGTCTATGCCGTCACGGTTTGTGTCGACGGTAACATTATCGATGGTGCCGATTTCGCAGCCTGTAACTATGATAGCAAAATGTCCGCCACGATAGATGGTTATGTCGCGGATAGTCACATTACGACATTGCTTCAGGGCTATGGCCTTGTCGCCAGTTCCGATAGAGCCGCCCTGCACGTTGCCTGCCTTCTCGGTGTCGCGCTTTGTCAATCCCTCGCCGTCAATCATGCCGCGTCCTGTGATACTGATGTCGTGCTGTCCCTCAGCCCAGATGAGAGAGTTGTGGAAGTAGGTGTGTCCGCCGTCCTGATATTCAGGAGCGCCGAACACCTCACTCTTGTCGTATGCCTTCATCTCTGCAGGAGCCGCTAGAATCTTTGCTCCCGCTGAGAGGTGCAGGTCTATGTTACTCTTCATCCTGATGCTGCCGCAGAGATAGACTCCGGAAGGCAGATAAACCTGTCCGCCTCCAGCCTTGTTTGCTGCCTCGATAGCTATGTTTATCGCCTCATGATCCAACACCTTACCGTTGCCCTTGGCACCATAGTCTTTAACGTTGTAAACTCCTGTTGTATTAGCCGCCATCAGACTTATAGGCAGCAACATAATTACGATGAATATTTTTCTTATCATCTCGATTCGTTTTTAAGTTTGGTGCAAAGTTAATGTTATTCCTTAAGATGACATAGCATTATTGTTCAAATATATGAATTATTATTCTATCTAAACGACAAAGGCCCGTCCTCGGAAGTGAGGTACGGGCCTTCTCGTTAAACTAACGCATTTACTCCCATCCGGGATTCTGTGTCAGGTTGGGATTCTTCATACGTTCCGTCTGTGGGATAGGGAAGAGATACATCTTCTCACTCCACTGACGGGAAACGTTCTGACGAGTATAAGTGATGCTGCCATCATCATTCTTGGTGAGCTTCATCTCTGTGATAGTCTTGAAGTACTTGTCAGCCTCCTTCCAGCGACGGACATCCCAAAAACGGTGACCCTCGAAGGCAAGCTCTACGAAACGCTCGTTGCAGAGGCGGGTCCAGAAGTCGCCTGTTGAAGCAAGGCCTGGCATACCGGCACGCTGGCGGGTCTTGTTGGCTGCGTCACGAGCAGACATCGGGAACTCTACGCTTGTAGCATCGGCACTTCCGAGATACTTGAATACTGCCTCAGCATAGTTCAGATAAGCCTCACCCATGCGGAAGGTCAGCCAGGTGTGGCGTGACTCCTTGAGTTTAGAGTTGCTGGCCAGAGAGATGGCACCGTTGCAGAGTTTCTTAAGGTAGTAGCCAGTAGGTGTAGCACCTGTGAGAGGCTCGCCGTTGATACCACCCTGGAAGGTCTCAAGTTTGGCTGCACCTGAGTAGGTGGGCCACTGGTCGCCATTTACAGCTACTGTAGCTGCCAGGCGTGGGTCACGGTCGTTATAAGGATTCTTTGCGTCGTAGCCAGAACCTGTCTCGTTGATAGAGAGACCTGAGGTCTTCATGTCATAAGCATCAACGAGGTTCTGTGTAGGACAGTTACCTCCTGCACCACCCTCGATACCAACAGGATAGTTATTGGTCTCAACGAGGTTATCGCCTGAGGCACTCTTATAATAACGGCGGCCAAACAGAATCTCCTTCATGATAGTAGAAGTGTTGAAGCTTGCAGCATCCCAGAGGTCGGCATAATTAGCAGTAAGTCCCTTACCACGAGTCTCGGCAGCTGTGAGAAGTTCCTTGGTATAAGTAGCTGCTGTGTGATAACGCTCCTTGTCATTGCTGGCATTGAATAGGGGACTTGCCCAGTAGAGGGCAGCACGGGCCTTGAGGGCGAGAACGGCAAGCTTATCTGCACGTCCACTCTCCTCGGTGCCAAGTGCATAGTCGCCAAGGTCGCTGTAATCGGCGATAATCTTATTCTGAATGTCATTACACTCATCGATAATGAATTTGAAGATATCGTCAGCAGAGCTACGAGCAATGCTGTTGGCCTCCTCAGCACTGATCTCTGTAGTTACCAGGGGCACACCGCCATACTGGCGAACCAGAGCGAAGTAGAAGTAGGCACGCATGAAGCGGGCCTCGTACTGATAGTTCTGGTAGCGGTGCATCTGCTGGGTATAGTCCTTGTTAAGCACCAACTCGTCGAAGGTTAGTCCTTGCATCTGCTCAAGAACATGGTTGCACACCTTGATGCCTGAGTACATGCTGCTCCAGATAGAACCCTTTGCGTTTGACGGGCTCCAGGCACCATTATAGAAGTCCTCGATGGCATTACCCAGCTTGCTGTACATACTCTCGTCGGTAGCTGATGCCTGCATGGCACCACCGGAGTAATTGCCGAAGTCGTATTCTACGGTATTGTAGATATCGGTCATAAAGCCACCTACATTGCCGAAGTTCTTGGTGATATAGTCCTTGTCGTAGATGTTGTACTCTTTGTACTCCATCTGGTCGTTACAAGAAGCCAACGCCAACGTAGCCAAGGCACCGATGATTATTTTATTCAGTTTCATAACTCTTAATTCTTAATTCTTAACTCTTAACTCTTAATTAGAAAGTAACACTCAGACCCAAAGCGATGCTCTTGGTTAGAGGATTGATGCCATAAGCCTCAGGATCGCTCTC
Organism: uncultured Prevotellaceae bacterium; assembly: GCA_902776935.1. Lineage (GTDB taxonomy): Bacteria > Bacteroidota > Bacteroidia > Bacteroidales > Bacteroidaceae > Prevotella. The sequence continues at coordinate 39,520 of CACYRS010000014.1, read as the reverse complement.
GTCAAGCTTGTCGATACAGAAGAGGTCTACACCACGTACATAGAGTTTTGCGCCGTTTACAATCTTCGTTGCCTCAAGCAGTGACTTTGGAAGGTTGTAGTAAACCTCCAGGTTGCGGAGCTTCATGAATGAGCGGTTGGCCAGCCACAGAGTAGAAGTCTGATAGTTGTTGGCATTGCTCTGAGAGCTCAGGCGTGGGAACTTGGCATCCTGATTGCTGCTGGTCCAGCGGTTGTCGTAAGCATACTGAGAGATATTGGTGTTGCCCACCAGTGGCCAGTACATACTCTTGGTATTGAGCACGGCGCTGTAGTTGCCAGTGCCCTGGAACATAGCGTAGATACCGAGTCCCTTCCACTCTGCACCGAGGTGGAAATTATAGAATATCTCTGGGCATGTGGTGCTGTAGCCGATAGCAACCTTATCATTAGCGTCGATGATGTTATCACCATTTACGTCACGATACTTAATGTCACCGGGCTTAACGGTAGAGAATGTCTGAGTTGGGCTTGCTGCGATGTCGGCCTCAGAAGTGAAGAAACCGATAGCCTCAAGACCGTAGATCTGACCCACACGGTTGCCAGTCTGAACGAGGTTGTCGTACATGCGAGGTTCCTCAAGCTGTTCCTTGATCTTGCTCTTGGTCAGCATGAAATTACTGCCGATGTTGAACTTCACCTCACCGAAGGTCTTGTTGTAGTCGAGACCGAGCTCCAGACCATGGCTGTTAACCTTTCCTGCATTCTCGTATGGTGCGTCCATACCAAGGACATCAGAATACTTACCAGCTGCTGATACCCAGATATCTTTGCGGCTTTGCATCCAGTAGTCGAAGGTTACATCGAGACCATCTAAGAGCTTGGCATCGATACCTATATTGAATTTATTAGCCTTCTCGTGAGTTGGATTAGCTGTTGCCATCTGTCCGAGATATGTGCGTCCGAACTCAGAGTTCCAACCGCTGTCGAATGGATATGTACCACCGCTGGTGGCATACTGCTGAGCGTAGTATGTCCAAACGTTGTCGCCTGGCAGATAGTCGGCATTGATGATACCTGCAGAGGCGCGGAGCTTGAGGAAGTTAACCCAGTTTATGTCCTCCATAACCTGCTCCTTAGAGATAACCCATGCTGCAGAGAGGGTGGGAGAGAAGGCCCATTTTGTACTAGGAGCCAGACGGCTGCTGCCGCTGTATACAAGTGCAAGGTCTACCAGATAACGGCTGTCGTAGCTATAGTGTGACCACCATGTGAAGTTCTGACGATAGATAGTGTTGTTTAGACCCTCAGGATCTTCATACTCATAATCCCACTTCAGCTGTGAGTAGATACCGTGCAGGCCGAATGTGTTCTCGTAAGCGAAACCGCCATCGAAGTGCAGACGACGAGAGAAAGTGTTTACGGCTGCTGCTGTACCCATCGTACTGTCGCTGCCGTAGGTGGCAGTCTTCACGGTTGGTTCTGCATCACCTTCAGCCCATGAAGGAGCGTTTACACTGTAAACATAAGTCTTGGAGTGATCTTCGTAGATATTTGAAGTATTGTCATAACCTACGCGGATTGAACCGCTCAGACCCTTGATCCATGAAGAGAGGTCCTGTTTTAGGGTAACGTCGAAGAACAGCGAACGGCTGTGGTTCTTGTAGTAAGCAGCACCGATGCTCTGAGCAACAGGGTTAGATGTTCCGGCCCATGTGTCGCTACCACCCCAAACACCATTCTCATCCTTGATTGGGAAAGCTGCTGAAGGAACGGTGTAAACCATATCCCATAGGTCTGCCTGTGAACCAGGGCGAGATGTCTCCTGGAGTACACCGAGCAGGTTGACACGTACATCTGTAGTCGGAGTCAGCTTGATGTCAAGGTTCATGCGGAGGTTGCCCTTAACATACTTGTCCTGAGTAGAGTAGCCTTCGTTCTCGTTAGGATTCTTAACAAAACCTTTGTCAGAGATAAGGTCTACCATAGTGTAATAACGGAAGTTCTTGGCTCCGCCGGTGAACTCGATGTTATACTTGTTGGTCATTGCATTATCACGGAATGTCTCATCCACCCAGTTTACATTAGGATAGAGGTAAGGTTTTGTTCCGTCGCGCAGGGCGTTGAGTTCCTGAGCGCTGTAACGTGCTGTCAGGCCATCGTTGATACGTGCCTCGTTGATAGCCATACCATAAGTATAGGCATCCACAAACTTTGGCTTGTTAACGATTGAATTGAAAAGATGGTCGTAGGTCACCTTGATGCTACGGCTCTCATACTTACCACGTTTTGTGATGATGTTAACAGCACCATTAGTACCTTTATAGCCATAAAGAGCCACGGCAGCGGCATCCTTCAGGATGGTTACGCTTTCTACCTCCTCAGGAGCAATAGACGTGATGTCACGCTCGATACCATCGACAAGGATGAGTGGAGAGTTGTTGCCATTCAATGTCTGGAGTCCGCGAACATAGAAGGTGGGATTCTGTGCGGCATAGCGGCCACCGTTCTGCAGAGAGATAAGGCCGTTGCCCTCACCAATAATGCTGTTGCCAATGTTCTTGGCACTGCGACGGTCAGTCTTGTCGGATGTGATTACCGACACTGCAGCAGTAGACTCCTCGCGTGTCAGCACCTTGTCGGCACCCACGTCGATGGTCTGACCCAGGAACTTGTCTGTCTGCTCCTGATTTTCTTCTTGAGCCATCACTGGCAGGGTAAGTCCCGCAAGCAGGGATAGCACAAATATATGTCTTTTATTCATATTCTTCTTTAATTTAATCTTTCATTGTAATTAATGAATTACCATCCAGGATTCTGAACCAGTCCATAGCCCTTGTTAACCTCAGTGATTGGGAATGGCTGCAGATACCACTTAGGATCGAAACCGTTAGTCCACCAATAGCGGGCACCAGTAGTAATCTGGAAACGCTCGAAGTCGAAGTGAGAAGGCTCGAAGTAGCCTGGAGTTCCCTCCTTCTGCTTGGTACGAGTATTGTACCACTGGCTCTCTTCGCGCTTCCAGTTGTCGCCATCCTTAACAAGACGATAGATGCGCAGGCCGTGGAGAGGCTTCTCGAAGAGGTCGGCACGCTTGTAACGGATCATATCGAAGTAACGCTCCAGTTGGAATGCCAGGTCGCAGTTACGCTCACGCATAATCTCATCGAGCAGAGCCTGTTTGTTAGAGGTGAGATTCTTGTCGGGATTGCACTCAACAAGTCCTTTCAGACCCACACGTGCACGAACGGCATCAACATACTTAATCGCTTCTGTAGCGTTATTGTCGGCCTGAAGCAGAGCCTCGGCGTAAGTAAGATAGATATCGCTAAGCATAATGGCGTTCCACTGTGGCTTCTTGCGGCGCATAACCTCGCCAACAACGTATTTCAGCATGCGGTAGCCTGTACCATATTTTCCAGAATTGGTCTTTGGAGCTTGACCAACGGTAGTGCCGCCTACCCACATTTCCCAGTTTGCACCAGTAGCACGTCCGTCACCCCAGTTAAGAGTCTGGCGGTCGCCATTAACCATTGCGCTCTCATAGAGGCGTGGGTCGCGGGTAAAGACAATGTTCTGCAGCAGCTGCTGGCCCTTAACGCTATCGCCCTTTATGAACATCTGGTCGAGCTTGCCTTCTTTCTCAGCCTTGTCCCAGTCGAATGGAGTACCATCTGCCCATGGGAAACGCTCAACAAACTCCTGAGTTGGGCAGTATGCAAAACGGTCGTTACCACCGCTACCATCAGCCTTGCCACCCCATCCGAGGTTGTACCAACCGTAGTCGTTACCATGAGAGTTGTTACTGCGGCGAACACTGTGCAGTACCTCAGGGCTGTTCTGCAGAATGTATCCACTGCGGAAAGCATAGCGGTAGTCTTCCTGAGTTGTTCCAAGAGGCTGAACCAGATGATAGTGACCATTTGAGTTCATCTTAGCGAAGAAGTCGGCACATGCAGTCTTAAGCTGCTGCCATAACTCAGGTTTGCTGCCGCCATACCATACACAAGTGTCATTTTCCATTGTGTACTTGCCTGCATAGTAAGGCTGAGCGTCGTTGAAAAGTGGAGATGCAGCGAATGCCAGCACTTTACACTTGAGAGCCATAGCTCCAGCAAGAGTCCAGTGACCAGTCTCGGCAGCTGCCTCAGAGTCGTTATAAGCCCATGGCAGGTGGTTGCCGGAGATTACGGTGTTGAGCTGTTCAACAATGTAGTTCACGGTAGACTCCACACTTGAACGTGGAAGATCGTAACTGCTCTCTGAACCACTGAATGAATTGCGGATGATAGGCAGTCCGCCATAGAAACGGAAAGCGATAAAATATGCATACGACATCAGACAGCGAGCCTCGTCCTTAAGACGTTCCTTCTCAGCATCTGTCATATTGGGCACTTTGTCCACATTCTCTATAAGTATCCAGCAGTGGCGTATATTTTCCCAAATATACTCGTTAGTATATGGATAGATGTTTCCGTTCTTATTGCCGTCGATAGCAGAGGTGAGCGAACCATTGTAGTACTTACCGAATACGGTGGTATTGTTGAACAGCAGATGGAAATCATCTCCAAGTGCATCGGGCATTCCCTTCCAGTAGTTCTGACACTGAGGAGCACTATTTGTTGAGTTTGTTGGCAGATTATAATACTGCGTAGCATAAATACCAGCCAGGAAGTTACGCGTGTACTCCGGGTTATTGAATACTGTATCAGCAGTAACCGTACCACCAGGAGCTTTTTCAAGGAAACTGTCGCCAAATTTGACGGTATCGGTGCAGGCGCCCAGACCTAAAGAGAGCAGGGCTACACCTATTATATTTTTAATATTAAGTTTCATTTCTCTTTAGAAATTAAGTTTCAGACTTGCTGTGTAAGTTCTCTGGAGTGGGTAAGAAGGAGATGAGCTTGCGCGAGTCTCGGGGTCACCCCAGATATAAGGAGTAAAGGTCAGCAGGTTATAACCGCTGAGAGCCAGCTGTGCACGGTTGATACCCAACTTCTTAAGAAATGGGAAGTGCATGTTGTAGGCTATCATCAAAGTCTTCAGACGGAGGTACTTGGCATCCTTCTCATAAAGAGCGCAGTCCTGATAGTTATTAGTAGTACCATTGGTCCATGTTGCACGTGGGTACTCGTAGTCTTGACCAGGATTCTCTGGGTTCCATGTGTTGTCAAGATGATACTTCAACAATCCACCACGATCTTTAGTAGTACGATCGAGGAACGGATAACGGAATACGTCGCTGATAACACGTGATACGTTCCAAGCGGCTGTCCACTGCATGTTGAACTCAAAGTCTTTCCATGCAAAGCCGGCATTCAGACCTGCCAGGAACTCTGGGTCGTCAGTATATCCCAAATCACGGGTTTTATCATTCTCGTCGATATAACCATTGCCATCGAGGTCAACAAATACTGCGTCACCATCCTTCAAGTCAACAAGCTGCTTTGGGTATGGCTGTCCGAAGGTCTCCTCGTAAAGACGTGGAGTGTCGGCATCGTAGTAACGGAAGAACTGATACATATAACGAGAGCCGATACGGTGTCCCTTCTCGTACTGGTATTCATTATTCAGTGGGGCCTCTTTTTTCTCGATAATCTCGTTCTGGTTATGAGAGATGTTTACAGTAGCCCAGTAACGGAAATCGCTACCGATCTTATCGTTCCATTTCAGTGAAAGCTCCCAACCCCAACTGTCGACAATACCAAGATTAGAGTAAGGAGGCTGGAAACCTACTATAGCAGGAGCTGTATAGTCGCGTAGCAGGATGTCTGTACGATGCTCTTTATAGTAATCGAATGTAGCACGCAGGCGATCGTCGAGGAAATTAATGTCAACACCGTAGTCTTGCTTGAAGGCCTTCTCCCATGTGAGGTCGGGGTTATTCTTGTTGTTTACATCCTCATAGTAAGCGGGATAGAGAGTAGAATTCTCGATACCGAAGTTATAGGCATAACCATTACGGGCAGCCATAGCTGTGCTGTAGAGATATGGGTCTGCCAGATACATGAATCGGCTACCACCAATCTTATCGTTACCTACAAGACCCCATGAAGCACGCAGCTTCAAGAAACTAACCACGCTTTTCAAAGGCTTGAAGAAAGGCTCATCGCTGGCCACCCATCCGATAGAACCTGCAGGGAATGTACCATACCGGTGATCGGGGTGGAAATTCTCTGAACCATTGTAACCTATGTTGAACTCAGCCATGTAACGGTTCTTCCAGTCGTAAGTAACACGACCTACCAAACCTACGTATCCACGAGGAATATCGCTGTAGGTTGAAGGATAGTACTCCTTGCTCTGGTTGTAGAGCACGAGTGCACCTACAGTATGCTCTCCGAAAGTGCGGTTATAGTTCATTTGGGCCTCGAAATACCAGTCGCGGCCCTTGGAGGTAGACTGCTCGTAAGATGGAGGAGTATTCTCGCCATCCTTTCGATACAGAATTGTTCCATTATCTTGAATAACAGGAGTATAAGTTGCACGACCTACAGAAGCACCCTTCTGCTCATAGAAGTTGCTGTTGTACGATCCTTTGATCTTAAGCTGCAGCCCCTTGGTGATGAAATCGAGCTTCTGCTGAAGCTGGAGGTCCATCTGGAGTTTATTGTTATTGTTCTTATAGAAACCACCAGTACCACCACTGCTGTAATAGGTCATAGCGCTACCGCCAATGAAAGGTAGGGTGATGTCTGTATAATCTGTAGCTGCTGTTACAAGTTTGCCATCAACGATACCAGGACTTGAGAATGGGGTAGACTGAGTCATGGCCATAATCATACCTGATGCGCCCTGACTGGTACGAGGCTTCTGTGCGTTGTCTACTGTACCAGCTACGTTGAAGGAGAGAGTAGTGGTAGGTGTAACATCCAAGTCGAGGTTGGTACGATAGTTAAAGCGGTTGTAGCGATAGTCGTAGTGGAAATCATCGCCATCGAACTCTTCGAAGAGTCCGCCCTGGGTCATGAATCCTGCACTGACAAAATAACGCATAGACTTTGTTCCACCGCTTATGTTGATGTTATGCTTAGTCTGGAGCGTTACATCTTTCAAAATATACTCGTTCCAACGCATGTTTGGGAAACGAATAGGATCGCTGCCGTCCTGAAATTTCTGCAGGAGCTTGTCTGAGAACATCGGGGTGAATGTCTCACCTGAAGAGAAGTCGAAATCGTTGCGCTGCATCTGGTTGAAGAATGTTCCATATTCATATGAGTTTGCCAGTTCAAGCATTTTGGTAGGTGTAAGAGCAGAGAAAGATGTAGTGATATCAATCTTTGCCTTGCCTTCCTGACCACGCTTGGTGGTGATAAGTACTACACCGTTAGCACCACGTACACCGAAAACGGCTGTGGCAGACGCATCTTTCAGTACGGTAATGCTCTCGATGTCCTCAGGGTCAATATCACCCATGGTACGCTCAACACCGTCAACCTGAATAAGTGGAGCGGAGTCAGCCCATGTACCCTGACCACGAACGAATATAGAGGCAGCATCGCTACCAGGCTCACCAGAGTACTGTACGGTGGTCACACCCGAGAGCTGACCTGCGAGTACGTTGTTAACTGAAGATACAGGTGTACGGGTCAGATCCTCGTTCTTCACACTCGAGAGAGCACCAGTTACCGTCACCTTCTTCTGAACGCCATAAGCCACAATCTCCACGCCTTTCAGCATGGTAGCTTCCTCTTCCAGCACTACGCGCATGCCGTTCTTGGCTTCCACGTTTGCTGTCTTGTAGCCTACGAAAGAAATTCTCAACTTAGTACCAGGATTTGCTTTCAGGATGAAATTACCATCGAAGTCCGTTACCGTACCCGTGGCAACTTTCGCGCCTACTACCAAAACACTGGCACCAATCACAGGCTCACCTTCCTGATCCACTACTACACCACGGAGCTCTGACTGTGCAGACGCTATCGTAGCAAGCAGAATCATCATTAAAGTCAGTGAGACTCTTCTTAGCTTTAGTTTCATAAATACACTTTTGTTAGTTTAACTTAATTGTTTATAATTACATTAATAATGTTCTCTTTTCTCTTTTTGTACCTTCAACAATCTTATACCTTGGAAACTAAATACCTATTTGTACGCCAAAATTACTAATCTAACTAATATTAACTAACTAACCAATTTAACTAAGTATGGATGATTTGTTTTAGTAGAACGACTCACGTCGGTTTTCGGTTGCAAAAGTAATCCTTACATTATTAATAAAGTTGTTTTTTTGTTCAAACTCTTGGATATTTGTCCAAAATTGCATACCTTTGCACCGAAACAGACTAATTATGGCATTCTACAAACTAAAATACAAGCAAGTTATAATGCTCATGCTCCTGTTTTTGTCGACAGGAATAATGGCAGAAGTAAAACTGACGGGAAGGAGCATCACTACCCGTGACGGACTACCATCCAACCGTATCAACGATATGATACAGGATAAAACCGGATATATATGGTTGGGTACATCTAATGGGCTCTGTCGTTACGATGGCTATTCGTTTATGAACCTACAGACCTTGGGAAATGGTCACGATCATACCATAGGAAACGTGGGAACCATCCATTTGGATGAGAAGAACAACCTGATGTGGATAAGAACTGCCACATTCAACTATGCCTGTTATGACCTTCAACGAGGAAGCTTTACTAATTATTATGGTGCGTGTGACCCTCATAAAACCTTCGAACGTTTTATTACAGAAGAAGACGGTATCTGGATGTATGAGGCTAAGGCAGGCATCCGCCATGTGACATATCGTAATGGCAAGTTCGAGTGCAGGGACTATACCAGGGGAAACGGAAGTCTGCCAAAAAGCCGTATCAAGCGACTGCGTGCCGATGCCGAGGGACATGTATGGGCACTTACAGACCATGGCCTGCTTAGAACCGATGATAAAAATGAGTTCGTACAGATAGTGAAGGATGGTGACTTTATGACGTGGAACTCATGGAAAGACAGATGCTTCTTCCTGACGAGAGACAACCGTGTACTGATCTATAATCTAAAAGGAAAAGAGGTGGGTCTGACATCCGTTCCTGCAGAATTCGGGAATATGGGAGGAATTAACGGCAACTTTATATGGCAGGACAAATGGATTGTAATGACTCGTACGTCAGTAATAGCGATGGACTGTAACACCTTGAAATTCGAGAAACCCGTAGCATGGCAGATGAACTACGGTATTGCATTAGACCAGATAGATGGTAATATATGGGTGTCGGACAGAAACGGAAAGCTTTGGCTGTTTCCTCAAAAGGGAGATGTGAAGGCATTCGATCTTATACACGACAGCGGATATAATGTTGCCCGCAAACGCAACTTCGCCACCATCAAGGGCGATGACGGCAGATTCTATATCGCCACCTATGGCAATGGCCTATTTATATATGATCCAAAGATCGGACAGACGGAACACTACTCTGCCAATGACCAGCACCCGATAATCAACTCAAACTATCTTATAAATATCCATCAGGACCGAGATGGTAATATCTGGATTGGTCAGGAAGATGCCGGTATAGTAAGGATTTCCCAAAGCGACCTGGCTAATACCACCATTCTGCTGCCCGATCCTAATAATAGAGGTGAAAAGACTAATTATATTACAAACCTCTTCAAAGAAGAGGACGGGAGTATTATTGTCAGCACGAAAAGTACAAAGATGTTCAGGCTATTTCCTGAAAATGGTAATATCGTACAAACAGAAACAATTGCCTCTAATGCTGTGCATACCGACAGTATCAGCGACCAGACGGGGCGCACATGGATAGCAACATGGGAACAAGGACTGGTGATGGCGTATAAAGAAAATGGGAAGAGAAAAGAAAAGGGTTTCCTGACCAGCAGCACATCGGAAAGTAGAATAAACTCCTTGGCTATTGACAAAAAAGGAATATTATGGGTTGCCACATATAATGGCATTTACTATACTGACACCAAGCAGAAGAACATCACAAACGACTCTTTCAGACATATCAGTATCAGAGATGGATTGACATCAAATGATATAGTCTGTCTGTTGACTGCAAAAGACGGTAGCACATGGGCAGGAGGTGTTGGTACGGGCTTGGTAAGATGTATCCTGAAAGACCAGTCAGCAGATATTGTTATACTATCTACGAAACATGGACTGTCGAGTAACAACATCCATTCCTTGGCCGAGGATAAAGACGGAAATATCTGGGCTGGTACCGATGAGGCTATGACGTTTGTTGATGTCAAGACGATGAAACCTGCGAATTTTCAGGTAGGTACTACCATGCTCAATAATATCTATTCTGACGATTGTGCCATCACTCTCGATGATGGACGGATGTTGTTTGGTACACATGATGGTATAACGGTAATCAACCCCGGCGGCAAGCATGTTGTAGCAAATAAGAGAACAAAGGCATTTATAACCAACATAGAGATAAACGGAACGTCGATATTCAATGATGAACAATATGAGGATTTGCGTACAATGAGTGGAGACATTGTTCTGGATTATAATGAAAACTCGCTAAAATTCTATATCTCCAGCTTTGACTTTGCCCCAACAGAAAGGGCTACCTATCAGTACTACCTGAAAGGAATAGACAGGGATTGGAAAGAGCCCTCGACACAACACTCAGTAGACTATGGTAACCTGCCACCAGGCAGATACACTTTCTATTTGAAATCAGGGGAAAATGACGAGGTGACAACGCTGAATATTAGGATTCGAGAACCATGGTATAACTCATGGTGGGCATGGATAATATATCTTGCGTTGATAGGTAGTGTGGGTGGTATTATATATCGTCATAAGCGCAGGGAATTTAAACTTCACCAGCAGATGAAGATTGACAAACAGGTATCGGAGTTCCGTGCCAACTTCTTCACTCAGGTGGCTCATGAGTTCCGTACACCATTGGCTATCATCCAAGGAGCTGTTGATAAGCTTAATGAAGAGGGTAACACCCAGAAGAAACCTATCCAGACTGCCAAACGAGGTGTAAGAAGGTTGACTCAACTGGTTAATCAGCTAATGGAATTCAGGAAAATCAATACCGGCAATCTGCGTCTGGGTATTGAGAAAGGCGATGTCGTTGGTTTTGTGCGTGATATATACCAGGATTTCTGGAATGCCGCCCAGCAAAAGGAGCTCTCACTCACATATACCCCTTTCGACAAGAAATACGAGACAGTGTTCGACCGTCATATCCTGGATACGATTACCTATAATCTGTTCAGCAATGCCATTAAGTATACACCACAGTATGGAACCATCAGTATCCGCTTGAAGAGAGATGAGGGACAGTTACAGCTTATTGTTGAGGATTCCGGTCATGGCATAGACTCCACCCGAGAGCAAGAACTCTTCAAACCGTTTATGCATGGCTATGCCTCACAGGGAGGAATGGGAATCGGCCTGTATACCGCTTATAGAATGGCACAGACGCATAAAGGAAGCCTGACATATCGGCGCTCAGAATCTTTGGGCGGCTCAAGATTTACGTTCTCATTTCCTGATGATGAGAGTTCTTATGAGGCCGAAGACTACAAGACAGTTACGGCAATAGAGAAACCTCAACAGTCGGAAGTACTGTTGGAGCAGACCATTCTTGAGATGCAGCCTCAGGCTCTTAACGACCATCATATTGCAATCATCGAAGACGACACCGATATGCTGGAACAGATAAAGAGCGAGATTGGTGTATATTTCATTGTCGACAGCTATACCGATGGCAAGAGCGGACTGGATGGATTGTTGGCATCACCTCCGTCATTGCTTGTATGTGACGTGATGTTGCCGGATATGAGTGGATATGATATCGTTAAGAAGATCAGGCAACAGGATACTCTGCGAAATATCCCAATCATTATGCTTACAGCCCTTGACGATGAGCGACATCAGATAAAAGGATACGAATCCGGTGCTGATGACTATATGGTAAAGCCGTGTAACTACCATATCCTTATTGCTCGTATCGTCCAACTGATAAAATGGAACCGGAGAACTGAATCACGTGGACAGGCACATGATCCTGCTGAAGCGACGGGTCAGGGAACCAGTCCCCATTATTCGGACAATCAACAGGCAGAAGCTGATTCTACTTTGCTTATAACCTCAAAGGCAGATAAACGTCTGTTGGAGAAGATAAATACTATCATAGCCCAGCATATCAGCGATTCCAGCTTCAGTGTCGACCAGATGGCAGAGATGATGAAGATGGGACGTACCAAGTTTTATGGTAAGGTGAAGGAACTGACAGGTGAGTCGCCTAACAAGTTGCTTATTGCAGAGCGCATGCGTCTTGCAGCCCAGTTATTAGAAGAAGGCGAACTTAATATCTCAGAAATAAGCTATCGCGTAGGTATTGAAGATGCTTCTTATTTCAATAAATGCTTTAAACAGCATTTCGGTATGTCACCAAGTCAGTATAAAAAAGAGAAGTGATGAGCCCAGGCCCATCACTTCTGCTTTTTATTTTAGATTCTCAAGGAATTCTATCTCTACTATTCGTAGCTCACTCTTCGTTTCGCCACCGTTCTTAGCCTTGAAGAGGTCGAGTTCGCCAGCGGCAGGCTCTGCAACTTCCACGATACCTCCAAAGGCATCCTTGTCCTTGCCGGCACCTTTAAGACGGATTGTGATCTCGTTGGTCTTGACTTGTTTGGTAGGCTTGAGGTGAATGTACCCCAAACTACGTTCTGTTTCACCGCTCCAGATGAGGGTCTTGCCAGCGTAGATCTCAAGAGGATAACTGCGCAGACGCCATCCAGTGAGTTTCAGACAGATGTCATCGATAACAGTCTTTTTCTCCAGACGATACTTGATCCATGCGGTAGAGAGCCGACCGTCGTTCTTCCATTCCGACAGTTCATTGTCGTCGAAGCTGCGTGATGCATTGTCTGACTCATAACCAGCCTTGGCAGATATGATTTTCACTTCTTTCGCCTTTTCGGTGTAAGATGGGGTAAGAGGTGTTTCACCGCGCTCAAGGCGTCCTTTCAACGACAATTGTGGCAGACACTCTTCACTATTCACTTTTTCGCTATTCACTGTTATGTATGCAGGCTTAACACCCTCGGCATAGGCGGAGACGTTGATGTCACCTGCGTTTACCGTACTGCGGACAAGCACACGGTTGACGCCACACTCCACAGGGAGGTTCATAGCACCTACGTAATTGTCTGAAACGTTCTTTGTTGCTGCGGCATCAAGCAGACCGGCAGGACGATTGTCGTCAGGACGCTGCATCTCCTTGTTGTTTCTGGTGCCTATGCCGCCTATCCACTTTCCTTCGCCCCAGAGTTCGAAGTGGATCATTCGGTCATCGAGAGGACAACGGCGTCCCTGCTTGTCTAACACCTCTACTTCGAAGAGCGCCATGTCGGCACCATCGGCCTTCATGCCTTCGGGATTCTCTATGGCTGTGAGTTTCAGCTGATAGGGTTCGCCGGCTGTTTCGAGTTTGTAACGACTGCCATCATCAGCCACAGCTTCAAGAGTGCCAGTCTCGTAGGCTATGTTATCGAAGGTATAAAGATAGCGATAGCTCTGCTTGCCCTTGCCTAATGATTTTCCATTAAGGAACAGTTCTACCTCGTTGCCTGTTGATACTACATATATGGGTTTTACAGTTCCCTTCTTATAGTTCCAATGCCCTACGATATAGGTCTGGGTCGCCTCAGGCTCTACCCATCCGTTCCACATCACCTGGTGAACATAGAAAGCATCCTTTGGGATACGCATAGCATCGGTGACACCGCTCATACGGTAGTTAGACTCGCCACGATGGTGGGTATTGGTATCAGAGAAAACTATCTTTACACCACCGGAAGATACACGAGTGCCTGTTCCTGGACGTTCCATCCAATAGTCGTACCAACGACGGACCATCTCTACGGCAAACTGATCCATGTTATGGTTATAGTCGGTAGCCGGTTTGCCGCGATAAAGCGGGCCATCGCCTTCCTTATGATAGGGATAGCTATATTCGTCCCAATATTTACGAAGTCCCTCGTCGCGACAGTATTCCATCGCCCACATAGGGTGTTTCTTCGACTTGTTGATATACAACATCTCACCGCCATATTCTGCTTCGTTGATGTCAAGCATCTCACGAGAGCCTATGGCACGTCCGCCATTAGGGTCATATTCATCGCGGATGGCTTTCATCTCCAACATGTGCTCACGGCTTATGCTCTCGTTGCCGCACTCATAGAAGAGGATAGAGGGGTTGTTGCGGTTGTAGATGATGGCATCGCGCATCAGTTCTGTACGCTGATCCCAGCGAGGACCAGTGACATCCTTTTCTGCATCGCCGGCGGGCATGGCCTGAATCAGTCCCACACGGTCGCACGACTCGATATCCTGTTTCCACGGGGTGACATGCATCCAGCGCACCAGATTGCCATTCGACTTTACCATCAAGTCATTGCTGTAATCACTGAGCCATGCAGGGACAGAGATACCCACACCAGGCCACTCGTTAGAGGTGCGCTGTGCATATCCATGCATCATCAACACTCGGTCGTTGAGCCAGATCTTACCATCAGCGAACTTGGTCTTGCGGAAACCGGTACGTGTGATGACATCATCAATCTTTGAACCGTTATCGGCCTTCAGCAATGTCTTGACAGTATATAGATAACCATAGCCCCATGACCAGAAGTGAAGACCTTTAACCTCTTCCTGAATTTTGACGATACGTGTCTCGCCTGGTTGCATGGTGATTCTGTCGCCATTGAAATGAGCAACCTCTTTACCTTCTGCATCAAGAACTTTGGCGAATAACGTAAATGAACGGGGGGTAGAATCCTCGTTCTTTACCTGAGATTCAGCGTGAATCACTGCTTTGTGGTTTGGGATGTCAAAGTCGGAGGCATAGATATAAGTGCCCGTTGTGCCGAGGTTTGAATAAAGTGGCAGGGTCTGATAGAGCCTATCCGTAACGTGAAGATACACATTCTTAGGGATACCTCCATAATTGGCATTGAAGTTACGGTCATTCCACTGATAGCGACTGTTATGTTTTCGTGAGCGATACTGCCAACTGTTGTCGCAACGTACCGCAATCACGTTTTTACCTTTTATAATATAAGGTGTCAGGTCAAAGCCACAGGCCATCACACCATTCTCACTAAATCCGAGATTATGTCCATTGAGATAGAAATCAGCTCCCTGACGAATACCTTCAAACTCGATGAAATGTTTTCGGTCTTTCGGATTGTAATCTTTTATCTCGAAAGTCTTACGATACCATACGATTGTGTCGGTAAGATCAACGATGTCTTTTTTGAATGCCTCATCGCCGTTGAAGGCATAGGGAAGTGTCACTTGTTGCCATTGGCTATCATCAAATGAAGCTTCTGCTGCCTCTTTAAAATCACCAATGGCTAATCGCCACTCACTGTTGAAGTTGTACTTCTTGCGCTCTACGGCATTCACTGCAATACTGAAGGATATCGCTGCCAGTAGGATTAATGGTCTAAGTAGTTTCATTTTCATTTGTTGTTTATTTTGTTATTCGCTATTTCAAAAGAACCTCTTGCATATATATGGCATCAAGACTCCATAGGGCAGCATCGTTGGTGTTAGAAGTGCTGTCACCATGCTTCCATAATGCGTCCCAGACGTTTGATGTACGCTGGGGGTCACGATCCTTCCAGGCTGCATAAGCCTCCAATCTGCGAACAGGGAAATCACTATGGCGGATATCCCGGGCCATCTGCTTGTAACGGCGTGCGAAGTCGAGCCATACCTTGTTGAATGCTTTGTCATCCGCCATCGGCAACAACTCGTTCATCACTTCGAACCCTCCCATGATAGTCATCAGATGATTGGTAGAGCGTATGGATGGATCTCCGTCGTAAGAGATACGTCCTGTAGCAGGATCGTAGCCTTTCGCCAGATTACCAGTAAAGATACCGTCTGGTAACGAGGTGATAGACTGAAGTCCTACCAGGATCTTATTCTTGTATTTCTCTGTTCCGAAACGTTCCCACTCTGTCATCCAGTTGCCGGCATAGGCAAGCCAGTCAGGACCTATACGTAGTCGGGCTGGAGCATTACATGGAAACTGACTGCGAGGCTCAGCCAGTCGCATAGGGTCGAGATGATAGAGTAGGGTATCGGCATCAGTCTGCTCTCGCATAAGGTCACCTGTACGTTCGTCGCTGGTCAGGTAATAGTAGAATCTGTTGAATGCCGCCTGACTGATACGTGCCTCCTTGGCACCACACCCCCAGTGTGTGACGTTATGACGACTACCCAATGGCGCAAACGAACCTATATGGTATGTGTCAACCTCGCTGCAATGACGAGTCATTGCTTCTGCCATACGCCATATATCATGTCGTCCGGTGCGGAGGAAGTTATACCACAGCCACATCGGGGTGGCAAGTTCTGTATTGTCCCATGCGAACCCTCCTACGTCGTATCGCCATTCCTGTCGTTCATTGTCGTAGGTGTGCATGATGTCGCCGTAGTTCCAGAAACCATACCATTTGTACTTTTCGGTATGATGTTGATAGGCTTTTATATATCTCTCAAGGCGCTGTTCAACTTTATCGGATGAGTCTTTTGGTAACGACCATATACCAAATGCCCGTTTCTCGTGAAGATATTCGGGGGTAGGCAAGAGACGGGCATCATTGCTTGTAATACGGATGTCTGTCGAGAGCACTTGCTGTCCTGGATATTTATCATATGCTATAATATTAAGGACACTGGTCCTCGCAATACCATATGGAGTGCTCATACCCTCCTGGACATCCTCGTAGCTTGCATTCAGGTTATGCGCTATGGTATCGTAATGACACAGATTCATAGGTTCTGACTCAGGACTCCATAGCCACAGATTCAACTCAGCCTCGCTACTGCGGGCCTTATTAATCTCTATTGTAGAAGGATATGACTGCCAAAAATCCTTAAGTTCGACACCTAAACCTCCACTTACATCCCCCACAAAGGCAAAACCAGGTGACCGGGTTCCTGTAAGAGTACCTATCCAAGGACTTTGTGAAGTAGCCCTTTTACGAATAGACCATGAATTATCTGTCAGTTGCGATAGCCTGAAACCATCCCATTTTGCCCACTGATCCAGCAACAATCTGTTCTTCTCGTCGAAGGCCTCATAATCCGGTATTCGTCTGCCTTCCATCTGTTCAGCCTGTAGGTTGCGGTCATTGCCTATCATCAGTATTCTTCGTCCATCCAATGGTTGGACAGGTTCTGTCCAGATACCATTATCTGTAGCAAAGGCTATATGACGATTATATACCATCTCTCGCATGGGCACATTCATTCGTACGCCCAGACTGCCGATCATATCCTTTTGCTCGTCACCATTATATATAAAGGTATGTACGAGGCGTATCTGTTCGCTGCCACGATAGAAATAAATTCTTACAGTGAATGGTAGCCATGATTTATCATTACTTTGGTGAACACCTTCCATCCTGACCACTGTGCGGACTTGTCCACTCTGTTCTATTTCCACCTTGTTAAGTTGTGAAATGAATGTGTTATTATTAGCAGATGCTATCAATGATGCAGGACCTCCGATGCGTTTGTCTGTCAAACACAGGCTGTCTAAAAGTGTATTGCCTTTCTTTGGCAGATAAACAACAACTTTACCTGTATTAACAATGATTTGATTATTGGTGGATGATACCCATGGTGATGCAGATTTGGTTCTTTGCTTGATGCGTTTTACACTTATGTCTTTGATTCCTTGAGGCACCACAGCAGCAAGTCCGGCCCATTTTACAGAACCGTCCGCCCATCTTGCATTCACCCAGGCGTCGGTAGGTATATTATTGGATAAGGCGAGCAGAGAAACGTCCTTTAACTCGCCCTCAGAAAAGGGGATACCAAAGCATACAGGTCCGTTGCTTGTACCACCAACCCAGTGAAGTGGTACGTCTGCCTTATTAATGTTGTGGTGAGGCGTGTCGTAAGACTTAAAGTCTGTAATTCTTGTTCTTGAGAGTGTTGTCCTGAATCCGAACCATCCGCTCTCTAATGGTTGTGGATCAAGATAATCCACGATGCATTCTCCATCGATATAGAATCTAGTACGGCCTTCGATGGTACTCTCTATCTTAATGTGATACCATTTGTTTGGTTTCAGCAGATGAGCCTTGTCAGTGTATTCTTTTAAGATAGCTGGTCGGTTGTTGATGTTATCAACGGCAGTCTCATCACCGTCGTATCTACGGAATCGTGTAGTGGCGTTATGGTTGCCACCATAACCCAGATAATACATCTGCAACGTGTAACATCTAAGGAAAATCCCGTTTCTCCATTTTGCTCTTGTCCATATATCCTTCGCATGAGAATCTGATGCCATCCAGAAGGCGTTCATATCACTAAGACGGTCTCCTGGCTTACCTTTATCCATCACACAGGCATCGTATTCCACCGTCATGCCTTTCTTCATCTTTTCCTTGCGCCAGAGGGTTAGTCCTTTAGGAGACAGAATCTCACAGGTGTCGCCAAGAAAAGTTACTCTGTATTCGGGAGATTCGGACTCCACCTGCCAGTACTTAGCAAACTGTCGTTTGTTGAGTCCTGACTGAGCCTGTGCTCCCAGACATACTATTACAAAAAGGATTATTGCCAGTTCTTTTCTTATCATAAGTCTGATTGGTTTTTACAGTTGCAAAGGTATGCCCTTTTTAATAATTATCTTATAATTTTTATTCAAATAATGGTAAAATAGTTCTATTTGTCTTTGAAATCGAAGTTGGTATTCATGCTTTTTGGGTGATCTACTTATGAACTTAAAAGAAATATTAGTTTGGAAAGAGCTGTTTTCATACAGGCAAAAAGTTGGACTTCTTGTCTTCGCAGGCGTCATCGTTGGCTTGGGCGGATTGTTTATGTATCTACTTCGCGCACATACTTATTTTGTAGGTGACGATCCTGCTGCCTGCGTCAACTGCCACATGCCTTACATGCAGGAGGGTGGTGTGAAGTTCTCAGATCACCATCTCCTCCATGAAGCGTTGCTTCTTCTCGTTCAGCTTCTGCATACGGCAAACTCATAGAGATCTGATTTGTACGATTCTGGTCTCTTACTTGTACAAGTGACCTTATTTTATAGTTTTTTCTACGGAGAAAGTGAAAAATCTCCGTAGAAAATTGTTTTTATATGATAAAAATACTATCTTTGCAGACAGAATATTAAACAAAAAACAGACCTTGGTAGAGAATCCGAACTTCGAATACAAGTACGACCTCGCGTACCAGAAGTCGTTTGCTGCAAGACTCAGTTTTAGGATCATGGGTATAGCAGCAACCGTATTCTTAGTGGCTGTAGCCTTGTTTTTTTACTTTACAGGCGACAGTATGACACTGCCGTTGACTCACCAGATAGTGAAATACGGCGCTATAGTGTTTATCATAGGTCTGTCATCGCTGTTCATATTCTGTACAAGAGCGATATATCAGATGGTGAAGCCGTTGAAAGAGTTTACCGATTCTGCTGTAAGTATAGCAGAGGGAAATCTCGATACACCATTACCTGTGATACATTCTGAGGATGAACTTTTGCAGTTGCGGAACTCGTTTGAATATATGCTCCATTCACTGAAAAGGCATATCAATGAGTTGCAGACAACTACCGCCAGTAAGGAGCGGCTACAGAGTGAGCTGAAAATAGCCCACGACATCCAGATGGGTATGATTCCCACATCCTTCCCCCAGCGACAGGACCTCGACCTCTTTGCCTCGATGACCCCTGCAAAGGAAGTAGGTGGCGACCTCTACGACTTTATCATCGAGGGCGATGAGCTCTTCTTTATCATAGGCGATGTGGCTGGCAAGGGCGTACCGGCATCACTCTATATGGCTGTAACGCGAACGCTGTTCCGTAACCTCGCGGGCAACTACCAGAGTGCAGCCAACATTGTGCGTGAGATGAACCACGCTATTGCCTCTACTAACGATTCTTACGTCTTTGTGACTGTTTTTGTGGGTGTGCTTGACATGAAGACCCACTACCTCACTTATTGTAATGCAGCACACAATGCCCCTGTGATGATTACAACAGAGGGAGAATGCAGTCTTTTAGAAGTGGAGACAAACCTTCCCATAGGCGTTGAGGATCGCTATAACTACGATGAGCAGCAAGTAGACTTCCCTCCAGGTAGTGCGCTGCTTCTCTATACTGACGGACTGACGGAAGCTACGTACTTCTCTAACGACGGCAGCCGAAAACTCTTTGGCGAGCAGCGTGTGCTCCACGACGTTGAGAAAAACAGTAAGGCTTCAGCCATCGAGGTTATCGACTTTCTGAAGCAGCATGTCAGCGTGTTTGCTGATGGTACAGAACAGAGTGATGACCTTACGATGCTGTTTCTCCGACACGGTACGGCTCAGGAGCCAGGTGTTGACCCTTCGCGTCGACTCATCATGAAGAACGAGATGACGGAAGTAGCTCGTATGCGTGCCTTCTTCTTCTCCGTCTGTCGTGAGCATGGTATCGACGACGAAACCGCCAAGACCCTGAACCTCGCCCTTGAGGAATGGGTGGCCAATGTTATCAACTATGCCTATCCGAAAGGTATGCGAGGTCATGTGGAAGTGACAGCCGACGTTAAAGACGATGTGTTGATATTGGTAATCAAGGACCATGGAGCAGCCTTTGACCCCACCCAGCACGAGGAGGTCGACATTGATGCCGAACTTGACGAACGTGCTATAGGAGGCCTCGGCATCCATCTGGTGCGCACCATTATGGATACAGTAGAGTATCAGCGTACTTCCGACGGCTATAACCGACTGGTTCTAACAAAGAATTTGAATACATTTAATTGATAAATGCTTATGGAATCAATCATTTTCTGGGGTTTTAACCTCTATGCATGGATTACCATTGCTACGGTGCTCACAATGTTCACCGTATTGTTGTTCACCAAGCTCCGTGCCGACCTTGTTTTCCTCGGAGCCATCTCTATCCTCTTCGTTACTGGGGTGCTTAATGCCAAAGAGGCTTTCTCGGGCTTCAGTTCTACGTCAGTAGTAATCATTGGTGTTCTCTTCGTCGTAGTTGCTGGTCTTACGCACACCGGTGTCTTGCAGTGGATAGTTAAACATCTGTTAGGACAGCCAAATTCATATTCGAAAGCTGTTATCCGACTGATGCTTCCTGTGGCAGCACTTAGTTCGTTCCTGAGTAATACCACAGTAGTGGCTCTCTTTGTGGGTATCGTAAAGATGTGGTCGAAGAAACTGAATGTATCACCCTCAAAGTTGCTCATCCCACTGAGTTACGCTTCTGGAATGGGAGGCGTTTGTACCCTTATAGGAACACCACCGAACTTGATTATTTCAGGTCTTTACGCCGAACATACCGGCATAGCCATGAACGTGTTGGCTACTACTATCCCAGGTCTCTTCTGTCTGTTTATAGGTGTGCTTTCAATAATTGCCATGCGTAAGCTGTTGCCAGATCGCAAGGCACCTGAGGCAGCCTTTGAGTCAACATCAGACTATACTGTTGAGTTACTGGTGCCATCCGACAATAACAACATAGGCAAGACCATCGCTGAGGCTGGATTGAAGGATGTACGCGGAGGTAGTCTGATAGAGATCCTGCACTATGACGATGTCACCTCTCCTGTTCCGGATGATGAAATTATTATGGGTGGTGACCGTCTTGTGTTTGCAGGACAGATTGATGAGATTCTCGATCTGAAGAAGAGTCATGGGCTGGTTAATGCAGATCACCATGTGTTTACAATGAGCGAGATAGACAATGACCGTCAGTTACGTACGGCTTATGTAAACTTCGGTAGCAGCCTGATCAACAAAAAAATAGGTGGCAGTTCGTTCGAAAAAGAGAATAACATGATTCTCGTAGCTGTTGCCCGCAAAGGTAAGCGTATCGACGAGTCACCACATGAGGTTATACTACAGGCAGGTGACACCCTGCTCCTCGAATGTCCACCGAATGTAAATATTCACACAGAGCGCTTGTCCTCACAGCTGCAGTTCTTTGACTCTGCCCAGGTGCCAAATATTGGAAAGAAAACGCTTATCTCTACAACAATCATGATTGCGATGGTGGTTCTATCAGCTCTTAATGTCATACCACTTCTGCAGTGCGCCTTCCTCGCTGCGATGGCTATGCTTATATTTAAGTGCTGCAATGTGGATCAGGCCATGAAAGCCATTAACTGGGAGATACTTATGGTATTTGCTGGTTCGGTTGTGTTGGGCGTCGCCATCCAGAAAACGGGTATTGCCGAACGCCTGGCATTTGGCATCCTCGATGTATGCGGCACTAATCCTATTGTGGTGATGACAGCAATCTGTCTGGTGGGAACATTTATCACTGAGTTTATCTCTAACACGGCAGCAGGAGCGATGTTCTTCCCAATCATGTATCAGGCTGCAGAGAAACTTGGCTATGAGCCATATCCATTCCTTATAGCTCTGATGGTCAGCGTTAGCAGTAGTTTCGCGACACCTATCGGTTCGCCTACCCACATGCTTGTGTATGGCCCTGGAGGCTATCGATTCAGTGATTTTATGCGCATAGGCCTGTTGATGAACTTCATCATTCTGGCAGCCAACATACTTATTGTTAATATTATCTATCCTTTAACCCCGCTAAACCCATAACATTATGAATATTGAGATTAAAGAACAAAACGGTATCTATGTAGCCACTCTCTATGGATGGCTTGATACAAACGAGGCTTCACAGTTTCTAGAAGATATCAAACCGCTTGAGGAACACCTCGATAAGCAGGTGGTGCTTGACTGTAATGATCTGGAATATGTATGCAGTCTTGCTTTGCGAGGAATGCTTAAACTGAGAAAGGAAAGTGCTGCCAAAGGTGGTAAGTTAGTGTTAAAAAACGTAAAAGGTGAGGTCCAAAAGGTCCTCACCATGACGGGTTTCATAAAACTCTTTAATATCGAATAGAAGTTATCTGTAGGATAGTACTGGATTTGAACAATTATCCTATTTTTCGTATTATAGATGAACTATAATACAGATAAAATGTGTATCTTTGCATCGATTTACTAAAACTGATGTGAAAGATGAAGGAAAATTACTTTGCAGACAAAAGTCGCTATGACAATGGAATGCAATATGAGCGTTGTGGACGTTCAGGAGTGTTGTTGCCGAAGGTAAGTCTCGGATTTTGGCATAACTTTGGTAGTATTGACCCATATGAACGAAGTCGCGAGATAACCCATTATGCATTTGATCATGGTGTTACCCATTTCGATTTGGCTAATAATTACGGACCGGTTTATGGCTCGGCTGAAGAGACAATGGGACAACTGATGGATGAGGATTTTCGTCCATATCGCGATGAACTCTTTATCTCTTCAAAAGCCGGATACGACATGTGGCCTGGACCTTATGGCAACTGGGGCTCAAGGAAATATCTGATAGCAAGTCTCGACCAGAGCCTGAAGCGTATGAAGATTGACTATGTAGACCTGTTCTATAGCCACCGTTATGACCCGAAAACACCGTTGGAGGAGACCCTCCAGGCACTTGTGGATATAGTACGTCAAGGCAAGGCTCTTTATATAGGAATCTCTCGTTGGCCACTGGATGCTACACGTTTTGCTGCAAAATATCTGAAAGAGCGTGATGTCCCTCTGCTTATCTATCAGGGACGATTGAATATGCTTGATCGTGAACCACAGGAGGAGGGTATCTTAGACTTCTGTGCAGAAGAAGGTATTGGCTTTATCTCATTCTCGCCACTTGCACAGGGATTGTTGACAGATCGTTATCTTAACGGTATACCTGAAGACTCACGCATGTCGAAGGGTAAGTTCTTGAAGGAATCGATGCTTACACCTGATCTGCTTCAGAAACTGCGTGACTATAATGAGGTGGCTCAAAGTCGTGGTGAGACACTTGCAGAGATGGCCTTGGCTTGGATTCTGCATCAGAAGGGGGTAACTTCTGTGTTGGTGGGTGCTAGTTCTACGGCACAGTTAGAAAAGAACCTCCGTTGTGTAAACGCAGCTCCATTTAATGAAGAAATTTAAATAGAAAAGATGAAAAGAATATTGTTTTTATTGTTGACTTCTGTGGTACTCAGCGCACAGGCACAGGTGGCAGAGGCTCCTAAGGATATCAATGGTGTAGTTGATAATACTCCCGACAGTATTGCAAAGGCGTTGACGGCACGACCTGTTCCCGGGTCGAGCAGGGTAGGTAACAACCCTGTATTGTTCCTGATAGGCAATTCTACCATGCGCACCGGTACACTGGGTAATGGTAATAACGGTCAGTGGGGTTGGGGATACTATGCCCACGAATATTTCGACCCAACAAAGATTACTGTTGAGAATCAGGCTCTTGGCGGTATGAGCAGCCGTACCTTTTATAATAAACTTTGGCAACCGATAAAGCAAGCTATCCGTCCCGGTGACTGGGTGATTATCTCTATCGGGCATAACGATAACGGTCCATACGACGAGGGGCGTGCGAGGGCAAGTATCCCCGGCGTTGGTGATGAAACCCTTGATGTCGTTATCAAGGAGACCGGTGAGCATGAGACGGTATATACCTATGGAGGCTATATGCGTAAATACATTAATGATGTAAGGGCTCAGGGAGGTTATCCTATCCTGATGTCTCTGACACCTCGTAATGCCTACGATGAAAAAGGCAAGATTATCCGTAAGCCTCACACTCAGTGGCAGATGCAGGTAGCTGCAGAAGAAGGGGTACCATTTATAGACCTCAATGAAATATCTGCACAGAAACTCGATAAGTATGGATCTTGGAAGACTGATTACCACTTCTTCCTGGACAAGATTCATACAAGCAGGTTCGGAGCTATGATGAATGCCCGTTCTGCTGCAGAAGGACTTATGGCAAGCCATAATCCAGCACTTAATCCTTTGGAAGCTATGATGCGTAATGTGGAGTTGCCCGTATATGACATCACTCGTACTGATGGTAAGCCTGTGGTATTCATTACTGGCGACAGTACCGTTAAGAATAAGGATAAGGATGAAGACGACATGTGGGGTTGGGGATCTGTGGCTAACACTGTCTTTGACGAGATTAAAATAGACATCGTCAATGCAGCAATGGCAGGTCGCAGTTGCAGATCTTATCTTAATGAGGGCCGATGGGAGAAAGTGTATAACAGTCTGAAACCAGGTGACTTCGTGCTGATACAGTTCGGACATAACGATATCAGTCCTATCGACAAACCAAAGTATCGTGGAGCCATAGCCACAGCCGATGATACCTGCCATGTTTATCGCATGCAGGCTGCAAAGGAGGACTTAACGAAACAGAATGTCATCGACAAGAAGCTGAAGAGCAATACTCAGGTAGGCTCATACGAGGTAGTGTTCTCTTTCGGATGGTATCTGAAGAAGTTCATCCAGGATGTGCGTGAGAAAGGTGCAACGCCAATTCTTGTATCGTTGACACCGCGTAATGAGTGGCCTGAAGGAAAGATGGAACGTCGTAACGACTCGTATGGCGTATGGTATCGTCAGGTGGTCAAGGATACCGGTGTGGAGTTTGTCGACCTGCATAACCTCGCAGCCGATTTCTACGATAAGAAGTGTGGCAGTAAGGAGAAAGCCAACAAATACTTCAAGAAAGACCATACCCACACATCGCTCTTGGGAGCCAAGATCAATGCCAAGTGCGTGGCTCAGGGTCTGAAGGCTAATAACAGTCCTCTGGCGAAATATCTGAAATCAAAAATAAAATAACGATGAAACGTTTTGCATTCAAGATGCAGCTTAAACCCGGCTGCGAGAAGGAATACGAGAAGCGTCATGCGGAAATCTGGCCAGAACTGGTTAAGATGATAAAGGATGGCGGTGTAAGCAACTACAGTATC
This sequence comes from uncultured Prevotellaceae bacterium, assembly GCA_902776935.1. Classification (GTDB taxonomy): domain Bacteria; phylum Bacteroidota; class Bacteroidia; order Bacteroidales; family Bacteroidaceae; genus Prevotella. The sequence continues at coordinate 13,708 of CACYRS010000014.1, read as the reverse complement.
TACTGGGACAAAGAGACCAATATCCTTTTCGGATATCAGGAGTGCTCTGGTGACGGCAACTCTCAGGATACTGCCAACGTAGATCCTATAACCCAGAAATGGTGGGACATGATGGCCGACATCATGGAGGTTAACCCCGATAACTCACCTGTAACAATACCTCTCGTCGAGGTGTTCCATCTGGATTAAAATAATAATCCCCGCCAGACGGCGGGGATTATTGTTATTACATATCTTCCCAAGTGTCAAGGTATGTCACATGGGTAACGAGATACTCGTCGACACCGTGCTTTCCGTCGGCACCACCGATACCAGACTTCTTCACACCTGCATGGAAACCTTGGATAGCCTCAAAGTGCTCACGGTTGATGTAGGTCTCACCAAACTCCAGTTCACGACAAGCCTTTACTGCAACATTCAAATCCTTGGTGAAGATTGATGATGCAAGACCGTACTCGCAGTCGTTGGCATATTTAATAGCCTCGTCGAGGTCTGTGAACTCTACAAGTGGGATTACAGGGCCAAATGTCTCCTCATGGATGATGTCCATGTCCTGGGTACAGTTGTCAAGAACGGTAGCTGCATAGAAATATCCCTTCTCGCCTACACGATGGCCGCCACAGAGCAGTTTTGCTCCCTGTTTGATAGCGCGCTCTACCTTCTCTGTTACGCTCTCCAGAGCACGAGCCTCTACCAGAGGACCCATGTCTACGCTCTCGTCAGCACAAACATCGCCCACCTTGACAGCACTCATCTTCTCAACAAGAATCTTTGTGAAGGCTTCCTTAACCTCCTTCTGAACATATACACGCTCTGCGTTGTTACAGATCTGGCCATTATTGCCGATACGGCTGTCTATAATCCACTGAGCAGCACGTTCCAGGTCAGCATCCTTCATCACGATGGCAGGAGCCTTTCCGCCAAGTTCGAGAGATACCTTTGTGATATTCTTTGAGGCAGCAGCCATAATACTCTCACCTGCGCCAACAGAACCAGTAACGCTTACAATGTCAATCTTAGGTGAACCGGCCATCTCGTTACCAATGACACTTCCCTTACCTGTCACGATATTGATAACACCAGCGGGGAGACCAATCTCATCGACAATCTTACCAAACTCAGTACAGTTCTCTGGGGTGAGCTGAGAAGGCTTGATAACGATGGTACAACCAGCGATGAGCGCTGCACCTGCCTTACGTGCGATGAGGAAGAATGGGAAGTTCCAAGGCAGGATACCTGCAACCACACCGATAGGCTTCTTGGTGAGCAGGATGGTCTCGTTAGGACGGTCGGAAGGGATAATCTCACCCTCGATATGACGTGCGAAGGTTGCCATATACTCGAAATAAGCTATAGTGGCACCTACCTCGATAGAGGCCCAGGTACGGGTCTTACCCTGTTCGCGCATGATAATCTCTGTGAACTCCTTCTCACGCTTCTTGATGCCCTCTGCCATCTTCAACAGATAGCCTGCACGTTCGATAGCTGGAGTCTTTGCCCAAGCCTTCTGAGCAGCACGGGCTGCATCCAAAGCACGGTTTACATCTTCAATGGTTCCTTCTGGTTGACGGGAGATAACCTCCTCGGTTGATGGGTTTAATACGTCAATCCACTTGCCGTTCGAGCTCTCGCAGAACTGGCCGTTAATGTACATTTTCAATTCTTTCATAAACGATTGTTGTTTAATGTTTAAGTAGATAAGTTGTCTTGAATTCGTCAGCAAATATACGAAGAAATGACGGAATAACCAATAACAAATCCGTACTATTTTTCATAAATTAATATAATTCGTACATTTTGGAAACTATTTGAACGATTTTTATGCTTTTATATTGATATTATTGCGTAACTTTGTGCACAAATAACAAATTACTGTTGCTAATAAACAAAAAAGGCGAAGATGAGAAAGATTTTTCTGCTGCTGTTCTCAATGGTTCTTATTTCAGGAACAGCAAAGGTTAAGAAGAAAGCTGTTGTTGAGAAATGGCCTGACAACACTGTGATGGATGCGTGGTTCAAGGACACAACGAAGGTGGACGTTGCTACCCTCGGTCGTCAGTATGTTATTACCGACTACGGAGTTAAAAATGACTCAAATATCATTCAGACATCAGCCATACAGGCAGTCATTAACCGTGCTGCCCAGGAGGGTGGAGGAGTAGTGGTAATCCCTGAGGGTACATTCCTTTCAGGAGGTTTGTTCTTTAAGCAAGGAACACACTTGCACGTCATCGGACGGCTCAAGGGCTCAGACCATATCATTGATTTTCCAATACTGAAGACGCGTATAGAGGGAGAGACTTGTAATTATTTCTCTGCACTCGTTAATGCCGACGGACTAGATGGTTTTACTATCAGCGGTAAGGGAACCATCGATGGCAACGGACTTAATTACTGGCGAGAATTCTGGATTCGCAGGAAGTGGAACCCGCAGTGTACAAATAAAGATGCCCAGCGTCCGAGACTGACATACATCTCTAATTCTAAGAATGTAACTGTGCAGGATGTGCATCTTATTAACTCGCCTTTCTGGACTAATCATGTTTATAAGAGCGATCATGTGCGTTATCTGGATTGCTATATCTACGCTCCTACAGAGGAAATCTGGGCACCGGAGCCAAGACGCGGAGCTCCTTCATCGGATGCCATCGATATTGATGCCTGCACAGATGTGCTTATCAACGGCTGTTTTATGCATGTAAATGATGATGCCGTTGTGCTGAAAGGTGGCAAGGGAACTTGGGCAGATAAAGACGAGACTAATGGCGCCTGTGAGCGCATTCTGATACAGAACTGTCACTATGGTAAGGTGCATGGCTGTCTGACTTTAGGATCTGAGTCTTTGCACGACAGAAATGTGATCCTTCGTAACTGCTATACAGAGAGAGCTGATAGAGTGCTTTGGCTGAAGATGCGTCCTGATACCCCTCAGCATTATGAGTATGTGTTGGTGGAGAATATCACCGGTCATTGCAAGCGTTTCCTCTTTATTCATCCATGGAGTCAGTTCTTCAAACCCGAGAAACGTGATGATATGCCATTGTCACGTTGTAACAATATCACGATGCGTAACATTCAGGTAGACGCTGAGACGCAGTACGACGTGAAGACATCAGACAAATACGAACTCATTGACTTTGTTATTGATGGCAAACCATTGGTGTTTGAGAAATCGCCAGAAAAAGTTGAGAATCCACAAAATATAGTATATGAGTAATAATAAATATTTCTTTGCCGTAGACCTGGGTGCTACGAGCGGTAGAACGATTATCGGACGTATCAACGGAGATAAGTTTGAACTTGAGGAGGTGACACGTTTCCCTAATAACCTCATTATCCAGGGAGGACACTATTACTGGGATATCTTCGCCCTCTATTTTGAAATCATCAAGGGACTGAAGGAAGTTGCCCGCCGGGGACTGGAGATTACCTCAATAGGTATTGATACCTGGGGCGTTGACTTCGTGTTTATCGGTAAGGACAATGCCATTCTCAGGAATCCGCGAGCCTATCGTGACCCAATCACCTTCGCAGCGATGGATGACTATCTGAAGAATGTCATCTCACAGAAAGAGGTATATGGTGTCACTGGTATTCAGTTGATGAACTTCAACTCCATCTTCCAGCTCTATGCTATGAGGAAGGAGGATAACAGTGCATTTAATCATGCCAAGAAGATTCTCTTTGTGCCTGATGCATTGAGTTGGATGCTTACAGGTAAGGAGGTATGCGAGTATACCATTGCTTCAACATCACAGTTGCTCGACCCACGTACCAAGCAGCTTGACGAACGGCTGTTGGCTTCGATGGGACTCAAACGTTCTATGTTTGGTAAGATGGTGATGCCGGGAACACAGATTGGAGTGCTTACCGAAGAGGTACAAGAATTGACAGGACTCGGAGCAGTACCTGTGATAGCTGTTGCCGGTCATGATACAGGCTCGGCTGTTGCTGCTGTCCCGGCAAAGAACGAACAGTTTGCCTATCTCTCGAGCGGCACCTGGAGTCTGATGGGTATCGAGACAAAGGATGCCATCATCAATGACCTTAGTTATGAACGCAACTTCACCAATGAGGGTGGAGTAGAGGGAACAACCCGTTTCCTGAAGAACATCTGTGGTATGTGGCTCTATGAGCGTTGTCGTCTGGAATGGCCTGAGGAAGTAAGAAAGCTGTCGCATCCGGAATTGCAGGGATCGGCAATGCAGGTTGAGGCTTTCCGTTCTATCATCAATCCTGATGACAAACTGTTTGCTGCTCCTACATCGATGATAGGTGCTATCCAGCAGTACTGCCGCGAGACTAATCAGCCTGTGCCAGAAACACCGGCAGAGATATGCCGTTGTATCTTCGACTCATTGGCTCTGCGATATAAGCAGGTGTTCCAGTGGTTGAAGGAGTTTGCTCCATTCAAACTCGAGGTGTTGCATGTTATTGGCGGTGGCAGTCTGAACAAATATCTGAACCAGTTTACTGCCAATGCTACGGGAGCTGTTGTACTGGCTGGTCCTCAGGAGGGTACGGCTATAGGAAACATCATGCTTCAGGCTAAGGCTGCAGGAGAGGTAAGTGATATCTGGGATATGCGCCGAATCATTGCCAATAGTCTTGAACTCGTAAGATATGAGCCAACAGATGAGGCAGAATGGGACAAGGCATACGAGAAATATCTGAAAATAACAACAAACAAATAAAAGAAACAAATTATGGCAAAACCATTAGTAGAAACTAAAGCAAAGGTAGGTGTATTCTCAATTGCCCTTCAGGCATACCTGCCACAGTTCCCTCAGCTCGTTCCGGAGTTTGAGGCTCAGTATGAAGCATTTAAGAAGACATTACCCGACACTATCGAGATTATCGATGGCGGTATGGTGACAAGTAAAGAACAGTCGATGGCTGCAGGTGATAAGTTCCGTGCTGCCGATGTAGACCTCGTAATTCTGCAGATGCTGACATATTGTACATCTTATAATATGTTGCCAGCCGTTCGCGACCTCGATGTTCCAGTAGTTATTGTGAACCTCCAGAAGAAACTGGCTCCAGACTACGCTAAGACCGATATCCCAACATGGCTTGGTGAGCTCTATGCATGCGGTGCTATCGGAGAGATGGTAGCCGACCTGAATCGTGCTGGCAAGCGTTCGGCTGTTATTACAGGTGTTGTTGAGGGTGGCGATCCAGGTGTTCAGGCAGAGATAGAAGACTGGTGTCGTGCTGCTCAGGTGCGTCGCCGTTTCCGTGATACCAACATCGCACAGATTGGTCGTCCTTATCCTGGTATGATGGACCTCTATATCGATGAGACCAACCTCTATCACCGTATGTTCGTATATACCAAGCAGTTCGATTGGGAGAAGATGTGGGCTATTGCTGATAACATCACCGACGAGGCTGCTATCAAGGCAAAGGCACAGGATATCCTCGACACCTTCGATATTGAGGGTGGCGGCACCATCGAGAAGGTTTGGGATATGGCCAAGTATGTCGTTGCCTTCGAACAGTGGGTTAAGGACGAGAAGCTTGGTATGATTGCTTCTCACTACGACGGTTTTGCTCAGGGTGTTGCCGGAAAACTCGACTCTATGCTTATTCCTGCTTTCTCTATGCTTATCAAGCAGCACACAGCATGTGCCGTTGAGGGCGATATGAAGGTTGCCATGGCTATGAGTATCCTGAAGACTATCTCTGGTACAGGTACCCTGGCTGAGATGTATTCTATCGACTTCCCTAAGGATATCTGTATTATCGGTCACTCTGGCTCGGGTGATTTCGATATCTCTCAGGCCAAGAAACCAACGATGAAGATTGTTCCTGTATTCCATGGAAAGGCTGGTGGCGGTTACCTCACACAGTTCTATCCTCCCACAGGCCCTGTTACATATCTTGCTATTACTCAGGATAAGAATGGCGTGTTTAAGTTCGTAGCTGCCGAGGGCGTAAACGAGGATGGTCCTATCTTTACCTTCGGTGATACCAACATGCGCACAAAGTTCTCTTTGAGTTGCCGTGAGTTTGTTAATAAGTGGAGTGAGGCTGGTCCTACCCACCATATGGCTGCTGCCGTAGGTCATCACATCGACACCATACTGAAGGTGGCAAAGATATTCAACATAGAGTGCGACGTAGTTTGCAGATAAGATTATGGCTAAAAGTGGAAGTTTAAAGAGCACACTTGCAGTGTCTCTTAACAATTACCTGGATGCAGGTGCTATAGTGGCTGGTGCCAGCGGCGTTACTCTGTGGCAGAACTATCTAGGTCTGTCGGAGATGCATCTTGGTTGGCTTAACGCTTTGAGTGCCAACGCACTGGGTGCAGCCATAGGCGCCATCATAGGCGGATTCCTGGCTGATAAGTTCGGACGTAAGTTCATATTCACCTACAATCTGCTGGTATATATGACTGGTGTGCTTATTATCATGCTGAGCGTGAATTTCCCGATGTTGCTGGCAGGATTTCTGGTTACAGGTATTTCTGTAGGTATAGGAGTGCCAGCATCGTGGACTTATATCTCTGAGAGCTCTGAGGTTAACAACCGCGGACGTAATATCTGTATCTCGCAGATGTCGTGGGGTATAGGACCGATGTTTATACTGCTTTTCGGTATGCTGTTTGCTCCTGGCGGTTTTCTGTATGGTCCGGTTGAGTCATTGGCTCACGGTATTGTTGGTGCAGATGCAGCAACGGCTACTGTAGAGGTGTTCAGCTCGCGAGTGGTTTTTGCTACTCTTTTTGTTGTGGCTTTCATTGCATGGAACCTTCAGCGACAGCTTGAAGAGAGTGCTGAGTTTACAGCCAACAAGGCAAAGGATAACAACGGTATTGTGGATAACATAAAACTGCTGTTCACAAATAAGATTGCTGTTAAGACTGTGGCATTCCTTGCTGCCATCTATCTTACATGGAATCTAGTAGCCAGTGTTATGGGATTCTTTATGCCTCACGTTTATGAAACGGCTGGTGGACTGAGCAACGAAATGGCAAACATGCTGAGCAGCGTTAGTTGGGTGTTTGTGGTTATCACCACCTTTATAATCTCGTTCTTTGTAGACAGGGTGGCTCATCGCTTCTTCTACGTATTCGGACTCGCAGCAGCTCTTTCTGCCTGGATTCTTATCATTGGAGGCGGTGTGTCTACAATTGCAGGTATATGGGTGTTCACCATCCTTTGGGGTGTAAACAACGGTAGTTCGGTTCAGGTGTTCTACGCCCTCTGGGGTTCAGAATTGTTCCCTGCCAAGTTCCGTGCTGGAGCTCAGGGACTCATGTTCTTCATAGTTCGTGGCCTCTCGGCTGTATGGGGACTGGTGTTCACCTTTATCTATGGCGACAATGGCGAAGGTTTCACTCTGGCTGCCTACTGCATGGTTGCCCTGCTGCTAGCATCGCTGATTGTAGGACTGCTGGGCATGCCAAACACTCGTGGTAAGTCGCTCGATCAGATAACAAAAGAAAGATACGGAGACAATATTTAATTGATTAATATGAAAAGTATATTAGAAGGCCGCGAAGAACTGAAGGCGGTTGTTTATCAGATTGCCGAGGTAACAGGTTATCTCTGGCAGAAAGGCTGGGCTGAGCGTAACGGTGGAAACATCACTGTCAACGTCACCGAGTATATGGACGATGAGTGTAAGGCCATGAAGGCTATCTCAGAAGTGAAGCAGATAGGCATGACTCTGCCTCAGTTGAAAGGAAAGTATTTCTATTGCAAGGGAACAGGTAAGCGCATGCGTGACCTGGCTAAGGAGCCCATGCAGAACGGATCAATCATCCGTATCCTCGACGACTGTGCTTCTTACGAGGTTATTGCCGATGAGAATGTTGTTCCTACATCAGAGTTGCCAACACACCTGGCTCTGCAGAACTATCTCCTCGAGACAGGCTCATGCTATAAGGCAACACTCCATACCCATCCTATCGAACTGGTGGCTATGAGTCATATCCAGCGTTTCCTGAAGGGCGACGAGATGACCCGAGTACTGTGGTCTATGATTCCTGAGACACTGGCATTTGCACCACTTGGTATCGGAATCGTTCCTTACGCTCTGCCATCATCAGTAGATCTTGCTGAGGCTACACTCGAGCAAATCAAGACCCATGATGTCGTGATGTGGGAGAAGCATGGTACTGTTGCTGTTGGTACAGACATCATGGATGCTTTCGATCAGACTGATGTGCTCTGTAAGGCAGCAAATATCTACATGTGTGCCCGTGCCATGGGTTCTGAGCCCGATGGTATGACCGATGCACAGATGAAGGAGGTTCAGGATGTGTTCAAACTTCCTAAGAAGCGTCCCTGCTAAGTAATTTTCAAGGATAATAATCAGAAAAATCCCCTCGTACCGATTAATAAGGTGCGAGGGGATTATATTTTGCGGGTTATTGCATCTTCTTTAGTCCTTCCCATTTCACATCCCATTTACCATCTTTCGGGAAACCGGGATTCATCGTATCACCACATCCGTCCCATCCTGCACACATCATTGCGACAGCTGTGAGCAGAGCTCCATTGCCAGGGAGATAGATCCGCAGACGGTCGGGGGTCTGGAAATTATGTCCACTTGGCAGATATGTGTTTTTCTGAGTGTCTATAAGCAGAGCCTTGAGTGCCGTTTCCGGGTCTCCAAGACGTGCTGCTGTCATAGCGATCATACCATAATCCCATCCCCATGTGGTCTGCCAGTTCCAGTTCTTCATCACCCAGTCAAGGGTGGTTTTCATCTTCTCCATATTATATAAAGAGGTATAAGGCAACAGACCGCAAGCTCCAAGAACTGCCGGATGGTCATTACGGCATTTGTCGGCAAAGGTCTCTACCTTCTTTGCCGGAGCGTCGAAGGGGTCGAAAGCCTCGTGATCCTTAGCTGCTCCAACGGCTATTCCTGCTGTGTAGATATCACCAGCTTCTGGTAGTGGAGAGAGATTTTTGATGATATCATCCCACAAAGCTACTCTTGCCTTGCCCTGACGCTCGCGCCACTTCTGGGCTACAGAGAGACCATAACTCCAGTATTCCAGTTCGAATGGCTGATTATAAGAGATATCCTTTGTCATACACTCCTGCATGGCGGTTGCTCCCTTGAGGATGTATCGTTTCTGCTCGGCATCGTAGGTCACAAAGTCTGCCATGAATTCTGCCGTTGCCTCCACCTGTTCACCATATTCGCGGAGAGTCTCTAATGAGGGGTTGGCACGATATATCTCTTCTGCGAGGTAGATATAGTGTGGCTGTTGCCAGATAAGAAACGAACCTGTGTTCGATGGTGCCTCACCAGCCCAGGGATCGGTCATCTTCATCCATCTTACACCCTTGAATCCCTGTCGTTCGGCTATCTTCCTGGCGATGGGATAAGCTGTCTGATTATACCATTTCAGTATCTGAGCCACCACTTCTGGACGGTTCCATAGAGCGAAATCGACCACATGCCACCAGGTCATTTCCAGATGCGGGCGGCCAAACCAGGTGTTGTAAGTCAGACCGCTTTCCTGAGGAGGCATGTTGTTTGCACAGTTTATCTGAGTGAGATATTGTGAGAGAACCACACGTCGTTCAAGCTCTTTGGCTCTGGGGTCGGTGCAGGATGAGAAATCTACGATGGCTCCGCTATTCCACCATGAGTGCCAGAAATTAATGGCGGCGTTGTGATAAGAATCATAGGAAAACCTAGGAGAACCAGATATACTAGGGGTACTGGGGAGATACTCTACAGCGATGGCGAGCGCATCATCGGATGAAGAAAGCTCGAAATCATGAGCTGCCAGCTTTTTAAAAACAGCTCTCCCTTCCCATTGCAGCAGGATATAATATGTAGTAGCATCGAGGGTGCGCTTGATTATTGCATGATTATCTGTCTGAGAGATGATTTCAGACTTGTGGCGCTCGGGTTTTGTCCAGTCGCTGGCATCATCGGCATGTTTTCCTGTGGGGTAGGGGAAACGCAGTCTCAGAGTGGCGCGCTTATCTGCCAATAACTCACTCTTTATCCTGGCATAAAGTGCATCCTTAGACGGATGAGCACCTGTGGTAACCTCTACCTTCTTTCTGTTGGCCACGAACGATGACAATATCTCTCCGTCAAAGAGCTTTTGTTCCTGTCGGATATCTGTAAGTTGGTAAAGAGAAATCTGTTTACCCTTCTCGTCAGTCAGATAAAGTCCGATGGCACCAAGATTCAGCCGGTGAGGATTAACTCTTAGGAACTCTGTCGCCTCCTTATGCCTGCCATCCTCTTTTTTCTTATACTCCACAGCATATATCTCCTTATGACCATGCCCGAAATCGAATGATTTCTCTGATTCAGAAGGTTTCAGATTCTTCGAGTTGGGATACTGATGCCAACCCCAGTCGCTCATGGCGCAGAGCGGTACACCGTTCTTATAATCAAGGGGATAAGACTGCAGTCCGGTAACATCTACTGTGGTTGCAAAATGGCCGTTCCCGACAGATAGAGAGGCGAGAGTGTCGGCCTTGGTGATAACAGGATTGTTACGACTTACAACAGCGTTACGGTCTATGGCTGCCGATGCCAACAGGGGAGTCAGCATGCAGAGTATCGCAATATTAATGATGGTCTTCATATTCGTAGTTTCTTTTTCTGTTGCAAACTTACAACAAAATCATGACATTCCGGATTCCTTCTCATATAAAAATAACGTAAACGTTATCTTAAAAGTTTGGCATGCACAATATCAGGAGTCTTTTTACGTTATAAATAAGGTAAACTTATTTAGTTGATATTGCGGTATGAAGAGAATGCTTTTTATTACATTGTGTCTGATAGGCTTTTTGTCGGTACGAGCTCAGGAGAATATCGACCTCTCCGGACTGTGGGACTTCTGTATCGGCGACTCTGCGAAGTATAATGATGAGATAATACTTCCAGGTTCGATGCTAACCAACGACAAGGGCTATAAGGTGAGCACCACAACCCATTGGACAGCCACACTCTACGACTCTTCATATTTCTATAATCCCTACATGGAGAAATACCGCACACAGGAAAACCTTAAGTTCCCGTTCTTCCTTACCCCTTCGCGTCATTATGTAGGCAAGGCGTGGTATCGTAAGATGGTATATATCCCCCAGTCGTGGGAGGGTAAGAGCATCTTTCTCTTCCTCGAACGCCCGCATATCGAGACCACGATATTTATAAACGGTCAGGAGGCAGGTCATCAGAACTCGCTTTCAGTACCTCATCAGTATGATATAACAAAGTTCCTCTCTCCAGGTCAGCGAAATAAGATCGAGGTCTGCGTATATAATGGCATCAAGGATGTTGGTGTAGGTATCGATTCCCATAGCGTGTCAGATCAGACTCAAGGCAACTGGAACGGTATCGTGGGCCAGATAGAGCTAAGAGCCAAACAGTCAGGACCTTATATCAAGAAGGTGAAGATTGTGCCCTATGTCGCCTTTGGTGTCGTGAATGTCGAGATAGAGATAGGTGCATTCCCCAAGTCTGTATTCTATCAGTTGCCTGATCTTTGTGTCGGTATCGAGCGTGTTGAAGGAGAAAAAGAGACCTTCATGCAGTTCTTCGAGGTAGATAACCGTAAGGTGTCTATTAATGTTAATCTGGGGAAGAAAGCCGTACTTTGGGATGAGTTCCACCCCCAGCTTTACAGGATGGGTATCACCTTTGGCGATGACTATTACGAGACAACCTTCGGATTGCGAGAGATAGGTGTCAAGGACAGGGGTATTTACATCAACGGTCGTCCTGTCTATTTCCGTGGAACGGTGGAGAGCTGTTGTTTCCCGGAGACAGGATACCCTCCGATGGATGAGGGAGAGTGGACAAGGATTATCCAAAAATGTAAACAATATGGCCTCAATCACATGCGATTCCACTCATGGTGTCCACCTGAGGCAGCCTTCGTTGCAGCGGATAAACTCGGCTTCTACCTTATGCCAGAGGCACCATCATGGTCGAATCACGGAGTAAAACTGCGCAACGGTCAGGTTGTCGATCAATATCTTATCGATGAATCGAAGAGAATTCTTGACACATACGGCCATCATCCCTCGTTTGTCATGATGTCGGCGGGTAACGAACCGGCTGGCAGATGGGTGGAGTATTGTAAAGACTGGGTGAAGGAGATGAACAAATACGACCTCTCAAAGATCTATTGTGGCGCTGCCGTCGGAGGTGGCTGGGAATGGGATGAAGGATCGGAGTTTCATGTAAAGGGCGGGGCACGAGGCCTCGACTGGAACAAACATGCTCCTCACTCTGACGACGATCATAATAAGGAGATGGATTTCCCCAGAAACTACAAAGGTGACAAGCCCAATAACAGTCCTATCATCGCCCACGAACAGGGCCAGTGGTGCGCATTCCCGGATTTTAAGGAGATATCTCAGTATCACGGAGTAAATAAGCCAGGAAACTTCGAGATATTCCGTGACTTGTTGCGTGATAACGGCATGGAGTCGCAGGCAGAGAAATTCCTTATGGCAAGCGGGAAATTACAGACACTATGCTATAAATATGACATCGAGCGTAATTTACGCACAAAAGACTATTCCGGATTCCAGCTCCTTGGCCTGAATGACTATAGCGGACAGGGGACTGCTCTCATCGGACCACTCAATGTGCACTGGAAGGAAAAGGGATATGTCGATGCCAGCGAGTGGATAGAGTTCTGTTCTCCTATCGTATCGCTTGCTAAGTTCCCGAAGTTTGTGTATAGCAACAGGGATACTCTTAACGTGCCGGTAGAGTTGTATAATGCTATGTATGCAGACATATCCGATACCCGGAATAATTATTACATTGCCGATGAGGCCCAGAATGTTCTTGTCGGAGGAATACTCTCTGTTGGAAATCTGCCTGTAGGCAAGAATATCAATATCGGCAAGGTTACTTTCCCACTGGAAAAGATCACCAGGCCGCAGAAACTCACATTGTCAGTCCTTGTTGCCGGGAAACTGCGTAACCACTGGGACTTCTGGGTATATCCCGAGGTAAAGGATACATTGACCTACGACGATATCTATCAGACAGATACCTTGGATACGAAGGCTCTCGATATACTTAAGAAAGGTGGTAAGGTCTTGATAGCTGCAGCCGGTAAGGTGCGTCTGGGTAGGGATGTGGTACAGAATTACCTGCCTGTGTTCTGGAATACGTCGTGGTTCCAGATGCGGCCTCCTCATACTACAGGAGCCTATATCGACAAGAGCCATCCGCTGTTCAAATACGATTTCCCCACCGACGACTGGAGCAACCTCAACTGGTGGGAACTCCTTAACAAAGCCCAAGTGATGAACCTTATGGAACTCCCTTTGGACTACCAACCTCCCATCCAGCCTATCGACACTTGGCATATCAGCCGTAAACTCGGTATGCTCATCGAGGCTAATGTGCTGAAAGGCAAGCTGTTGATGACCACGATGGATATCTCTTCCGATCTGGATAATCGTCTTGTTGCCCGTCAGATGCGCCAGGCTATTTTGCGATACATGCAGAGCGATGACTTCAAGCCTGCAATAACCCTCCAACCTCAGATTATCACCGATTTCTTTACCAAAGACGGTCCTAAGGTGGATATGCACACCAAGGCATCTCCCGCCGACCTGAAACCACAGATTAATCCGAACAAATAAAAAAAGTGAGGTTGTTTCTGATTTTATTCGTATATTTGCATCGTAATCTATAAACAGACCGAAAAGATTTAAGAAGATATGATGAAAAAGTATTTGAT